>DASRTD010000294.1:0-16606 GCA_035656115.1 Mucilaginibacter sp.
ATCAAAGGCGTATTCTCCAAAAAAACCCTTAGAAAGATCATAGACGAATTGACTAACCCCACACAGTCCGATGGAATAAAGGCGTTTTCAGCAGGGTTAGGCATTTTTATCGGCATTATCCCTGCCTGGGGCCTGCAAACAGTTGCTGCCGTTTTTGTTGGAGTCGCCTTCAGGCTAAATAAGGTATTGGTTGTCATTTTTTCACAGGTCAGTTTCCCGCCGTTTTTCCCGCTCATTTTATATTTCAGCTACCGAATCGGAAAGTATTGGGTGGGGCCGGCCGGAAAAAGCAGTATCAACTATAAGCTGGCGCAATACTTATGTGGCAGTATTATGCTTGCCGTGTTAGCGGGTATAAGCGTGGGACTACTCACTTTCCTGATGCTTAAATTGGCAAAGGCATTAAAGCAATATAAGCTGCGTGCGGCGCTTAAGATGGATTTAAGAGGATAGCCCAGGCAACTAACTCAATGCGGCTTAAAACTCGCCAGATCGGAGTATAGGTCGCGGAAGGAACTGCTCAGGCCTATCGTTAGCCAGTTTGTCCGGTCGTCAAACACGCTATTTTGCTCTAGCCTGTATATCCAGCCAACCTCTATCCGCAGGTTGTATTTGGGGTTAAGCACATAAGCTATCTTGCCTTGCAGATAGGCCATATTGGTAGTTAAGCCCTGCCCCGTATAATTGCCATATAATTTTGCGGCGTGTGTATAAAGGTTGAAAATATCTTTGCCCTCATTTAATGTGTCGAGATTAAACCCATACCTTCCAAAATCAGCCTCACCGCTAAAGTCGAATCGCTTATAACTATAGTTGAGCAGGCCAACAAGTTCCCTGAAATTTGCGCCCCAGGGGTGGGCCAGCGGCTCGCCGTTTTCCGAATAATTCTCTATGGATGACCTTGCCGAGTAAGTGTACGGTTTTGCGTTATTCGTTTCGACCAAAAAGTTCAGCTTATCAACGTTAAACAAATTAGTCCCTCTTAAACCGAGTTGCCAGCCATATTTATTATCGTAGGCGCCATTGCTGGAAAAGAAATCGGAGGAGTGAAATTCATTTAGCGCAAACTGGCCGTAGGCGGTAACACCACTACTGATCTTATATTTCCCGGTAAGCCCGAGCAACGATTTATCAGGGTCGTTGCTTGAATTATTTATTGGCTTCATAAATATGATCGGGTTAATGTAGTTGATGTCAAAAGGACGTCTTATCCCATTGTCATCCGTTAAAAATCCGATCACGTTGTCAAAAAGTCCAAATGAAAGCCTTTTGCTGACATTCCAGTCCAGATAATGAAAAACGCCGAATTTATTTCGGTTGATGCCGTATTGCGAGGTAGTAGCCGGGTCATTCATGTAAGTCCACATCGCCATATACCGCAGGCTTCCCAGCGTACCCGTCAGCTTAAAGAAAAAATAGGGCGAAGCATAATCAGATAGCAGCATCGAGCGATACCCGTCGCCAATAAAGGTTTTGTCCCTTCCTAATTCGATGTTCAGGAATTTGCTGGCCGTGTATGACGCAACACCGGTAAAATAATACCACTCAGGGTTTTGGTTCAAAGTACGGTCATAGGCCTGGCCCGGAACAATACCGACCTGGTTGATATAGGTGTTCAGATACTCGGGAAAAACAGCGGTGCTGGCATAACCGCTGATGTTATAGTAAAATTTACTGCCTGCGCTGCCGCCGAACTGGAAACCCAGTGAAGTTACATTTGTTGTTTTGTTGCCCGAAATATCCCTTCCAATATTGAAGTCAGGTAACAGATCGGCATAAAAAGTTGAGCCTGAACCTTTATAGTCGATCAGATGTTCATTGAATAGTTTTGTGTATAACAAGCTATGTTGCTTGTTATCGGCCCCATAGTCCATTATCGAATCATAGGGGCGTCTTAGCGATGAATCTACATTAAAAAAGGGCTTTAACGAGGTATGTTCGTCTGTGCTTGTTGAATATAATGTAGAATTAAGTTTTTGATAAAACTGGTATGAATAAGGCACATAATCTGCCTGTGCAAAAGCAACTTTTGCCGCAATAAAGTTTAGCAGGGTTAGCGTAAGGAAAATTTTATATTTTATCGGGCAGTTGTTTTTCATAGTGGCGATAAATTAAATGATCATCAAAAACATAACGATCTTAAAAATCATGATATAAATTCCTGAAACCGGTTCTCAATCCCAGTGTTATAAAAACCGTTTTTGTATCGCTTTGGGTATTGGTTTCCTGGCGAAGCAAGGCGCCGGCTTCTATGCGAAAGTTATATTTTGGATTCAGCATATAGGCAATCGTACCTTCGGCATATTTTAGTGTTGTTGACAGCCCTTGCCCTGTGACCCCGCTTCCCGCAGGTATATTTGTATTATCGGCCAGCGTTATAACTTTTCCATAGTTCAAATTGCCTGTGTTGAGGCCGTATTTCGCATAGTCGAGCTGACCCTGGAAGTCGAATTTTCCGGCCGAGTAATTTAAAATACCTATCGCTTCTTTAAAGTTGGCGCCCAGCGGATCGGCCAGGGGCTCACTTAACTCGGTGTAATTTACCAGGGGATACTGGTTTGAATAGGTGTAGGGGGCCGCGGTATTATATTCAAACAAATAGTTCAGGCTGTTAACTTTAAACAGGTCAGACCCTTTGAAACCTATTTGCCAGGCGCGCCCGCTGCTGTTATCAACGGAGGCCAATGATTGGTCGAACAGTATTTGACCGTAAATGGTAGTTTTATCTAAAACCTTGTATTTACCGTTAAACCCCGCCAGGGTGTGGTCGGGAACTGTCCCCGATGGCCCAAGAGACGATGAAAAATAGATTGGGTCGAAATAATTTATATCAAAGCCATGCAGCCGTCCATGGTCATTGGCTTCTTCGTCAATTACGGCGTTAAAGAAACCAATAGAGGCCCTATTGGTAATATTCCAGTCGATATAATGAAAAGCCCCCCATTTTCGACGGTTATTCCCGAATACATTAAATTCGACAGCATTCTGATCCTCCATATACGCCCACATCGCCATATACTGAATGTTTTTGCCGAGGTTAAAAGTTAGGCGGAGCAAAGGGTACGACGATGCATAATCTGATAATAACATTGACCGGTAGCCATCGCCAATAAAGGTTTTATCTTCGCCTAAAGCAATAATAAAGTTTTTGCCGGCCCGATAACCCATTAACGCCGTTACATACGACCAGTCGTTATAACCCAGGAAAGTCCTGTCGTAAGCCTGACCGGGGATCATGCCGGTTTGGCTGATGTAGGCAGCCTCGTAATTCGGAAATTTCCCCTGGTTTTCGAAACCGCTCGTGTAAAAAAAGAAATTTGAGCCGACGGTTCCGGCCACCTGGTAGCCCCTCGAATTCAGGTACGTCGTCTTTGGCTGGGTAAATTCGCGCCCTGCCTGGAGGTCGACCAAAAGATCGGCAGTCAGCGTATAATCTTTGTTTTTCACATCAACCGGATGGCCGCTAAACAAAGCCTTGTGCAGCCAGCTTTTCCCTGTATTATCAACATTCGACATCATCAATGAGTCATAAGCCGGCCTCATTACGCTGGAATCGCCAATAAAATATGGTTTTAATGCGGTGTGCAGATTCGACGACGGCGAATAAACAACAGTGTTAAGCTTCTGATAAAACTGGTAGGAATAGGGTTGGTAGATCAATTGTGCAAAACCTTGTTTGGCTGCAAACAAGAAGAAAAAAAGAAAAAATATAGTACTTTTTTTGTTTCCCGGGTTGATGTGTTTCATGAACAGATGATTTAAGGAACAGCACACGCACAAACTTAACAAAATTTTCTAAAAAAATGTTTTGGGACATCCTGCGGAAATATGCAAGCCTTAAATGTGTCAGGCAAGTGCAGCTTTTAGCTGCACTTGCCATCAAAATATATATCGTATCTTCCTGGTATTAGTCACTTATCTATATCCTGCTGACTATGCCGCTTTCTACCCGCCGGCGGTATGACCAGAAGAAAACGATTGGGAAAATAAACAGGTTAAATATGGTATTGGTGATCAGCCCGCCGATAACTACAATGGCCAACGGCCTGGAAGCCTCGGACCCGATGCCGTGCGACATTGCCGCCGGCGTAAGGCCAATAGCGGCCATCAATGCGGTCATTATTACCGGGCGCAGACGATCGGCCACGCCATCTTTGATAGACACAGCGAATGATGTCCAGGTGGTATGATGCCGCAATTCTGTAATATTAGATTTAAACTTCGTGATCAGGATAACCCCATTCTGCACACAAATACCAAACAATGCGATAAAACCGATGCCCGCAGAAATATTAAAGTTTACGCCCGTGACAAGGAGGGCCAGGATGCCCCCCATAATAGCAAACGGCACGTTATTTAAAACCAGCAGTGAGTCGCGGAAATTGCCAAAAAGGATAAACAGAATAAAGAAAATAATAAGCAAGCTGATCGGTACAACCTGGCCTAACCTTTTTGTTGCGCGTTGTTGGTTTTCAAAATCTCCCGCCCACTCAAGAGTATAACCTTTGGGCAGTTTGAGCCTTGCATTTACTTTGTCCTGGGCCTCCTTGATGGTGCTGCCCATGTCTCTGCCGCGTATCGAGAATTTTATGGCCCCATAACGCTGGTTATGATCGCGGTAGATCATACTGATGCCGGTGATCTTCTGTATGGCAGATATTTCACGAAGAGGCACCGTATTATTGTTAAGCGTAGGAACACGCAAGTCACCGATGGACTCTTCATTTTTCCTGAAATCTTCCGGATACCGTATGCGAAGGTCGAATTTCCGCTCGCCCTCGTAAATTTGGGTTACGGCCTTACCGCCTATGGCCATTTCGATAACAGCATTTGCGTCAGCGGCCGTTACGCCATACTGGGCCATTTTTTGTTGATTGAGGTCTATCTGCAACTCCGGCTGGCCCATATTGTGCATGATCCCCAGGTCTTCGATGCCCTGTACAGTATTCAGGATAGAATCGATAATAACTTCTTTGCCCTCGATATATTTATAATTATCGCCAAACATTTTAACCACGATCGACCCCTTTACCCCCGACACCGCTTCTTCCACATTATCGGAGATCGGCTGGGAAAAATTAAGGTCGATGCCCGGAAAGTTTTTTAGCTTTTCCTGCATCGCCTGTATCAACTCCTCCTTGGTTTTCTTTGATTTCCATTCGTCTTCCGGATAAATATCCACGTGGAATTCGATGTTATAAAAACCGGTGGCGTCAGTGCCGTCGTTCGGGCGGCCCGTTTGCGACATGACTTGTTTTACTTCGGGAAAACTCAAAAAAATACTGCGTATCTCGTTTGCCAGCCGCACCGATTCCTTAAGCGATATGCTAAAGGGCCCTGTAGCACGCACATAAATGGCACCTTCATTCAACTCAGGTAAAAATTCTGTTCCCAATAATTCAAATGCGGCCAAACTCATTACTAATGCAATAATGGCGATGGGAAAAACTATTTTTCGGGCTTTGAAGCAAAACGAATAGAATTTCATCGCATTGCGCGTGACAAACTCGACAAACACATTATGTTTTTCCCTTACATCCTTACGCAGTAAAACGCTTGCAAAGGCCGGTACGAAAGTAAAGGTAAGGACAACAGCCCCTAATAATGCAAAACCCAGCGTCCAGGCTAAGGGAGAAAACATCTTGCCCTCTACCTTTTCAAAGCTGAAAATGGGGAGTAACCCGGTGATGATGATGAGCTTTGCAAAGAAGATGCCCTTACCGTTCACCATACACGCCTTTTTGATCATCCCCAACTTGCTGATCTTGTTGTAATGCTCCATGCCAATTTCCCTGGCACGGTGATCAAGCACTACAAATATGCCTTCCACCATCACCACCGCCCCGTCAATAATGATCCCGAAATCGATAGCGCCCATGGAAAGCAGGTTAGCGGACATGCCCTTTAATTTGAGGCAGATAAAGGCAAATAGAAGGGAAAGCGGGATAATCAGCGACACGATCAGCGTGGTGCGCCAGTCGGCCATAAAGAGGAATACGATGACAGTAACAAAAATAATCCCTTCAAACATGTTATGGAGTACGGTGTGAGTCGAAAAGTTGATAAGATCCGTTCTGTCGTAAAAAGGCATTACTTTGACGTCATCGGGCAAGATGGTGGTATTGAGTTGTTTTATTTTTTCCTTCAGCGCTTTGATTACCACGCCCGGGTTTTCACCCTTGCGCATTACTACTATGCCTTCAACAACATCGGGGTCTTTGTCGCGGCCAACCTGCCCTAGCCTGGGCAGTGCTGACTCGGTTACCTCCCCAATCGTTTTTACATAAATCGGGGTGCCTTTAATATTGTTTATAACGATGTTCTTAATCTCCCCGATATCATTCAGCAAACCGATGCCGCGCACTGCGTAGGCCTGCCCGGCTTGTTCAATAACATCGCCCCCAACGTTTACATTGCTTTTTGATACCGCATCATAAAGCTGAAGCGGGGTAACATTATATTGAACGGCTTTTTGAGGATCGACGGTGATCTGGTAAGTTTTGACTTCTCCTCCAAAGCTGTTTAAATCAGCCACGCCCGGCACAGCGTGTATTTCACGGTCGACCACCCAATTTTCAATAGTTGTGAGCTCGCGGGCCGAGCGATGGTTACTGATCAGCGTGAAACGGTAAATTTCGCCGGTAGGGCCGTATGGAGGCTCAATGGACGGGCTTACACCGTCAGGCAAGTCGGCATCACCGATATGATTGTTCACCTGAGTGCGGGCGAATGCATAATCCACATCGTCATCGAACGTTAAGGTAACAACCGAAAGACCGAATAATGAAGAAGAACGCACGCTGACTTTTTTTTCAGTCGGGTTCATCGACAGCTCAATGGGCCGGGTAACAAACTTTTCCACTTCTTCAGCGCTCCTTCCTGGCCATTGCGAAATAATGGTAACAGTGGTATTGGTTACGTCGGGAAAGGCATCTATACTGATGGTCGTAAAGCTGATGTATCCTGCTACTGCCAAAAGCGCCGTTATAAAGAACACAAAAAATCTGTTCCTTAAAGCGAATGAGAGAATGTTTTTTATGAACCTGTTCATTATTTGTTTGTGGATCCAGACGTTTACAAGCTGACTCAGTTTTACATATTTAAATATCCAGGCATTATTAAAGGCTTATTGGTCCTTCAGGGATTCGAACAGGTAAACCTGTCGCGAAGCGATCACCCGGTCGCCAGGTTTAATACCGTGGCTGATATATGCCCTGTCTTCCACGGTTTTTGCCACCGTAATAGGCTGAATATGCACTTTTGCCGGACCGTCAACTACTATAACATAGTTGTGGTCGTTATCAAAAACAATAACGTTTGAACTAATAAAAGGCAAGTTCTCACCTGATTTTGCCTTGATCAATATATTGGCGAACATTCCCGGCTTGAGCAGGTTTCCCGGATTTTCGATCCTGATCCTGGCATGCATGGCCCGGTTATCGGGGTCGAGCATGTTATCGATCTTATCGATCTTCCCACTAAAGATCTTGTTGGGGTACGATAGCGTTGTGATCTTTACCATATCCCCGGTTTGTATCTTTGCAATGTCCGACTCGTACACGTTGGCGAGGACAAATACACTCGAAAGATCAGCAACTGTAAACAGGTTCTGGCCGTTATCAGCTCTTACCTGGGTATTGCTGGTCAGGTTTTTTTCGACAACAAAACCGGAAAGCGGAGATCTTACCTCGTACCCGTTGTCGTTGCTTTTGTTTATACCGATTACCGCGGCAGCCCGTTTGTTTTCCGCCTGTGCCTTTTTATAGTCAGATTGGGCTTGCTCAAGATCCTTTTGCGAGGCCAGGCCGCTCTTGTACATCTCTTCCGTCGACTCCAATATGCGATGCGAGTTTTTCAGCTCGGCCTCGGCCGAAACAAAGTCTTTTGTAAAGCCTGCCATTTCGGGGCTTTTTAAAATGGCTAGTGTTTGCCCTTTTTGTACAACGTCTCCTAATTGAACTTTAACCTCCTCTGCAACGCCGCTTACCAGTGGAAATATCTTTACCATCTTGGTTTCATCGGGGGCGATACTGCCGGTTAGGGTTAATTGCGACAACGCACTCGCTTCCTGCACCGTATCAATCAGCAGGCTTCTCAATAAAGTATCTGTTACTTTGAATGTTTGCTTTGCATCACCCGATGTATCTGCGCGATGACAGCCCTGCGTTAACAACACAGCAGATAACGCCAAACTGGCCGTCAATTCTTTATAATGGTATTTGGACATGGCAATATTATCCTACTAAATTAATTTCTAATCGATCACTAATTGATTTTCATCAAATTAACTCAATAATATTGCATTAAAAAAGTGCTTTCAGGCAATGCAACATTTAAGTTGCACTGCCCGTCGCACAATAACACCAGGGGTATTAACTTAAGGGGTATTAATTCTACAGGGGTATTAGTTTTATCAGGGGTATTACGTTTCTTTATTATCTTGTTGTTTTGTCCGTTTTCCTGTATGCCCAGCCAAAAATCAGCGGGAACACCCAAAGGCTGAATACCATAGCACACAGGATGCCCCCAATCACGACCCTGGCCAGCGGGCGGGAACTTTCGGAACCAATACCATGGGAAAGCGCCGCGGGGCAAAGTCCAATTGCGGCCATCAGCGCCGTCATCATTACCGGCCTGATCCTTGAATTTACGCCCAGCACAATAGAGGTGTACAGCGTAAGCCGCTCACCTCTTATCGTGTCGAGGTTATGTTTAAACACGGTGATGAGCAGCACGCCGTCCTGTATACAGATACCGAATAACGCTATAAAGCCGATACCTGCCGAGATACTGAAATTGGTCCCGGTGAGCAGCAATGCCGCGATGCCTCCCACGATGGCAAAAGGCACGTTCAGGAATACCAGCGCTGCATCCTTAAAATTGCCGAACATCACAAAAAGCAGCAGGAAAATAAGCGCCAAACTCACAGGCACTACCTGTGTAAGGCGCTTCTCGGCGCGCTGTTGGTTTTCAAAGTCGCCCTGCCAGGCCAGGTGATAACCTCGCTTTACTTTTACTTTTGCATCAACTTTTTCCTGCGCCTCGGCGATAGTGCTGCCCATGTCCCTTCCCCTGACGGAAAACTTTAGCGTTGCAAAACGCTCATTCTCATCCCTGAAAATCAAACACGGGCCTGTTTTTTGGCTGATATTTGCTATTTCCCTTATCGGAACTTTTGATCCGTTTTGCGTGGGCACCAGCAGGTTGCCGATATCTTCGGGGGTCCTGCGGAACGCCGCGGGGAAACGTACCCGGATATCAAAGGTCCGAACGCCTTCATAAAGTGTAGATGCGGCCTGTCCGCCTATAGCCATCGATATTACTGAATTCGCATCTGCGGTGGCTACACCATATTGGGCCATTTTTTGCTGATCGAGGTTGATGTCGAGTTCTGGCAAACCGATGCTCCTCATCACCCCAAGGTCTTCTATACCTCTCACTCCTTTGAGTATGTTGTAAACTTCATCCACTTTGCCCTCCATATAATCCAGGGAGTCCCCGTATACTTTTACCACGATAGAGCCTTTAACCCCCGAGACAGCCTCCTCCACATTATCCATGATTGGCTGCGAAAAGTTAAGATCAACGCCGGGGATATTGGACAGTTTTGCATTCATCTGGTCGATCAGTGCTTCTTTTGTTATTTTAGGCTTCCAGTCATCTTCAGGGTACATCAGCACATCAAATTCGTTGTTGTAAAAGCCGGCTACGTCTGTACCGTCGTCCGGCCGGCCTGTTTGCGATACTGCATATTGCACCTGGGGGAAAGTCATGAGTATTTGACGCACCTGTTTGGCCGTCTCCACTGACTTGTCGAGCGATACGCTGTAGGGCAACTGAACCCTAAGCCATATAGAGCCTTCGTTTAACTCGGGTAGAAACTCGCTGCCCAGAAATTTAAAAGAATATAAACCTATCCCCATTACAATAAATGAAATGGTAACAACCAGCGTTTTATTCTTAAAAGCCTTTTTGAAGCCAAAAAGCATGAAGCCGGTTAAATTGTGCACAAACGGATTATGCTTTTCGTGTACATTTTTATTGAGCAGCATGCTGATGAGCACAGGCACCAGGGTAAGTGTGGTGATCAAGGCGCCAAGCAAGGCAAAGCCAAGCGTATAAGCGAGCGGCGAAAACATTTTTCCTTCTACCTTTTGAAAGGCAAATACCGGCAGCAAACCGGTTATGATGATCAGTTTTGCAAAAAAGATGGCTTTGCCCAATTGAGCGCCATTATTCTTGATCATACCGAGTTTTGCAAGTTTGTTGAAACGGTCCATTCCAACCTGTAAAGCCTTATGGTCAAGAAATACGAACATGCCTTCCACCATCACCACTGCCCCGTCGATAATGATCCCAAAGTCGACAGCGCCTAATGAGAGCAGGTTGGCCGACATGCCCATCAGGTGCAGGCAAATAAAGGCAAACAGCAGCGCCATCGGAATAATGATCGACACGATAAGCGTGGTGCGCCAGTTAAACATAAACAGTGATACCAGCAAGGTAACCAGCAGGATACCTTCGACCAGGTTGTGCAGCACCGTATGAGTTGCGTAACCGATCAGGTCGGACCGATCATAGTAGGGCACAATTTTCGTATCTGCCGGCAGCACATCGTTGTTAAGCTTGTTAACCTCCCTTTTCAGTGCGTTTACCACCTGGGTTGGGTTCTCGCCCTTCCGCATCACGATAATTGCTTCAACAACATCTTCATCATCCTTCACCGTTCTTTTGCCATGCTTATCGATTAGTGCATCGCTGCGGCCCACCCATCCAAGGCGGGGTACGTTGGAGATGGATACCGTGGCTACACTGTTCACCAGCACGGGTACGCCATTGTTATTGCTGATGACAATATTTCTGATCTGGTTGATGTCATTTATTAAACCGATGCCTCTTACCGCGAAGGCCTGGTTATTTTGGATGATCATATCGCCGCCAACATTGATATTGGTTTTTTGAATGGCGGCAAACACGTCGAGCGGGGTAAGGCCTAAAGTTGCTACCTTGCCAGGATCGACAGTGATCTCGTAGGTTTTCGTCTTGCCGCCAAAGCTGTTGATATCGCCGATACCGGGGATGGCCCTCAGGCGGCGGTCGATCACCCAGTCCTGTATGGTTTTCAGTTCCCTTACATCCCTGAAGGTGCTTTTTAAGGTATAGCGGTATATTTCACCCGTGGGGCCGGTGGGCGGCTGTACGGCCGGCGTAATGCCGTTGGGCAGGGTAGCATTGTTCAGCAAAAACATGACCTGCTGACGGGCTTCAGGATCCTTTATGTTATCGTCGAAAATTACCTTCACATAGCTCAGTCCGAAAATGGTGGTAGACCGCAGGCTTATTTTATATTGAACCGGGTTTAGAGCGATCTCGATCGGTATGGTTACTAGTTTTTCAACCTCCTCGGCGCTTTGGCCGGGCCATTGGGTGATAATGTCTATTTCGGTATTGGTAACATCCGGAAAAGCCTCAATAGGCATTTGCATAAAGATGATCACCCCGGAAATTATCAATACAACAGATGCAAACAAAATGAGGTATTTGTTTTTTAGTGAAAATCCAATAACACCCCGTAAAAATTTGTTCATTATAAGTTCAATTATTGACTTGTTGAATTTTTAAATTAGCGAGCAACTGAACCGGTATTTTAGTCAGCTGATAAGGCGCGCTGATATTAGCTGTTTAATGAGCCATAAATAAGGATGGCCTCCGAGCCGATCAGCCTTTCGCCCGGGTTAACACCAGCCTTGATATAAGCTGTTTCGCCATTCATGCCGATGATCTCCACCGGCCTGATCTGCACTTCCTTTTTACCTGTAATCACAATTACATAGTATTGACTGTGATCAAAAACAAGGTCCTTCCTGGATATCGACACCGCTTGTTTATTTTCTTTATTATAACTGGTCACCGTTGCAAACATCTGCGGTTTTAACAGGTAACCAGGATTGTCTAATACCACCCTCATTTTCATCACTTTGCTGGTAGGGTCGAGCACGTTCATCAGTTTGTCCACTTTCCCCTTGAAAACTTTATCCGGGTACGAAATGGTGGTCACATCCACCATATCGCCTTCATGAACTCTTCCAATGTTTTCCTCGTAAACATTGGCCTGTATCCAAACATTCTTCAGGTCGGAAATGGTGAACAGCGCCCCGCCGTTATCTGTGCGGATGGCCATCCCGTTGGTTACATTTTTTTGAACCATAAAACCCTCGATCGGCGATTTGATCTGGTATTCGCCGTTTTTGTTGTTACCGTTTATGCTCAATATCTTTTCAGCCGCAACCCTGGCCGCTACTGCCTGCTCATAGGCCACCTCGGCGTTGGTGATATCGATCTGCGAGGCCAGCCCGCTTTTAAACAAATCTTTTTGCTGGTCGAGCAATTTGGCATTCAGCCTCACATTGGCTTCGGCTGTGACGAGGGCAGCGTTGTAATTGGCCACTTCCGGGCTTTTAACCATGCCCAAAACCTGCCCGGCATGAACATAATCTCCCGGCATCACACTTACATCCTGTAAATTTCCGCTGATCAGCGGAAAAACACTAACCACTTTATCGGTATTAAAATCAACCATGCCATTAAATTTAATGGCATCGGTAATTTGGGAAGTCTTTACGGTATCGATCACCAGTGTGCGGAACAGGGAGTCCGGCACTACGTAGGGCTGCCTTACATCTTCGGCCTGGTTTGATGAGCAGGAAACGAGATTGAATAATAAATATCCCAACGATATCGCGCCTATGCTATGTTTCATCATCCTTTTCTTCATGGAATTAGTGATATTGAAAAGCTATTTATTGATTAAAAAATGGGGTGCCGGTAACATAATTAAGCTGTTCGAGCGCGGTGACCCTGCTGAGCTGAATGTTATTTAGCTGAACCGCATTTACCTTGTAAGAATCGTAGAAATACAGGAACTCGATCAGGCCGATATTCCGCACCTCGTAGTTTTTAACCACTTCCTGTATCAGGTGGGTGAAGTCGCCCTTAAATTTTGGATCGAAGCTGTTGCTGAGTTTTTCGTAGCGCGATGCCATCAGGTAATTTACGGATATATCATTATCTACCTGGTCCCGTGTGCTTTGCAGCTGCACCTTGCCCTGGTCGATAGTTAACTGAGCTTGTTTAATACCACCCTGGTTGCGGTTAAAAAAAGGGAGGTTAAATTCCAGCCCCAATGAATTGTAGTTTAATACATAGCTGCCGCGTTTGTCGTAGCCCAGCGACAGGTTAAAATCAGGTACGGCCAGTGCCTTTTGGTATTTCAAATTCATGTCGTTGTAGTCCACGGTCGCTTTGGCGAGACGCAAGTCATAACGATTCACATAAGCCGAATCGAGCAGTTTTTGATAAGGCACGGCAGTTAGTACATCTTTACCGTCCATATCATAAGTATATTGGGCATCGATGTAGGTGGAAGGTTTTGTCCTGATCAATAACTGCAGCTGGCTGATGGAGGCATCGACGCTAACCTGCAAACCTGCCAGCTCTGCCTGTAGCGAATAGAGTTGCGACTGGATGCCCAAAACGTCCTTTTCGGCGATGTTGCCTTTGGCGTTTTGTTCCTGGTAGGCCTTCAATATGTGCTGCAGGGTGCGGATCTCGGTATCATATACTTTAACCGATTGCTGCTGGAAGTATATGGTAAAAAAATCGCTGCGTAGCGAGGCTTTGAGCGTTCTCAGAAAATCAAAAAACTGATATTTCGACTGTTCCACGCCGATAACAGCCAGCTGGATATTTTTGTTTCGTTTGCCGGCGGTGGTAAACAACTGGGAGATGCTGCCCGCATATTCGTCCTGGCCGCTGCTGTAATCAAAAAACCGGTGGGTGTTTTGGTCGTAAAGGCCGGTTGAAACACTGAAGTCGGGGTTGGGGAACAGCTTGGCCGTTATTACCTGCGCCTGGGCAATATCAATATTGTAGTGCTGCGCGATCAGCTGCAGGTTGTTTTTTAAAAACAGGTCTTCGGCCTGTTTAACGGTCAATTTAAGCGTATCAGTTTGAGGGGGCTGTGCTGACGCAAAAAATCCGGTAAAAAACGAACAAATTACGAGTAAGTATAGTGTGCGAATCAATTTTTCAAACATCATATATCAGTGGCCGTAAAAATAAGCTTCTTTAATTAAAGCTAAATTAGAGGAAGATTAAATTGCGATTAGAATTTATCTTATAAGGCGTGTAATTACAATAAAATTACCGTTTGAAGGTAAAATTGATAAAAAAACACTCTGGAAATTAAAAATCGATTAAAATTTGATCAGGGTTTACCTTACGAACTGTATTGTGACAGTGGTACTGCTGCCTGGCACCGAATCAATACGAATGGCGCCGTTAAACAGGCCGATTATTTTTTGGGTTACATACAGGCCAACTCCGTTTCCATTATAGCCCTTTACATTTTTTCCGCGGTAAAACGACTCGAAAACTTTTTCCAGTTCATCAGGCACAATGCCTATTCCCTGGTCGGTTATGGCAACAGCGATGCGTTCTTCGTCGGCGTTTAACTCACATTTCACCGGTTTATTTCCTGAAAACTTAAAGGCATTGCCGATTATGTTATTAAAGGCAATGGTGAGCAGCGTTTTGTTTGCCTGTAACTGCAACTTTTCGTGATCGTCGGGCAAGTGAATTATATTGACTGAAAACAAGCCCTTGCCTTCCTTTGCTGTCCAGTATTCTTCCAGTTCCCATACCAGTTCATCAATCGCAACGGGCTTCAGAGCGGGCTGTGTATAGTTCATATCCACCTGTGCCAGTTCAAGCAAACTGGTAATGGTTTCGTTCAATCGCTCTGCGTCATTAAGCACCGAATGCAAAGTCTGCTCGTACTCGGCCTGGCTCCGAATTTTATTCAATGTAATCTCTATCTCCCCGATAATGGTTGTAATAGGTGTGCGAAGTTCGTGCGAAGCGTTAGTTACAAAAGTTTGCTGCAACTCGAATGCGTTTTCCAGGTGCGCAATTACCTGGTTAAAATTGTGTGCCAGCGCACTTATCTCGTCCTTGCCGTTGCCTTCATCAACCCGCATGTTCAAACTCCCCGCCCTCACCTGGCGCATTTGTTTAATAACTTTATCAATCGGTTCCAACGCTTTTTCAGCAAATAAGCGGCTGGTAATAAAAAGGCCGGTGGTTACACTGATGAGCAGTATCGACATGCTTTCAACCAGGTCGAGCCAGCGTTTGCGCCCCTGGAAGTCGTCGGCCGAAACAAGGATCACAAAATTTCCCTGGTTATCGTTATAGTAAATGCCGACGGTTTGCCTGTCGCCTTCGGCAAACTGCACCTCTTTCCGCTTTCGCACCATATTGATTACCGGCGCCGACCAAAACTGGTTTTTGTCATTGATGAACGAGGCAGCATTTTTGTCGTCATAAAAACGGATCACTTCGTGTGGTATAGGTTGCAGGTAGCGGGCCCGGACGTGGCTGAGGGAATCGGCCGATATTTCGTCAGCTTCCAGGTACAACTGCGCGGCGACATTGGCGCGGTACATCAGATGATCATAGAAGTCGGACTTGATAAGGGAGCTGAAGATGATGCATATAACAACCTCGACAATTAGCAGCACAATGGCGCTGAGTGCCGTAAAGTAAAGCGAAAGCCTGTTTTTTATTTTCATCAGTTTTCAGCCCGGTTTCGAAAAGTGATCGTTACGCGTCGTTACCTGTCGCTCTTCAGGATATATCCCATGCCGATAACGGTGTGGATCAGCTTGTTATTAAAGCCTTTTTCTATTTTGTTGCGTAAATAATTTACGTAAACATCTATAAAATTAGTGCCCGTATCAAAGCTGATCTTCCAAACCTGCTCGGCGATGTAATCCCTTGACAAAACCTTATTGGGATGGCGCATAAAAAGCTCCAGCAGCGTAAATTCTTTTGCGGTAAGCGTGATCACACTGCCCGCCCGTTCAGCAGTATTGCTCCAGGTATCCAATTTCAGGTCATCAAATGCTAAAATATGATCTTCGGCGGCGC
Organism: Mucilaginibacter sp.; assembly: GCA_035656115.1. Taxonomy (GTDB): domain Bacteria; phylum Bacteroidota; class Bacteroidia; order Sphingobacteriales; family Sphingobacteriaceae; genus Mucilaginibacter. The sequence continues at coordinate 15,991 of DASRTD010000294.1, forward strand.
TTCCGCTTTGCCGCCGCAGCAGCGCTTCTATTCTCGCAAGCAATTCGCTGAAATGAAAGGGTTTAACCAGGTAATCGTCTGCCCCGGCCTTCAGGCCTGATACTTTATTTTGCACCTGGTCAAGCGCGGACAGCATCAGGATAGGTGTCTTATTATCCGTTTGCCGTATCTCCCGGCAAAGGTCGATGCCGTTCATGTCAGGCAGCATTACGTCGAGGATCAACAAGTCAAAATCGGCGGATTGTAGCAGCGCCCTGGCGAGCGTGGCGTTTTTGGCTTCTTTTACCGCATAGCCATTCTCTTCCAGTCCTTTGCAAATAAAGGCTGCCACTTTTTGTTCGTCCTCAACTAAACAGATATTGGTCATGCTACCAAATATGCGGATATTTTCGGATTTTAGTTGCCGGACTTACGATTTCGGATTGATGTAAGGTGAATTTCGGAATTTTTAAACCGTTTAACGGCGAAATCAGCCGAACAGTATTTCAAATACCTCTTCAATACTGCTTACCACCTTGATGTCGATCTTATATCGCGAAAGGTCGATCCCCTTTTTATCCTGTCCGCCGGACGGAAGGTTGTATTTTGAAATGAATATCTGTTCAAAACCGAGTTT
>DASRTD010000295.1:0-12936 GCA_035656115.1 Mucilaginibacter sp.
ATGGCTGGCGGAAAAGGTCAATCCACTCTTGTGCATAAATGAGTTGAACTGCATTTGCCGTGTTAAAAGCAACTTTCGGATTGGTCAATACCGCGGTAATATCCGCATTGCTTGGAGTGGCCGAGGCTGGTTTATTAACAACCCAGACGGAAGAATTAAAAGCCATCGTGTCCCAAAAAGTAAGGGAAGCGGTTACCCCTGCCTCATATTCAGTTTGTGCGGTGGCCATATTTTGAGCAACGCCTGCAATGCCCCGTGCATATACCTCGGCTTTCAGAAAATGTACTTCGGCCGGAGTCATAAAAATTTCCGGGATAGGATTAGTCGATCCGCCCTCAACGCCATCCCTGCCCCAATAGTAGTTAAAATCCGAATACAAATTGCCCGCTTTATCCAGTGTCCAATCACCATCCCTGGCTACATTATATGGGTCGCCGCCGTCAACTATGGGAGTAAGCGGATCTTGCGGATAAGGTGCCCAGTCGCCATTTCCGTTTACTTCGAAGTAAATCTTACATCTCGGATCGAAGATTCCGCTGCCGTCGGTATTGTTGTTATTGCTCATCAAATTCCACATGGTGCTTCCCATCCGGAGACGGCACTCCTGGCGGAATGAGAACCCTCTGCCGGCAGCATTGTTATCGAAACCTAAACCTGGGATATTAGTTGCACTCAAACCTACCACATCATTAACGGGGTCGGTCAACAAAGGCTTGGTCAATGCGTCAGCAATAATCGGTCCTGCATCACCATTATCTTTATCGTACATGGTAAGCGCGTAACGCAAACGAAGCGAGTTCGCAAATTTTATCCATTGCGCAATATTGTTCAACAAAAGAAACTCGCTGGAGCCAAACGAATATTGGGTAGAGCTGGTGGTATTGAAATTGTTAACAGCCCAGGTCAGATCTTTTAAACAGGAGAGATAAATTGCCTGTTGCTTATCATAAGGTACTGTAAGGTCGGTTGTGGATCCCGAGAGCCCCCTTCCGGCTTTCGAGTATGGAATATCTCCATAAAAATTCGACAATTCAAGCGCCTGATATGCCCTTAGCACCTTCAGCATGGCTACAGCATTGGTGTAGGTAGCAGAGTCGGGGCTTGCGGCCATCGTGCTAAACATTTGATTCATGGCCGCTAAGTTTTGGTAAAAACCGGTCCAGTTTGCCCCCTGGCCATAACTATAGTCGGATGTTGCGTATACGGCGCCCTGCTGCGTAATGGGATATAACCACCTGGTGCCGGCATTGTCTTCCCCCTGGGCTGTGGCATCCATATTTGACCCAATACCCAGGTAAATCTGTTGCAAAGTTGCTGTTGCGGAACCGTTCCAGGTCGCATTTTCTTTTTGAAAATTTTTGGTGCAGGATGCAAAAATTGATGCAAGCAGCACAGCGACCATCATTCCTGCCCGGTATCTTATATTATAGTACTTCGACATAACATTATTTTTTAAGAGTTCTTTAAAAAAACTATATTAAAATCCCGCCTTGATGGAAAAACCATAAGAACGTACTCCCGGTAACCCTCCAAATTGTATACCCTGAACGTTTGAAGTGGTAGGAGAACTTTCAGGGTTTATCTTATCCGGCAGCGTGGTAAACAGGTAAAACAGGTCGCGCCCCACTAACGAAAACGATAAGGTTTGGAACACTTTTGTCTTACTTACCAAATCTTTTGGCAGGTTATAGGTAATGTTTAGCTCGCGCAGCTTTCCCCAGGAATCATTAAATACTGAATTGGTGCGCACAATGGGTACATTATCCCACGATTGATAATTGCCCGCATACTTCCACCACGAGTTTACAACAGCTGTATTTTGCTGGTAGAGGCCTGTGGAAGGATTCAACACGACGCCGGGTAGTATTACGCCAACATTTCCTGTTGTTCCGTCGGGAAAAGTATAGGGCAGCCCGTGTCCGTCCCGTTCCCAGGCGGTTTCGGGTGCTATACCCTGGCCCATGATGGTCGCATAATCGCCTGACCATACCTGCCCACCGACCTTAAAATCAGTAAGGACGTAGATGCTAAGGTTTTTATACCGGAAAGTTTGCGAGATACCACCCGTTAGTTTGGGTGTTGCATTACCAATTTTAACGATGTCGCTCGACGTGGCGTATTGCGCGCCCAGAACCGGTCCATTCCCGGTGTTCATCCCGTCAGCATAAACAAGGTTTACAACTTTCTGACCATTCACGTATTTATAGTCGTACCCATAGATATTGCCGTAATCGTCACCCACATTTACTCTTTCGGAAACGCCATCACCGCCAAACCATGAGCCTAAGGGCAAGTAATTAATTCCCGGTGCTAAGGAAACCACCTTATTTTGGTTGTGTGCACCATTTAGTGTTACATCCCATGCGAAATCTTTGCCATCGATCACTTTGGCGTTCACCGTGAATTCGATGCCCCGGTTACGCAAGGCTCCGGAGTTGATCAGCACACTGCCGAGCCCTGATGAATTAGCCACAGGAATAGGTAATATCTGGTGATCCGAATAGGTATTATAGTAGGTAAAATTCACATTCAGCCTGTCATTAAAAAACCCCAGGTCAGGCCCTATTTCAAATGATTTTGAGCGCTGAGGCCCTATGTTAGTAGGGTAAGCGCTGGGCAGCGCCAGGCCATTTTGAAAACCAGGGAACAGATTTTGGTTGTTGTAAATTAATCCGTTTTGATAAGGCAGGTATGCGTTGGCGCTTGACGCCTCGCTGAGTCGCAGCTTTCCGTAGCTCAGCCAGTTTCTTACCGACTTCATGTTAAAGGCATCTGTAAACACAAAGCTCAAACTTGCTGAAGGATAGAAATAGCTCCAGTTTGTAGGGCGCAGCGTCGAGGACCAATCATTAGTTCCCGACAGATCCAAAAACAGGTAGTTTTTGTACGATAAATTAGCCAGCGCATAAACGGAGTTAATTTCCATCTCATCCCGGTTCTCGTTCGGCCGCGGATAATTTGCGGCGGCGCCCCCATAATTGTACAAGTTGTAAACAAACGGATAGCTAAACGGCCCAGGGTTGCTTGCCGACAGATCGTACAAGTTGGTATAATAGTGTCTTGCACCGAGTGTTAAACTGGCGTTGAAATCTTTTGCTATTTTCTCTTTATGGAACACCAGCCTGCCGTCCAGGTTTTCGGTAAACGTATTGGCCACATCGTTGGAATACTGTCCGTCCAATCCTGCCGCGTCTGTAGGATAATCTTTAGTTTCGAACTGGCTGGTATAATAATCGAGTCCGACATTTCCGCTGGCGTTTAGCCAGGGGGTAATTTCGGCATTAAGCGAAATGGAGCCGATGAGCTGGTTTTGTGTAAATGTGGTATTATTGTTATAAAGGTTCCACCAGTAATACTGCTGTCCGTAATCCCAGGGTGCCTTTGACAGCACGGTGGTGTTTTGCGATCCGTCCGGGTTAGTTGAAAGACCTCTTTCAATTGGCTTATAATCAGCTGGTACATTGTAAACGGTATTGTAACCAACACCAATATTGCCTGCGTTATTGCCATTTTCACCATAAACGTTTGGCGGATTAAACCTGACCAGGTTGTTATAGCTGGCTGTCGCTTCAACCTTTACTTTTTGGCTAACGTTGATAGAGGAACCGAGGTTGAATGTGTTGGTTGTATTATTACTGTTATAGGTAATGGCGTCATTTGTTGTGCGGGTGTATGATACACGCAATGTACCCAAATCCCCTCCGCCTGAAACAGCAATATTATTAGTTTGCGTGTTACCCATTTTGTAGAAGCTTTGGAAGATATTGGAATTTGGCGTATAAGGCCTGGTTTGCCCATCCCACCAAACCAATGGTTGTCCCGACATTCGTGGCCCCCATGAGGCTCCGTCTCCGGGGAAACCGATGTAATTGTAAAATGCTCCGCCGGCGGCACTCGTAACGCCGGGACTTACATAAGCTCCCGGTATGTTTCCATCCGGGCCGTACGGGTCACTGGCGATATTTTCTTCCCTGTTGTCTCCGCTGCCATTTTTATAAAAAGGCGGATTGGCAGAATAAAGCGCTTCCGTCATCCCGTTCCCAAATTCATGCTGCGTTTCAATATACCTGTACGGGTCATTCCACAGTATCGAATAATTATAATCAACTCCAAAGCCCTTCTTTTTCGTTCCTTTCTTGGTAACAATAAGTATAACGCCATTTGCGCCGCGTGCACCATACAAAGCTGCCGCCGTTGGCCCCTTCAGCACGTTAATGCTTTCAATATCATCCGGGTTCACGGTGTTTAAAAATGACCCGTAATCGGTGGGTGGCTGAGAAACGTCTGTGTTACCCTGGCTTAGTACGTCAATGTTGGATTGGATCTTTCCGCCCGGTTGCATGGGCTCATTATCGATCACCACGTTATCGACTACAATAAGGGGTTGGTTATTACCCCAAAGATTGTTATTACCCCGGATAACGATTCGAGTAGAGGCGCCTTCCACACCATTAGGCATGGTAATGTTTAAACCGGATACTTTCCCCATCAAGCCCAGGGCAACATTCGGCGGGTCGGCTTTGGTGAGGTCTTCGCCTCCAACCGTTTGAGCCGAATAGCCCAGGGATCTTGCTTCGCGCTTTATACCCAGGGCAGTTACAACTATGCTGTTCAATGAGTTTACTGCAGGTGTAAGGCTGATACTGATATTGGTTCGGTCGCCAACAGTGACCTCCTGCACGTTGTAACCTATAAACGAAACTACAAGCACAGCTGATTTATCAGGGACTGTTATCTTGAAACTGCCATTCACATCAGTTGATGCGAATGTATTAGTGCCTTTTACCCTCACCGTCGCGCCGGGAAGCGGGGCCCCCTGTTCGTCAGTCACCTTTCCGGTTATTGCAATAAGATCAACCTGTGCCGGTTCAGCGCCCGCTGCCGTTTTTTCAACCAGTACAATTGTTTTCTGTACTATTTTGAAGGTTATCGGCAGGTCTTTAAAGCAAAGCTCAAGGGTGTTCTCCAGGCTAAGATCCTTTACATCCAGCGAAACTTTATAGGATTGCTTTATAACATCCGTTTTGTACCAGAAGGTGTAACCGCTTTGTTTTTCGATCTCCGTTAAAACCTTTTCAAGTTTTATATTTTTATTCGTTATCGTTATGTTCTGGCCGAATGTGGCGGCATGTAAGTGCAGACATAACAATGTGACAAGAGCAATAGTTAGTTTCATAACCAACATTATCTTTTTAAGCCGCGAGTAGTGATGCCTCAACGGATAAATGGTAGAAATTTCCATATATTTATTTGGTTTTTGGGTTTGGAACAGATTTCAAATTACGCTATCATGTTTAGCCCAGCCATTTGGCCGGAGGTGCTCGCAACACGTTCCGGCTTTTTTGCTGGTAAGCCCCCGGGCCCCGCCCTTCAGCTTTTAATTTACCAGTGATTATTTTACGATAATTTTCCCCCTTTCTATTGTAAAATTGATACCGCTTAGCTCCAGTATCTTTAAAACTGTTGATGCATTTGAGTTTCTCGAAATCCGGCCGTGATAGGTTGATGCGGGCAATTGCCCCAGGTATTCAACATCCACATTGTACCACCGGCTTATTTGTCGCATGATGGTCTTTATATCGGCATCATCAAATTGAAACATGCCGCTTTTCCAGGCCGTTACCTCGTCAATATCCACATCAGTCTTTACTTCGGGCAAGCCAGTCATTTTTGACAAATATTGCTGCCCGGGCCTGATCAGGGTTTGCCCCTGGGCGTCGTATATTTTCACACTGCCTTCAACCAGGGTGGTTGTTACAGCGTCTTCGTCTGTATAGGAATTTACATCGAACCGGGTACCTATGTCCTGCACAATTTGACCGGAAGTTTTTACTTTAAATGGCTGTTTCGCGTTTTTCGCCACCTCAAAATATGCTTCGCCGGTTAGCTCAACAATCCTTTCGCTGCCAACAAAGGCGGTTGGAAATTTTAATGATGAGGCGGCATTTAGCCATACTTTGGTGCCGTCGGCAAGGATTAGCTGATATTGCCCGCCTTTGGGCGTCGTCAGGGTATTATAACTTACCGGGATAGCGCTTGACTCGTTTTCAGCAGCCTTGTAGAACAATTGCCCGCCTTGTTTTAGGATATGAGCACCCGGCTGCGTGGTAAATGCGCCGTTTTTTGTACTATTCAGATTAATTTTTGAACCGTTGGCGAGCGTTAAAGTCGCCCTGTTGCCACCCGGCGCCAGGTCGTGATTTTGCGCCTGAAGTGTGATTGGCTGATGTCTTAACCAGTTTGCAACAAACAACGAAAGCAGCGAAAACAATAAAATTGCCGCGGCCCATTGTAAATAATGCTTTTTGAAAATAAGTACATTCCGCTTTTGAACCTGGTTTATCCTGGTGTTTATTTTCTGCCGAAGCGCGGCTTTAAGTGCATTGATCTCATTTTCATCTAAACTATCCGTAATATCCGGATCATTGGAAAATTGAGCATAATAATTTTCAATGGTATTTATCTCTTCAGCGGATGCACTGCCGTTCAAATACTTTTCTACCAGCTTTAAAAAATCTTTCTTTAGTTGAGGCGGCATAAGCGGTTTTTTCTACATGTATCAAAACATGCGTGAATCTCCCACTCAATTGTTAAATTTTTTTTCCTCCGGGGATAAACGCGTCATCAGGCTAGTCAGAGCATCAATGATATGATCTTCGCTAAATGCACCCGAAGCAATTTTAATGAGGTTGTAAACTGATTTTGCACTGTTTTTTGCGAAACATTCAGTAACTCGCTAATCTCGCGGGTGGAAAGATCCTGGCCAAATTTCATCCTGAAAACTTGCTTTCTTTTCTCGGGCTGCATATTTAGCCAAATATCAATACACTCACGAATCTCTTTCTCGAAGAAAAGGGAGTCGGGATCCGAGGCAGAAGCAATCATCAATTCAATAGGCTCGACAAAAGCTCCGAAATGCTTCTCCTTTTTATACAAAGAAATAATACGATACCGCACTGCGGTAAATAAGTAAGCTGCCAGGTTTTCAATTTTCTTGTTCTCCCTGGTTAGCCAAAGGTCAGCAAAAATATCTTGTATAACATCGGCACAAAGGTCTTCGTCCTTCAGTCTTTTATGACTTTCGTTATAAAGCTTAAGCCAGTAGCGTTCATAAATTTCGCTGAACGCAGCCTCGTCACCTTGTGTTAAAAGGGTAACCAATTCATCGTCCCGATATGAATTAAGTAGCCTCATAGCCTAAGAGGTAAAGATTATATTTCAGTTAGTTAAGCCCACTACAGGTGGATGTGATATTACACTAAGTAGTGAAGGTATAAAGGTATAAACATTTGTGTTTAATAAGCAAATTGTCGCGGTACGATCAATCGCTTTTAATAATGCCGATAAAATTGTAAAGAAAATTCTTGATAAACACAAGTAAATCACAGAAAAAATTTGTGTGCCAGGTGTGCCAGGTGTATTCACGCGTGCCGGGTGGGACGTGGGACAGTGATCCGCCGCCGCTGAAGCTATGGCGGACGAAGGCAGAAATTAAGCTCGGTATATTCGCTATACAGGACTCACCACGGTCTTAGCGGTTATCCTCAAGCGTGGTGCTGCCTTCGTTGGCCACGGCATAGTAATTGTCCTTGCCTAACACTGAGGAGAGCGCCCGGGCGAAGTAAGCATCCCAGCTGTGCTGCTGAACCTTGTTCATGGAGTTTTGCGTATCGTTATCATAATCCAGGTTCAACTGCCTGTATTTGGCATCTACGCGTTCGAAAATTGCGTTGGCTTCCTGCTTGTAATTATCCCGGAATACAGTACGACTGACGGTTCGCAGCAATTCCTGTTGCTCCAGGTACGAAATATTATAGTGGCCCTGTTCGTGCTTTAATATCTCGGCCATCAGCGCCGGCGTATTAACCCTGCTCCTGTCCATCCACGACTGATCATTGTTCATGATCAGCCTGATGTTAAAACTCAGGACGTAATAATCATTTTCCCGCCGTGCCGTGTAGGCGTACTCGATGGTACAGCTGGTTTCAGCCACCTCGGCGAAATTCCCAGGCCTGGCTGCCCCCCTGAAATCAGCCGGGGTTAACCTCCTATATGGCTGGGCCGAAGCCGAAGCCGAAAAAATTAATAATAGTAAAGTGGCGTAAATTAACTCCTCAAATCTCTTCCCCATTTATCGTTTTTGTAAAAATTTACTTTTTGACTGGATTGCTATGCAATTGGTTTAATGCCATTAATTCTTTCATAGTCTGCTCCATACCATCGGTCGATCCGTCGAGGAAGATCACATTTCCCTCGGAATGTTCGGCAAAGTGTTTGATCGATTCTGTCCACATCGTAAACAATATTACCGAAGTATCCATGTGCGCGTCCTGCATCTCTTTCGCGGCTACCGACATACCTTTTGCCACTTCCTGGCGGAACAAAGCAACGCCCTGTCCGCGCAACTGTGAAGCTTGCCGTTCTGCCTCCGCCGATATTTTTATCGCATTACCTTCAGCTTCCGCGGCTTTTGTTTTAGTGATCAGCAAAGCCTGTCCTTCGTTTTCAGCAGCCGCCTTCAAATTGTTTGAAGCTACTACCTGGCTCATCGACTTCATAATCACATCGTCAAAGGTGATATCGTTCAGTTGCAGGTCCTGCAAATGGTAGCCCCAGCCTTCCAAAACCACATCCAATTGCTCCTTTACATGCTCAACAATGTCGCGGCGGAGGATCAATACTTCCGACTGCCGCTTCGTTGCAACAAACGCGCGTATAGAACCCTCTACTGTACGTATAAGTGCCTGCATAAGGTTACGTTCGTCGACAAATTTAAATGCAACATTTTTTATGGCCTCTTCCGACTGGTTCAGGACGGAATAAAGCAGCATCGCTTTAAAGTAAACATTCGCCTGATCGAAGGTTACGGCCTGGAACTCGAGCTCCACCGAACGGTTCTGGATGGATATTTTTGAATATACTGCCTCTATCAGCGGTATTTTAAAATTTAAGCCCGGCGCCAGTATCCTGCGGTACTTGCCAAATACGGTTATTACGACAATTGTGCCTTGTTTTACAGTCACAAACGAGGAGAACAAAACAACTAACAGAACAAAAATGATAATAAGGGTGGTTATTTCAGGTGCCATAATTGAGGATTTTAGTTGCTATAAATATAATGGTATTTATTTGGTGTGCTATTTGTTTAAATTAAAATAGTTTAATAACAACACAACAATATGAACTTGAAACGCACGTTCGGAGCAATTCTAACCGTCCTTGGAATAATCGGCCTCATCATTACCGGTATCGATATAATAAAGCACAGCAGCGCCTATAGCACGATGATCGTAGTTGGCGTGATCGGCATCATCTTTTTCTTCACCGGCGTAAGCCTCGTACGGACAACGAGTGACACGGCTTAGTGCTAAGCCTAAAGTCGAAAGTCAGAAGTCTTAAGTCGGAAAATGAAAAACAGGCTTAGGACTTCTGACTTAATACTTCAATATCCGGCCGTCATCCAATATTCTTAAGCCCGGTCGTTCAAAGTCTGTCGCTGTTAACATCCTGATATGGCCGACAACCCGGTTAAGGCCGTCTGGAGCGACACCATTATCATGGGTTTGCGTATTGGCGATGATCTTACCGCTTAAAAATTCACCCTTCTTATTCAGGTACACTTTCAGCACCGGCGCCATCCCGCAAACGCCGGCCACGCTTACACAGCGGTACGTGCAGAAGTTACCCAGGCTATAAGCGATAAGCCGGTTTTTGTACACCTCCATAGCCCGGCAAACGTGGGGGCCATTGCCAAAGATGATGTCGGCACCTGCGTCGATGGCGTTATGTGCAAATGCATGCACATCGCCGCGGTTCTCGGTAAAAAACTTCTCATAAGTACAGGGGATATGCTCGTAGGCAACCCCTTCGCCGCCGCCGTGAAAGGATACGATAACAATATCACATTGCTGTTTGAGCTGCCTGATGATAGTGCGCTGCAATTTTAAGTTGAGCAGCGGGAGCGTCGTCCCGTTAGGTGAAAAGGCGCAAAAGCCATAGGTTATCCCGCGTATCTTAAAAATCGAAGCGGGGTTGGTATACAGGCCGCCGTAGTGTATCCCCACGCTGTCCAGCGTTTTTGTGGTGCTGATCCGGCCGCTATCGTCAAAATCATTGATGTGGTTGTTGGCAAGGCTCAACAGGTTGAACCCTGCACCTTTCAAAACGCCGGCATAGCTTACCGGCATGCGGAACAGCCAGGCCCTGCTTAGTTGATGCAGTTTAAAATGTGCGGGCGCGCCGGTATCCAGCAGTGTGCCTTCCAGGTTGCCAAACTTTACATCGGCATCGTGCCATTCATCCGCTACATTATTAAAACTATTTTTTGCCCCGTAAGGCGGCAGATTCTTGTTGTCAGGATAAGATGTCCCCAGCATAATGTCACCTACGGCTGCAATGCAAACCGAATCGGGAGGAGGTTTTACTATTGGCTTTGGCTGAATAATTTCTTTTGGCTTTGCTGCCGGTTGCTTTTCAGGCTCAAAACTATCCGTTGTTTCCCCGCACGAGGAATACAACAGCATCGCCAGAAGTGAAATGACAAGGAAACGCATACAAACAAAAAATCCCCCCAAAATTGGAAGGATTTTTTTAATATTTTATCTTAAATCTTGTTAAATTATTGGTTTGCTGCGAGATAAGCGTTTCGCCTAGTTTTTTACGGAATTATCCTCTTTCGAAAGTTCTTCCTTGAACGACTCCAGCATCCGGCCGCCACGGTAAAAGTATCGGCGGTAATAAGAATCGTCGAGGCTGCTGATGGCCACGCCTCTTGACGAAGCATGTGCAAACCGGTTATTGCCTAAATATATGCCAACGTGCGAAATGCGGCGGCTATGTATTTTGAAGAAAACGAGATCGCCTTCCTGCAGGTCCTCCTTCTTTACCGGGGTTACCATGCTGAAAATATCCCTTGAATTACGCTCAAGGTCCATATTAAAAACATCGCTATACAGCTGTTTAGTAAAACCCGAGCAATCGATCCCTTTTTTTGAACTGCCGCCAAAATGGTAAGGGGTACCTATCCAATCATAAACAAAGTGGAACAGTTTCATGTTTGATGTTGCCGATAAAGCAACGCCCATGATCTGTGAGAGGTAATCTTTTGCTAAACTTTCCTGGTCGTCGGAGTTTTTGTCATCAGCGGGTGGCTGGCTGGTTTTAGTGGTTTGAGCCTGGGTGGCTAATACACTGAATAATAATGCGATACCAATAAATAATTTCTTCATTTAATCTTTAGTTTGTTGTAGTTAGGTCAACAAATTGTTTATTAAACTGGACACCCTGTCTCCTGTGCGCTACAAAACTATTTAAATTATTTATAAATGCAATAGTAATGTCAACTTTTTTCAACATTTAGTTACAAATGTTAATTATTAAAAAACTTAACCTGAGGTTAAAATGCTGATTTTTAGTTAAGTCGTTCAAAATTGATCTTTTATACGCAAAAAAACGCCCGGATGTTCTTAACAAATTAACAAAACGGACATTTTAGGGCAGATATTTTATCATAAATCAAAAAAAAATCTAAATTCCCTTAACAAAGTTGTGGCAGTTTCGATATTTTCAAGGATATAATTAGATTTGCGCTTTGTTCGAAAAATCGATCGTTTAATTTAGTACATGAATTCCATCGAAATAACTAAAGACACGTACCTGATGTGGTACGAGGCCATGCTGCTGATGCGCCGTTTTGAAGAAAAAGCCGGGCAGTTATACGGTCAGCAAAAGATCAGGGGGTTTTGCCATTTGTATATTGGGCAGGAGGCTGTTTTGGCCGGCGCTATGTCGGTATTAAAACCCGAAGACAGCATGATCACCGCGTACCGCGACCACGCGCATGCCATTGCAAAAGGCGTGAGCGCCAATGCAATAATGGCCGAGTTATACGGCAAGGCAACAGGTTGCTCCAAAGGCAAGGGCGGCTCGATGCACATGTTCAGCAAAGAGCATCATTTTTATGGCGGCCACGGTATTGTTGGCGGCCAGGTGCCGCTCGGCGCCGGCATTGCCTTCGCCGAAAAATATAAGAAAAGCGGGTTTGTGAATGTGGCCTACATGGGCGACGGCGCAGTTAGGCAGGGCTCGCTTACTGAAACCTTTAATATGGCTGCGCTGTGGAAATTGCCGGTGATCTTCGTTTGCGAGAACAACGGTTACGCCATGGGCACTTCGGTTGCCCGCACAACCGCCGACACTGATATTTATAAAATAGGCCTGCCTTACGGCATACCATCCTCGGCTGTCGACGGCATGGACCCTGCAGCCGTACACAAAGCGATGGACGAAGCGGCTCAGCGCGCACGCGCCGGCGAAGGTCCGACCTTTTTAGAGATGCGCACTTATCGTTATAAAGGCCACTCGATGTCTGATCCGCAGAAATACCGCACCAAAGAAGAGCTGGAATCATACAAAGCCAAAGACCCCATTGAACTGGTAAAACATACCATCATATCGGAAGGCTATGCGGACGAGAAATGGTTTGAAGACATGGAAGCCAAAATAAAGGCTGAGGTAGATGAATCGGTTAAATTCTCGGAAGAGTCGCCATGGCCGGAAGCAACGGAGCTTTATACCGATGTGTATGTTGAAAAAGATTACCCCTTTATCCGGAGCTAATCGCTACATTTAAACTGAAATTATAAACTAAAATTTACCAGGTAGTATATGGCCGAACTAATAAAAATGCCAAAAATGAGCGATACCATGACCGAAGGGGTATTGGCCAAATGGCATAAAAAGGTTGGTGACAAGGTAAAATCGGGCGATGTTTTGGCCGAGATTGAGACCGACAAAGCCACCATGGATTTTGAATCGTACCAGGATGGCACCCTGCTTTATATTGGTGTTGATGAAGGTAAAGCCGTTCCGGTTGATGCCCTTATCGCCGTAATTGGCGCCGAAGGCGAAGATTACCACGCTGCGCTTGCGGCCAAT
>DASRTD010000296.1:0-10105 GCA_035656115.1 Mucilaginibacter sp.
TCACCAGCACAGCGAATGGGAATTAGGTTCCATCGCGCCAATGATCAGCTTGTGTGCACTTGTACTGGGGGTTAGCACCAGCATTACGCTGATGGAAAAGTGGCAGAAGGACCGGATAGTCCACCAGGAACTGGAACAGGACAGGATCAGCTCCGAACTATCATTCCTTAAAGCGCAGATCAACCCTCACTTTTTCTTCAATACGCTTAATAATATTTACGCCCTTACGCATGTGGACGCCGAGACGTCGCGCAAGGCCATTCACCAGCTTTCGCGGATGATGCGTTACGTGTTGTATGATACGCAAAATGCCACGACGCTGCTCAGCCAGGAAATCGCTTTTGTGAAGGATTATATCAGCCTGATGCAATTGCGGCTTACAGATGTGGTGAAGATCGATTTTAAATCGCCGGCTGCATTAAAAGATGTGGCCATTGCGCCGATGATCTTTTTGCCTTTTATCGAGAACGCTTTTAAGCACGGTGTAAGCGCTACCAACCCCAGCTATATCGACATCAATATCGGCCAGCAAGGCTCGGTGGTTGATTTAAACGTGATCAATACTGTTATTAAAGAACAAAACAATAACTTAGAGGCAGGAAGCGGTATAGGGCTCAACAATACCCGGCGCAGGCTCGACCTGCTTTACCCCGGCAAATACCTGCTGAGCATCAACGAAGATACCGCCGCAAATACCTATTCAGTTCATTTAACGCTTGATCTGTCATGATATTAAATTGCATAGCGGTTGACGATGAGCCTTTGGCGCTCGGGCTGGTCACCTCATTTATCGGGCAAACGCCATTTTTGAATCTGGTTGGAAAGTTTTCCAGCGCGGTTGAAGCGCTGAAAGCGGTCCATTCGCAGAAAATCGACGTCATCTTCCTGGATATCCAGATGCCCGACCTGAACGGCATCGAGCTGGCCCGCGTGCTGGATAACAGCAAGGGCGATAAGCCCCGCATCATTTTCACCACCGCCTATAACCAGTTTGCGCTGGAAGGTTATAAAGTTGATGCGCTTGATTACCTGTTGAAACCCTTTAACTACGAAGAGTTTTTGCATGCGGCCACCAAAGCGCTGAATTATGCCGAACTGGTGCAACGCTCCAATACTCCTGCCACTTCCACTGCAACCGCTGCTCTTCCACCCGAAGAACGGATTGAAGACGAATATCTTTTTCTGAAAGTTGAGTACCAATTGGTGCGCATCGCGCTGAGCGACATACTGTATATTGAAGGATTGAAGGATTATGTAAAAGTTTGGCTGAAAAGCCAGGAAAAAGCCATCCTTTCGCTCACCAGCCTAAAATCGCTGGAAGAAAAACTGCCATCCAAAAAGTTTATGCGTGTGCACCGCTCGTTTATCGTATCATTGGATAAGATCAATTCCATTACCCGCAATGCCCTCCAGATCGGCAAGGTGAATATCACCGTAGGGGATCAGTATAAGGATGCCTTTAGCCAGTTTTTGAGTAAGTGGGTGTGAGGGAGTTGGAATAAGTTGTAAGTCTTGCGAGAAAGCGGCAGCCTTGTGCGATTTTCATTTTGGACGTAAATTTTTTACTAACTTTTTTATTATATTTGCGTTAGAACAATTATCAAAACGACAATGGCAACTCAAAAAACCACCGATACTACGGAAAAGCCAGTTGCTTTTAATCCGTTCGAACAGATGATGGAGGACAAAAAAAAAATTGTTAAAACTGTAAAAAGCGGAAAGAAAGTGTCTTCGGTAAAAGGTATTAAAATTGTCGCTCCATTATAATATTGTACTTAATCCGGATTTTTCCTATTCCTTTATTACTGATAACGGAGATATCTACGATGTTTATTTTATAGAATACCCGCTGATAGATGCGGATGATAACAAGCACATTATTTATTATTTTTCATTCGTTCGAAACGGAAATTTTGAGTGCAAAAATTTTCAAAAGAAATATGATCCTAAAATAAAATTAACATTTGTTGAAATAGCTGTAAGGCTGTTTGACAAAATGGAGCACGCTTGTGTTACTTATGATTGTTTCAATGAGGATGGATTTGCCAGGCATCGTAGCATCGTTTTTAAGAATTGGTGTAAAGAATTGCCGGCGCAGGTCGAATGTCATCATACTTCAGTTGTGCATCGTGGCATCGAATGGTATAGCACTTTGATTTTATCTGGCGAAAATCCCTTAAAAAGATTGATTCTTGATGCGTACACGAAAAACTTAAGGGATATTGCAAATAATTGGTAGAAATTCAGGCGCCGTTCCCGGTTATGTCTGAGGGAATTAATATCGCTAAACTACAGCCCATTCGTCCTTGCTGTAATCTCCGCAATATCCAGCACTTGTATTTCCTGCTCTTTATTTTCGAGTTTTACGCCGTCGCTTAGCATTGTCATACAAAATGGGCAGGCGGCAGCCACCACGGTCGCTTTTGATTCCAAAACATCCGCCATCCGCTCAATATTGATATCCTTGTTACCTTTTTCAGGTTCCTTAAACATCTGCGCACCACCGGCGCCGCAGCACAGGCCGTTGGATTTGCAGCGTTTCAGTTCAACCAGGTCGGCGTCCAAAACTTCGAGGGCTTTTCGTGGCGCTTCGTAGACGTTATTGCCCCGGCCCAGGTAACAGGGGTCGTGATAGGTGATGCGTTTGCCTTTAAAGCTTTCGCCGCCTTCCGCTTTTAACTTGCCTTCGTCAATGAGTTGCTGTATGAGTTGGGAGTGATGGATCACCTCGTAATTCCCGCCTAATCCGGGGTATTCATTTTTTAGGGTGTTGAAGCAATGCGGGCAACCGGTTACGATTTTCTTTACTTCGTAAGCGTCAAGCACTTGTATATTGGCCATCGCCTGCATCTGGAACAAAAATTCGTTGCCGGCACGTTTGGCAGGATCGCCGGTGCAGCTTTCTTCGGTACCCAGCACGGCAAAACTCATCCCCACATGGTTCAGTATCTTACAAATATCGCGGGTGATCTTTTGCGCACGTTCGTCAAAACTGCCGGCGCAGCCCACCCAAAACAATATCTCGGGCTGCTTACCTTCAGCGGCCATTTCGGCCATAGTGGGGATGGTTATTTCGGATTTCGGATTTTCCATTTCGGATTTATGGTTTGGTCCATGGTCGATAATCCATAGACCATAGCTCACTTTTCTTATTCTCTTATCAATTACTTACAGCTTTCAGCTCTGTCCTGTTATGGTCTATCGACCATGGACTCTCACTGCTACTGCCACTGCTACTATTACTTTTCCCCTACCCAATTCAACCTGTCCGCCGCGCTATATTTCCATGGTGCGCCGTTATTTTCCACGTTGCCGAACATATTGTTCAGGCTGGCGGGGGCCTGCGATTCTTCCATTACGATGTAGCGGCGCATTTCGGTAATGATCTCCAGCGGGTTGATATTTACCGGGCAGGCTTCGGTACAGGCATTGCACGTTGTGCAGGCCCAAAGTTCTTCCCGGGTAATATAATTATCCAGCAATGATTTGTCGTCCTTGTAATCTTTTCCGTTTTTATCGATGTTTTTGCCAACCTCTGTAATACGGTCGCGGGTATCCATCATGATCTTCCGTGGCGACAGCAGCTTACCGGTTTGATTGGCCGGGCAAACCGAAGTACACCTGCCGCATTCGGTGCAGGTATAGGCTTCGAGCAGGTTTTTCCAGGTAAGATCGGTTACGTCTTTAACGCCAAAGCGGCCGGGCTCACCGGTAGTTTCAGGCACAAATGACGGATCGAGCATTGCCTTTACCTCGTTGGTCACCGAAGCCATATTAGTAAACTCTCCCTTTGGATTTAAGTTAGAATAATAAGTATTCGGGAAAGCCATCAGGATATGAAAATGCTTGGAGTAGGGGAGATAGTTTAAAAATGCCAGTATTCCGATAATATGGAACCACCAGCAAACGCGCTCCACAATCTCCAGCGAAGCTGCGCTATCCGGAAGCAATGGGCCTATAAACTGGCTTATGGGAAAACTTCCCGCCTTAATATAATGACCATAATTTAGCAACTGCAGTTTATGGTCGGCAGCATTCATTGTTAAAAATGCTGTCATTAAACATATTTCGATGATGAGGATATAATTAGCGTCCGATCGCGGCCATTCGGTCATCTCCACCCCGCTGAACCGCTTCAAATGCGCGATATTTCTTCTCGCCAAAAAAGTAACGCAGGCAACCAGCACCAAAACCGCCAGGATCTCGAACCCACCGATGAGTAAGCCATACAGGCTCCCAAGCGGTCTCGAAAAAATACGGTGCGTGCCGAAAACGCCGTCGAGCATGATCTCCATCACCTCCAAATTGATGATGATAAAGCCCACGTAGATAAAAAAGTGCATCACAGCAGCCAATGGTCGGGTTACCATTTTGGTTTGGCCCAGGGCTATTTTTGCCATGGTTTTCCAGCGCAGTGCCGGGTTATCGGAGCGGTTGGTATCCTTGCCTAAAAGGATATTTCGCCTGATGGCACCCACATTTTTGCTGAAAAGATAGATGGCCGCAGCCAGGATGATGATAAACAGGATCTGTGCAATCATTATGCGTGCATAGTAATTTCTCAAATATAGTTTTTATTGTTTTAATGTTGTAAGGTTGAAAAGTTGGAATGTTTGGTCTGTTTTTCTGTTTGTTGTAATGTTGTAAAGTTGAAAGGTTGGAATGTTGCCGTGCTTAACTGCCACTTTGTTGTTTGGTATGGTAAGACCCAAACATTTCAACCTTACAACATTTCAATTTTACAACATTCCAACATTTCAACAATTTTTCAAAAAAATTAACCCGAAATAAAAAAAGTCTTACATTTGCAGCCCCAACGGGACGGTATCATAGCTCAGTTGGTAGAGCAAAGGACTGAAAATCCTTGTGTCCCTGGTTCGAATCCAGGTGGTACCACAAGCATAAAAAGCCTATTTTCTTAGCGAAAATGGGCTTTTTTTATGCTTTAAAGCGTATTTTTGACTTGCTTTTGGCCGATCTGGCCATATCTCTTCCAAGTGCTTAATCGAGTGATTTAGCGAATTAAACAGGTTTTTTTGTTGAATTGACCAAAAAAAATTAAGAAATAATTAAGAATTTTTGGAGGTCGCTAAATTTTAAAAAGATGGCAACTGTCAGGGAAGTTATTATTCCTAAAGAAAAAAAGAAAGATGGCACATGGAATGTAAAGATCAGGGTAAACCATAACGGTAAGACCCTTTACATCAAGACCCACCATTTTGTGGGTCAAAAACAAATCCGGTCGGATCATACGATCAAAGATCCGATTATCTTAAAGGCGGTCAATCCGGTATTGGATGATTACCGGACAAAAATTTCAGAACTCGGCCCTAAACTTGAATTGTACGATGTGGAGCGGCTGATCGATTACCTAGTCAATGATGGTGCTATTTCCGCAGAGCAAATCAATGTTATCGAATTTGCATTTAATCGCATTGCGGAATTAAAAGAAAAAAACAGGCTGGCAAGTGCCGCCGATATGACAAAGGTGGTGAATAGTCTTGTCGATTTTTTTGGTTCAAAGATCATCCCGGTGACAGAGATCAGGTCGAAGATGTTGTATGATTACGAGAAATACCTGCGACAAGCGCGGGAGATCGAGCGGCCGGATCAATTCGGCAACTCTTACACCAGGACGGTTCAGGGCTTGAGCGACACCGGCCTGCATAACCACATGCGGGACCTGCGCATCCTGTTTAACAATATCAGGGATCACTATAATGACGAGGATTTAGGTATCGTGGTCGTAAAACACTATCCGTTTAAAAAGTATAAACTGGTGGCTGTACCGGAAAATGAGAAACCCAAGCTCACGATTAAACAGGTTTTGGCTATCCGCGATTTCGATGCGCCAAAAGATAGCCGGATGGAACTTGCACGGGATTTGTTCATGCTGAGTTTTTACTTGTGCGGCATGAATGCCGCAGACCTGCACAAATTACCCGCTGATGAGACTTTAAAGCACAGAGTGAATTACAATCGCTCAAAGACCAAATCACGCAGGAAAGACAAGGCTTTTATCAGTATAAACATTCCGAATGTGGCCACCCCGCTTTACACGAAGTATGCTGGCAAGCTACAGGGGCGTTATTCCACGCATATTACCTTAGACAATGCGCTGATGAAAGGCATACATGGGATCGGTAAATCGCTCTCCATACCGGACTTAGAATTTTATGACGCCCGGCATGCTTTCGGCGATTGGGCAAGGAATATTTGCCGCTTTAGTAAAGACGATGTTGCGCTGGCGCTAAACCATAAGGATCAATCGAAGGCAGTAACCGATATATACCTTTCTAAGAATTGGGTGATTATTGATGAAGTGCAGGGGGCGGTTATTAAATTACTCTCCATCAAAAAAGAAAATAAGACGAAATCGCCACAGAAAGTTAGACTGCTAATGTCCGCTTAACCGAATTATTACACGCCCGTATTTATTACTTTATAGAGTACGGGCGTATGGCTAAACTGGAAGCGGAATTAGGTGCTCCTCTTGTTTATAGGTCGCGAGAATATTCACCTATTTAATCGCCCCTTGTCCAAATCTCCAAGCCATTTTTCCAAATCAATGCCAAGGGGAATACCGACCAGATTGTCAACCGGGAATTCCATCACCAATTTTTTCCCGTTTGTGGTCGCAGTGCCTGATGACAGGACTTCTGTCCAAACCGCGTCTATGATATTGGGTTGAGGGTCGTTAATATTTAATTGTATGTAGGGCGCAACCGGAAAAGTAGCATGATGTGCAGGCAAGGCACGTGAATTGTAACCAGGGATATTAAGCTGAAACAGCAAACTGCCGCAATACAAGCAAAAAATGAATTGTGGCAGTTCCGATTGGCTGATGTCATCTCGTTTACGAAAAATCACACCAAATGGACGCGCCAAAGTCAGTTCCGTTTCGGTAACAACCACCCGTTTGATATGGTTAAAGCCCGTCCGGCTGTCCATGTTCATCAGAAAATCCAGTATAGCATCGTAGGAGTTGACTTCTTCTGCCGGTAAATTACCAATCGCCATCTTCAGCAAAGCTTTATAAACATTCTCAGGCTTGAATTTTTGGGTTTCCATACTAATATTAGCCTTCCCATTTTGCAGATCGACATTAAACTCTCCATTGCCGGGCTTGACATTCTGAAACCAAAGAAAATCATTACCCAGATTTCTGGCACGTACACCGCCACCCGATGATTCAAAGGCCGGTGCCTTTACGTCGTTTCGCAAGTGATCGACAGTGCGCGAAATGCCTAAATATTTCGCAAGATCCCCTTCAGCTTCCTTGAAATACTGATTACAAGCGTCGCATTCGTCAGATGAATAGAAGTTATTTTGCCCTAAAAGATTAGAGATCAGGTGCGTATCCTGTTTAAATGTAACCTCGCCCTTTTTTCTTTTGCAGAACCGGCATTCTTTTGTTTGCTGCTTCAAACGTCTTGATTCGGTACGGTTAGGTGTAACTGTGCCCTGATAACTTAACGGTTCGTAAAGTTTCAAAAATGGCTCGGTGATCTCTTTTTGTTCCGGCGAAATATACACCCTCAATTTTAACATCTGATTGTAGGCTAAAGATACGAAGAAAGTTGTTTGATCAAGCAGCTTTAAGCATTTGCCGACCGCCACTTATCACTAAACGCTTACATATCAATAGGCGAATTTAATCAGCGGTAAACATCGCTATATGGGAAGCTTTTCTGATTTTTTTTCAGGCAGGAAAATCGGAATTGGGGACAGTGTAATATTTTGCCGATATTAGCCTATCTGAAGCTAACCAAATGACCGAAAAATCTTATCAAACCATTCCCCTACCTGACTTCCCATTTGCATCAGTTGTCAACCGGAAAGCTCAAAAATTTTGTAGCTGGAAGCTGCACGGGCCGGTGTTTCCTTTTAAAGAATCAACAGATAATGTTCAACAGCAACTTTGGGAACTTAACACGAATGCCGACAAGGTACAGTTCCTGGGATATTTAGTCAACCACGTAGTTGAAAAGATAGCATTGCATGAAAGTCAATGTAACAAACCCGGTTGCCGTGTAGTTCCGGAAGGCCAGGAATTTCTTTATTACTTATATGGGAAGCTTGACGAAAATGGCCTGAAGATAGCTGGAGATACGTTTACATTTGAAGAAATAATCAGCAACAATAACGCTATCGATGAAATCGGTACACGCCTCGATGAGATCAAAACGGGCGAACATATTTTATTTGATGACTTACAGGCTATGACTGGACTGTTGGAGCAACTCGCCGGCGATGTGACCGAGCTTAAAACCTTATACATTTTGGGAAAGAAAAAGTGGTACCAACAAGTTTACGGGATCATCTTTGAAACGGCGGCAAGTAAAGGCATGGATGAATTGATTAAAGAATTAGCGCCATTGTTCACTAAGTTAAGCCATCAAGTTATCTCGGCTTACCTTGGAACCGGTGCACATTAGCCTATGCAATGGAGATATACGTTAACGAATTACTTGCGAAACTAAGAGATGCGAAGGTCAGGAAGGTGTTGCCTCCGCCTAAGCGGAAACTGTCAACAGCAACGTGCCTGAAAGGCTTCCAGGCTTATCTGAATCAACTCACGGCAACGTCGGTTAAGAAAGATCATTCAGGTAATGCCAGTTATGTTATCGGCGCTTTATTTAAAAACGAAAGGGCGATTAGTAAAGATGTAGACTTATATAGCTTCGCAAAAGTGACGATAGCTTTGGCTAATCGTAAGTTCAATGATGTAGTTGCTGAAATTGAAGCCACTGATCCGAAAATATCAAACTATTCAATTCGCCGCTGCAGTGACCTCATCCACGAATTTATTTTCGACGTGCGGCCATTCGTGGAATATTTTGAACGAAAGAAGAACCCTGAATTTGTTTTATTTAAAGGTTGGAAATCCTACCACAATTCGACTTCGGAGATATTCCTGATCAGTAACAACCTCTACTGGAACGGCTTATATAAGCAAAACATTTTCGACCGCAAAATGGCCACCAATATCGCGGTCTTTACACTCAGGCAAGCGTTAGAATTAAAGTTTAAGCGGCTTTGCGGTGTATTTGATGTGTTGACCGATGACAGGGACGGTGTCAAGATACGACACGACTATTTTCCCGGTTTTATTAACGAGAACAGCGACCTGTTTTTTCTTCCGGACATGAATGTTACCGACCTGTTAAGAGTTTATAAGTGGACGAATAATACGATCCACAATGCTGCAAATCCGAGGATTTGGGAGCTGCGGTTTGCGCAGGATTTTTGCAGGCCGCTTTTTACATGGGGTACGTACACCGATGATGCGGGTGAAACCACCAGTTCAACTAACGGAGCAGTAGTCTTAAAGGACCTCGGGGAACTCAAAAAAAGGCTCATAAGCAGCATCAGGTCGGTATTTTCAACGGCCAGGTATATGGAATTTATGGCACCTGAATGTATTTTATTGACAGATGGTAAGTTAGTAAAGAACCCGAAGCAAGAGACAATCGACCTTTCGTTATCGGTCGATTGCGAGGAATAAGCAATGTAATAGATTGATTTTAATATGGTTTAAGCTATGCCGGAAAAAGAATTGTTTGAAGCGATACGGCGGGAAGATGTGATCATTTTCGCCGGGGCTGGATTTTCTAAATATGCGGGATATCCGCTTGGAGGAGAGTTGGCCGCTATCCTGCATGCAACGCTGCCGGCTGATCTCCAAGCTGAAATCTCCCCGCAATTGCCGCTTGACTATCTAACTGAAGAAATCGTGAGAAAGATGGGTGGGTCCCGCGATTTTTTAAACGAAACCTTGGACAATATTTTTACTGCTGCCCCGATTTCCTTGACGGACCACGAAGCAGTAGCCTCCATTCCTCATTTCCAAACGATCATTACAACAAATTATGACAGCTTGTTTGAACAGGCATATGGGATGAGGGCAAATACGATCTTTAGAAATGATCAGGTAAGCACCTGGGATGATAAAAAAGTTAATATCATCAAGATACATGGTGACCTCAGTGATAAGGAGACCATCATTCTGACAAGGGAAGACTATTCAAGGTTCTACCGGCTGGATTATGCTTCGCCGTTTTGGGCATCCGTCATTCAGAAAATAAGTACCAAGCACGTGTTG
>DASRTD010000297.1:0-8183 GCA_035656115.1 Mucilaginibacter sp.
GAGCTATATTCCTGCGCGATCTTCTTCAAAAAAATAACGGCATCCGGATAGTTTTTTTGCTGGATAAGTATGCGTGCTTTGGCCATCAGTATACCGTCGGCCATCGAATTATCAGGATATTTTTGATCGATGCTGTCCAGCGTTAACAAAGCTTTATCAGGCTGTTCGGCAAATATCAGCAGGTCGGCCCTGGCGAACATTTTCAGCGCTGCGCCGGTTGAATCGGCAACGATATTATCCGAAATAAGCAGCGACAAATTTAATGCATCGTTGGCAATCAATTCTGAAGTAGCGGCTTTTAGCACATCCAGTTGCCCTTTGGCCCATTTGAAATCGCCGGTGTAATACGCGAGTTTGGCGTTGCGGTATTTGGCATCCTGCCCGATGGCAGTATTGGAGTAATCAATTTCCACCTGGCTGTACAGTAATGTTGCGTCCCAGGGTTTGTTGTTCAAAAGCGATATGTCGCCCAGGTCGAGCTTACAGGATGCGAGCAGCGTAGGCTTAATGCCCGGCAATGCAACAACTTCCTCCAGCAGCTTTTGCGCCTCACTTAGTTTATGCAGTTTAAAGGCCTCCAAATTGGCCAGTTTTTGCATGGCAAACGCGGTATTATTGCTTTTGCCAAACTCAGCCAGCAGGTCGTCATAGTCTTTTTCCAGGCTAAGCAGGTCATCCGTAGTGTACTTCCCTGACGTAACTTTTAAGTTTTTGGCGCCGATCAATTCAATCTTGGCCGAAATATAGTAGGGCGAATCCTTGCCCTTGCTGATCAGGTATTCATATCCCCTTATCGCTTCATCATAAGCCCCATCCGAAACCAGCGTCGAGCATAACTCAAAAACGGCGCTGCCATCGTCGTTTTGCCGGCGGCTTAACGCAAGCGACTGGTTCAAGGCCTGGTCAAACTCCTTTTGCTGCAGGTATTGCCAGGTGAGCATTTCGGGGTAAAGGGTTTGCTGCGGGTCTTTCTGTATTCTTTTCAATAGCGCCGCCCGCAGCATGTCGTAGTCGGCTGGTCCATCATATAGGCCCGAGAGCGCATTCTCGGCCTGGCTTAAAAAGGCGGGGTTAATGGGCAAAAAATTTAGGTATTCTTCAGTCAACGCAACCTTATCCCGTTTAAACCGATACAGGTTGATCAACTCGTATGAAAACAGCGTCTCGTTATGCAACAGCCTCCGGCCCTGTTCAAATATCTTTATGGCATAATCGATATTTGCATTCTGATAAAATTGCGAAGCAAGCATCGCGATCTGGCTTTGATCAGGCGGCAGGTTTTTGATCATATCGTCGTATAACGCGTTGGCCTTATCAACGGCCCCCTGCTGCGTATACGCCGTCCCCAGGGTAATCACATATTGCTGGTCGCCGGGATGCTTTCTTATCATTTTCTTTGCGAGACTTTCCGCATCTTCAAATTTCTTAAGCTGCAGCAACAGGTTTAAGTAGGCGCCAAAATATTGTTCATTGTCCTGCTTGTACAGCTTTTGATAAATATCGAGCGCTTTTTGCTCTTCACCGTTAGCGGCAAATTGTTTGGCCAGCAGCAAGTCGTTATCCTGTGCAAAGGCGCCGGTTAGGCCAGCAAAAGTCAAAAGAACACAAACCAAAAATCCTTTCATCATTTCAAAAATAACGATTTATTGCCGCTCTTTTCCACCATGTACACATTTAAAAAAGTGGCTATGTTTATCAAACTAAAGTATTTAAAATTGAATACCATTAATAAACTGTTAATGTTAGATTTTGCGCCCCGGGGTGAGGCCAATATCTTAACGGACGACCACCATAATAACGCTGTTAACGGGTAAAATTATGGTGACAGTTAAAAATGATTAATTTTATTAGCTAATTTGACCTAATTAATTTATTAATTATACGCAAATGCTAAGGCGTTTTAGGATATTTATTTTTGCTGCCTTTGCCGGGGTCTTGTTCGCCTGTAATCCGCCTAAAACCGGGCAAATACCGATTTCTGATTTTTTTAAAATAGCGGAGAAAAGCATTTTCAGGATCTCTCCAGATGGGAAGTATATTTCGTATCTAAAGGCATATAATAATAAAGAGAATCTTTTCATAAAGTCATTGATCGACGGAAAAGAACAGGTAGCTACCATATTCAGCGACTACCCTGTACGCAACGATTATTTTTGGACGTATGATAATAAGATCGTTTTTTTCCAGGACATTGTCGCAGATGATGTCATAAAGCTCTACACCCTTGATGTGCCCAGCCTAAAGGTAAAAAATATTCTTTCACTTAAAAATGTACGCATTACCCTGCTTAACCGCAACAAGCAGGAGCCGGATATAATAACCATAAGGATGAACAAGCGCGACCCGGCAAATTTTGATATCTACCGGCTGAATATCCGGACAGGCGAGTTGATGCCTTACCTCATCAACCCTGGCAATATAACCGAATGGTACCCGGATGCCGACGGCAGGATCAGGCTGGTTACTTCATCCGACGGGGTGGACAAAACGATACTGTACAGACAGAATGAAGGCTCGTCGTTTAAGCCGATCATCGAAAACAACTTTAAAACTTCGGTAAGGCCGATCGCTTTCACCGGCGAAAAAAACTATTTCTATGCCCTGTCCAACGTCGACCGCGATAAAACGGCTTTGGTAGTGATTAACGCAGCTGATGGCAAAGAAATGAAGGTAGTGTACGCCTGCACCAACGCCGATATACAGGATGTTGAGTATACGCGAAACAAAAACAGGCTCGAGCTTGTAAAATGGGAGGCGGCAAAACCTCAAAAGCACTTTTTAGACCAGGGTATTAAGGCTATTTACGACAAAGTTTCGATACGGCTAAAAGGTAATGAGGTAAACATAATTGACCGGGACAGCGCCGAAAACAAGTTTATCATTAATATTTACACCGATAAAAATCCAGGAGAGTACTTCCTGTACGAAAACAATACCGGAAAACTGACTAAACTGGGCGAGATCAACTCCAGCATTAAACCCCAACAAATGTGTACCATGCAACCGGTAAGTTTCAAAGCCAGCGACGGTACGCTAATAAACGGTTATCTTACTTTACCGCAGGGCTCAAAAACAACCGACTTGCCGGTGGTAATCATGCCGCACGACGGCCCTTTTAATCAAAGCTCTTGGTGGGGTTATTATCCCGACGTGCAATTTTTAGCTAATCGTGGTTATGCAGTTTTCCAGATCAATTTCAGGGGATCAACGGGGTATGGCAAGGCATTCCATAGCGCAGGATTTAAGGAGGTTGGCGGCAAAATTCAACAGGATATTACCGATGGCGTAAACTGGCTCATCAAAAACAAGACCGCCGACCCCAAAAGGATCGCCATATTCGGCGCCGGGTTCGGCGGGTTTTCCGCCTTGTATGGCGTTTCATTTCACCCGCAGCTATATAATTGCGCGATAGTACAGCATTCGCTCATTAATTTCTTTACCTATATTAAGGACGCCCCGCCATTTTATAAACCGTCGGTAAAAATGATGTACGAAATGGTTGGCGACCCGGAAACCGACGCCGGTCACTTGCGGGCCATTTCGCCGGTTTTCCATACCGATAAAATAAAAGCGCCTCTGCTGATCTTCCAGGGCGCCAAAGACGATCGTGCCAATATCAGTGAGCTGAACCGGTTCGTCCGCGAGTTGCAGAAGCAAAATGGCAACGAGAATGCCAAATACTTCCTGAAGCCTAACGAGCGAACGGTTTTTAGAAGCCAGGACAACAGAATGGAGATGTATACCCAGATAGAAAAATTCCTTGAACAGAATATGCGGGTTAACGATTAAAGCCTTTGATGAAAAAGCCGAACGACATCTACCGGAAGAATTTTTCACTGATCATCGCTTTTCTCATATTGATATCGGTTATTTTTGTGGTGGCCCTGTTTGTGTCTTACGAGCTCAATGCCCGTTATGTTGAAAATGAGTTCGACACAAAAAAAGTGGATGTTTGGGAACAAACTATCAAGCCATATAACGAGCTTGTTCAAAATAAAATCCCCGAGATCACATCATACCAGGGCTTTTTAGATTCGGCATCGGCGGCAAAATACGCAGACTCTGTTTTTACACTATATCCTTTTGTCCAAAAGATTATCTTTTATGATGCAACTATCAGCAGCCATGAAAACAGCACTGTTTTTATTAACAATTTGGGCATAGCCATAAATGCCATGTACCAATTTTTACCGGTACGTGGCAAATTGAGCGGCTTGCGGATATGGAACACCAACAATGAAGACGATTTTAAACAAATGGCCGTTAAGCTTAGTGACTACATCGCATTTGCTGACACGACAAAGGCCTCAAGCCAGGACGATATTTTCAATGCTTTTTATGATATCAAGTCCCGAAAGATCAGCTATTCAAATATTTTCAGGCGCGAAGATCTGAAGACCTACCACGAACTCAGCCTGCACAGTAATCCATCAATTTATTATAAACAAAATATCCTGACTTTTTTTCTCGACCCTCATTTGCTGAAAGTCAGAAACTCGCACAGGGAACTCTACCAGAACGTTAGCGTGCAGCCTTTTGTTTACGACCCTGTAGATGCGGGAAATGATAATATCGTTACCGAGGCCGGCCTGACGGGAGCCTTTTCCGATTTCAAATTATACTTTAGCTCGGCCAAAAACTTCCTGCAGACTGAGACGAACAGGCGATTTATGCCGATTGCGGCCCTGGTATTGATCACTTACTTTTTTTTGATGCTGATAGGCTGGCTGATCTACCGAAACCTCGACATCAACATCAAGCTTTTTAAACTGCAGTACGACTTTATCAATAATTTCACGCACGAGTTTAAAACACCGGTGAGTGTTATTAAAATCGCCGGCTCAAATCTTAGCGCTGAAGGCGGGCTGAGCGAACGGCAGCGCAAACAATATGGCAAAATATTAAATGAGGAGGCGGATAAGCTAAACGACCTGATGAACAAACTTTTATCGTTCACGCAGCTCGAAAACAAATCGATAGATATTAAAAAAGAGGAAATTGACGTTAACGAGTTTGTTCATAAGTATAAGGAGACGTTTAAAATAAAATACCCGGATTTTAAAATAAGCTGTGATGTGCGCGGGGCAAAATCATTTTATACTGACCCGGTGCTTTTAGGCAGCGTTTTTCAAAACCTGATTGAAAATGCATACAAATACTCGCACCCCGATAAAAAGGAACTGCATATAAGTGTTTACCCGGAAAAGCGCGATATTGTTTTTTGTTTTGCCGACAAGGGCATCGGGATACCCAAATCTGAAATAGATAATATATTTAAAAAGTTTTATCGTTTGGAGAACAAATACAATCAAAACGGGAGCGTGGGCCTTGGTTTGGCTTTTTGTAAAGAACTGGTTAATTTTATGGATGGTAATATAACAGTTAATAGTAAAGTAAATGAAGGTTCGGAATTTAAAGTGATCCTTCCCTATGAAAATTGAATTATGAATAAAGAGATCAAAATTGCGCTGGTTGAAGATGATGAAAACCTGCGTTTCCTTGTTGCCGAACGGCTACAATCGGAGGGTTACAAAGTGCTTGAGGCAAGTAACGGTCAGGACGCCGAAAAGATAATTTTAGACGAACAACCAAACGTTGTTTTGCTCGACTGGATGCTACCCGGGAAGCAGGGGTCGGAAGTTTGTACGAATGTGCGCAACAAAGGCTATGAAGGCCAGGTAATAATGATGACGGCCAAGGGCCAGGATATTGATAAGATAGAAGCTTATCATTTCGGCGTATCGGACTATATCATCAAGCCATTTAACATGGACGTTTTGGTAGCCATGATTGACAGCAAGATCAAATTTTCGCTCAATACGGATAAATCCGAGTCATACAAGTTTGCTAATATGGAGCACCTGCCCAATACGCACCTGCTTATTCGCGATGGCCGTAAAGTTGAGCTGACTATTTTGGAGAACCGCATTTTACTTTACTTCCTGAAAAACAAGAATAAGGTGATCAACCGCGAAGAACTAATGATGGAAGTTTGGGGTTACAACGCCGACGTAAATACCCGCACGTTGGACATGCACATTGTAAGGCTGCGCAAAAAGATAGAAACTAATGCCGATTCGCCGCAGTTTTTGCAAACCGTCAGGGGAATTGGTTACAAGTTTGTATATGCGGGGTAAGGCTTTTTTTAACCCGTTGTGAGAGATGCAACGCATCGCGCCTCCTATGTTGCCCGATAAACCCCGGCAATAATAAAATCCCTGTAAAACATTTTTCGGGCAATGCATTTATATCCAAAAAAATAAAACTGACTTTGGATGTCCGGCAATTTACTTGCTTCGATATTACATATTGCCCTAAAGAACCAAAACATTATTTTTAAAAGCACATTTTGCCACCATCTTCCGGTCAGTTGAAAATCGCAGTTTAGCCAAATGCCGCCGGGCTTAAGACAGCTGTGAGTATGGACAAAAATTCTTTCGAAGTTAGCCTGGATAAAGTTGTCGAATAAAAACGGGGTAACTATCACGTCAAAATCAGCGGAAAGCGGGACATCTTCGATGGCTGCATTAACAAAACCTACACTATTACCGCCAACATTTCTCATTTTAGACAGTGCCATCATTTTCGGTGCGATTTCCACGTAGGTTATGCTCAGGCCTTCGGGGTGTATCCTGGTTATTTCATCAAGTATCCACCCTGTTCCTCCGCCGGCAACCAAAATCTTTGCGCCGCCGGGGATAAAATTCAACAAAAAGATCTGCGTGTCCTTCAAAGCCATGCCGTAAATCACGCGGCAAAGCCTGTCGTAAAACCATGCGGAATTATTATAGCTGGCAGACATTTGTTTAGTTGATTGAGTTAGATTGGTTGATTAAGTTGATTGAGTTTATTTAGGCATCCCCCAACTTAATCAACCACTCACTTAATCAACCTAATCAACTTATTTGCTATCTTCACTGATCTAATCAGCACACTATGAAAATAGCATTTACAAAGATGGCGTTTATCGTCTTTTTAGCACTCAATACTTGCGGTTTATTCGCCCAAAATGTAAAACCCGACGATAAATATAACCGGCAGGAAGTGATGATCCCGATGCGCGATGGAATTAAATTACACACAGTAATATTTACGCCAAAAAACCAGGCTGAAAAACTTCCGTTCCTGATTACCCGAACCCCTTACGGCGTAAATCAACGTCCCAGCCCCGAACGAATAGGCTATATAAAAGATATGGCCGAAGATGAGTACATTTTTGTTTGCCAGGATATACGGGGCCGTTATTTGTCGGAAGGTAAATTTGAAATGCAGCGGTTTAACCGCAGCAAAAGCAAACCTGGAACAATTGACGAGGCAAGCGATACATACGACACTATCGACTGGCTCTTAAAAAATATTCCCGAAAATAACGGCAAAGCTGGAATTTACGGCATTTCGTATGATGGCTGGACATCCATCATTGCGGCAACCGATCCGCACCCGGCGCTAAAGGCTGTATCCGAACAAGCCACGCCGGCTGATATGTTTCTGAACGACGATTTTCACCATAACGGCGCTTTCCGGCTAAGCTATGGCTTTGAATATTCCGTTTTAACCGAAGCTGCGAAAACGGACTCCCTTTATAATTTCCATCAGTACGACACATACGACTGGTACCTGAAGCTGGGCCCCCTATCAAACATCAACAAAAAATATGCGCATAATACCCTGCCCACGTGGAATAATTTCATAGCCCATCCCAATTACGACAGCTTTTGGCAGAAACAGGCTTTGGCCTACCGCCTGGACAGCCCGCGCACCGCTATACAGCATGTGTCGGGTTGGTGGGACCAGGAAGATATGGTGGGGCCGCAAAGCGCTTACAAAACCTTAGAAAAAAATGACCGTCATAACCAAAACTTTATCGTGCTCGGCCCCTGGAACCATGGCGGCTGGGCCGGCGGCGAGGGGAAGAGCCTGGGCAATATCAAATTCGACGACCAGGCAACCGGAACATATTTCCGCAAGGAGATACAGGCAAAATGGTTTGCCTGGTACCTGAAAGGCAAAGGGGATGGTAAATTTGCCGAGGCCATTTCGTTCCAAACTGGCTCAAACAAATGGATGAATTATTCGGCATGGCCACCAAAAGAAGCTGTCGAAAAAAATATTTATTTGCGCGCCAATGGAAAGTTATCGTTCGAAAAACCTACGACCGCAGAAACAAAAGTCTTTGACAGCTA
>DASRTD010000298.1:0-6609 GCA_035656115.1 Mucilaginibacter sp.
AACTTTATTAACTTACGGGAAAAACCCTTCCCCTTATTAAAACACCATGAAGACACTTGGGAAAAAAATCAGATTATTGCGTCATCAGAAGGGATGGAGCCAGGAGGATGTAGCGAAGCGTTTAGATATTTCCATCCCGGCGTTTTCGAAAATTGAAACCGGAATTACTGACGTCAACCTGTCGAGACTTGAGCAGATCGCTGCTTTATTTGAAATGTCGGTAGTTCAATTGCTTACCTTTAACGATGCCGATCCGGATCAGAAAGTTGTTAACGAACTGGATGCGATCAACAAAAAGCTGATGGACCGGGAGACGGAGGTGATCGACCTGCAAAAGAAAGTTATCGAATTATTTGAAGAGCTGCGCCACAGCAGGGTGACCGCCTGAAACCGTGCATTGCAACCTAAAACACACAACGCATTGTTAAGTGTTTTTTTCCAAAACTTACCCCCATTGCGTTATGCAAGGCTATCATTTTGTCGTTAAAGTCGCCTACCCATGATAGCTCAAGTTCGGTATATTGTTTTAGCGGCAACACATATTCGCCAAGTGTAATAAAAAGGCCCGACTCGATGCCGTGATTCTGGAATTTTTTCTTTGTTCCCATTACGATGGCCCGCATGCGCGAAACGCCCTTCCAGCGATAATATAAAAATCTCAGTTTGCCCAACAAGTTTAGCTTCCCTTTCAGCGGTTTGATCATTTGATTCGCATCCGGCAGTATGACCAGGAAAGATGCCGGTTCGCCGTTTACATAAGCAAACAGGATGAGGTTTTCATCCATCAGGGGTTTCATTTTTTTAAAGCTTTCGGTTATCGTGGCCCGTGTTATCGGCACAAAATTTTCAAAATCTTTCCAGGCATCGTTATAAATTTCCATAAAGTCCGCAGCGTATTTGTCGATTTGCTTGACCTTCAGGTGGGTAAATTCATAGCCGGTTTTTTGGGTTACCCATTTTGCGATCTTATAAAAGCGCTCCGGAAAAGGTTTGTAAACATCCAGGTGGTTGGTTATTTGTGCATAAAGCGTTTTAAATCCGTAGTGTTCAAAAAAAGCATGGTAATAGGGCATGTTATAGTTCATGCCATATGAGGGGTGTGTAAAGCCTTCCACCAGCAGGCCCCAAAAGTTATCGTTTTCGCCAAAATTTATCGGGCCGTCCATGGCCTGCATGCCGTTTTCCTTTAGCCAGTTTTTTGCGGTATCAAAAAGCAGGAAGGCGGCTTTCTCGTCATTAATACATTCAAAAAAACCCATGCCGCCGGTGGGCTGTTCGTAGTGATATGCCTTTTTATAATTGATAAAGGCCGCAACACGGCCTATCAGTTTACCCTTATTGTCCCTTAGTATCCACCTGGTGCATTTGCCATTTCGATGAAAATTGTTTTTTGCCGGGTCGAACACTGCTTCTATATCATTGTCAAGCGGGCACACCCACACATCATCGTCATGGTAGATAACGCGGGCCACATCTAAAAAAGCTTTCCTGCCGGGTTTATCGGTTACTTCGGTTACAGTCATTCGTTTTATCAGGTCAAAATAAATAAAAAAGCATCCAGAGCCATTGTCTGAATGCTTAAAGGCGTTGGTTTATGCCGAAGATCAATAATCGTCGTCGTCGTCGTAATCGTCAAAGTTTTCGTACCCTAAGTCGTCTAAAGGGCCATCGAAGTCGTCCTCATCGTCTTCTATCTTTTTCTTTGATGGCTGATCAAGCAAGCTGTCATCATCATCGTCCCCGTCCGTGTTTTTAGAATCAACTTTCTTGTTTACAGGTTTTTTTGGAGTTCCCATTGCCATGAATTTTATCGTCAAACTTTTTTCAATAATAACTCGTTTGTACTAAAATGCAAATAATCTTTTTAAGTGATCGCGTTAACATTATTCATTAGTAAAAATAATCAAAATCATTTTCAGTAAAAACAAGTTTTTGAAATTATTTTTAATCGAACAGTTTATTCAGATTGCTCACCTATCGAGACAGTGTTATCCGTAAATTCCTTTAGTTGTGGCAGCTCATCTATGCTGTTGATCCCGAAATAATCCATAAATATGCTGCTGGTGCCATAAAGGATGGGTTTGCCAACCGTATCCGACTTGCCAACAATGGCTATTAATTCTTTTTCGAGCAGTTTTTGGATAGAATAATCGCAGTTAACGCCGCGAATCTGCTCGACCTCTATTTTAGTTACCGGCTGTTTATAGGCAATAATAGCAAGGGTCTCTAGGGCCGCCTGACTTAGTTTCTTTTTGGTGCGCTGTGCCTGTAGCAGGCTTACGACCTGGTAATAGGCTTTTTTTGTTAAAAACTGGTAACCGTTGCTGATCTTCACCAGCTCGATGGCGAAATTTTCGGCTTCATATTTTTTAGCGATGTTTTTGAGATACTGATCGATCTCGTCAGCGGTAAAATCCTCTTCAAATGCAGCTTGCAGGCAATACAGTATTTCCTCCGCACGGATACTTTGTTCCGAAACGAATATAAGGGCCTCTATGTATTGCTCGATATTTTCCATTTAGTCCGAAAGTAAAAGATTTACCCAAGACTTACGAAGTTTAACTCGGATTGTTTATTTTCAATGGCCTCGTTGAGGGCTTCGCCGTTTTACTTCGTAAGTCTTTCGGGTTCGAAATTAACGAAAAGAGAGCGATTTGAATATCATGGTGTGTGGAATACCTAAAAATACCCGGAGACGCAAAATGTTGCGTCTCTACATTAGTAATTTATGACCTGCTCCTCTATTTGCTCAGGTATTTCGCGCCATTCATATTTTTGGGTGCGCAGCTGCGGCTCGAAGCCGGCTTCTTTTATGGATTGCTGGATGCCTTTGGCAGTAAAGCGGTGTGGTGCGCCGGCGGCGGATACCACGTTTTCTTCGATCATGATCGATCCAAAATCATTTGCCCCGGCATGCAGGCATATCTGCGCAACCTGCTTGCCCACCGTTAGCCAGGATGCCTGGATATTTTTGATATTGGGCAGCATGATGCGGCTGAGTGCGATCATGCGGATATATTCATCCCCGGTTACATTGTTGGTGATACCGCGTAATCTGCGAAGCAGGGTGCCATCGTCCTGGAACGGCCAGGGTATAAAGGCGACAAAGCCGTAGTGCCCTTCCGGTTTTTCGGACTGTACTTCGCGTATCCAAACCAGGTGTTCAAATCGCTCCTCAATGGTTTCAATATGGCCGAACATCATGGTAGCTGAGGTAGGCAGGTTCAGTTTATGCGCGGCACGCATCACGTCCAGCCATTCCTGCCCGCCGCATTTGCCCTTGCTGATGAGGCGGCGCACACGGTCGTTCAATATTTCGGCGCCGGCGCCTGGTAACGAGTCGAGCCCGGCGGCTTTTAATTCCCGCAAAACATCGATATGGCTCATGCCTTCCAGTTTTGACACATGGGCGATCTCCGGCGGGCCAAGTGAGTGTAATTTTAAGGTAGGATAGAGCTCTTTTAATTGCCTGAAGGTATCCGCATAAAATTTAAGCCCAAGATCAGGGTGATGGCCGCCCTGCAATAACAACTGGTCGCCGCCATAACGGAAGGTTTCTTCTATCTTCTTTTTGTAGGTTTCAATATCCGTAATGTAAGCATCTTCGTGTCCCGGCCGCCGAAAAAAATTACAGAACTTGCAATTGGCGATACAAACATTGGTGGTATTTACATTCCGGTCTATCTGCCAGGTAACTTTGCCATGCGGCACCTGTATTTTGCGCAGCTCATTGGCCACGTACATCAAATCAGGCGTGGAGGCATTTTGGTATAGAAAAACACCTTCTTCCTGGCTTAGAAATTCAAAGTTTAAAGCACATTGCAGCAAATCGGCGGTGTTCATGACGACAAAGATAAGAATCAACACGAATGGATACGAATTTGAGCGAATTACACGAATTAGTTAACGTGGTTGTGACGAATAGCCGCCGCCGTAGAGACGCGATACATCGGGTCTCTACCCCAGTTTAAAAACACATTTACCCAATAACCAATCCTTTTTCCAGCCTCAACACCTTCGTCACGCTATCCGGTATTTCCAGCTGGTAATGGGTTACATAGATGAGCGTCACCTTGCTCATGCCGCAAATGGTATCTACCAAAGTTTTAAAATGATGCTGCTGGTGGGCGTCGAGGCCCTGGCAGGGTTCATCGAAAATAAGCAGGTCGGGGTTTTTGACAAGGGCGCGGGCCAGCAGGCACAGGCGTTGGGCGCTTGCTGGGATGTTTTTTAAAAGGACACGGGCATATTTTTCAATTTCGAGGGCTTTCATCCAGCGCAGGGCGGTTTCCTGTTTGGTTTTGCTGCTTTGCCTGAACAGGCCGAGCGTATCGTAATAACCGGATTCGATCACTTGAAGGCAGCTGTTATCTGTCGGGAAATATTGATCCAGTTCGGGCGATACAAAACCTGTTTTGCTTTTGATATCCCAGATACTTTCACCCGTTCCGCGCTTTTTGTCGAACAAAACAATATCATTGGCATAGGCTTGCGGGTTATCGCCGTTAATTAAGCTGAGCAATGTTGATTTCCCAGCGCCGTTAGGGCCGAGCAGCGCCCATCGCTCGCCGGGGCTGATCTGCCAATTGATGCCATCCAGTATCACTTTGTCGCCGTATTGGATGTGTACCTTATTCATTTTGACAATGTATTGGTAATGTGGCTTGTCCCGGTTTTCATTCAGTAATGCCTTCAACTCATTATCATCCAGTTCGTCTTTACCGTCCTGCAGGTACTCCTCAGCCCTGAATTCTTCTTTGGCAAGGGTTTGCTCAATTCCGCCTTCTTTCAAAACAGTAACATGCGTGATAGCTGCCGGTATTTCATAGGGAGATGTGGCCATAATGATGGTGATGCCCGATGCGGCGATCTCATCGATAATCGTATTAAAAGCCGCCCGGGTTTGTACGTCGAGGCCTGTGAGCGGGCTATCGAGCAATAACAGCACCGGGTTTTTTATCAATGCAGCCGCTATCATCAGGCGTTTGGTTTCGCCGTTTGATAGTTTGATAAGTTGTTTTTTGCGCAGTTCATCCAATCGCAGCAGGGTGGTTACCTTTTCGGCTGTCCAATAACCATTTATTGCGCCGGCAGTGATCGACCCCAAATATTCGTCGACAGTTTGTGCATCTTCCGAGTTGGACGAGTTATACCGCTGCTGGTAGTAAAAATCGGAAGTGTTCGACAGGTTTTTAAAGTGATGTTTGGACTCAACCAGGGCGATCAGTTTATGATGGGTAATATAACTGCCCTGGTTCACGTTGTTCTTTAAAAACGCATCAAAAAAGGGGTATTCTATTGTTCCGCCGGTTATGTTAAACCTGCCGGCGATGGTTTGCAGTAAAGCGCTTTTGCCCGATCCGCTGGCGCCGACGAGCGCACGGTGTTCGCCTTTGTTAACCGTAAAAGTTAAGTTGTTAAATATGGTGTTGTTAAGGTAACGAACATTGGCGTGGTTGATAGTTAGCAGCGGTGCCGGCATTTGTATTTATTTGCCCGCAAAAATAGTGTAAAACGCAAATGGTAATTCGTTATAAAACAAAAAAGCCCCGGATAACATCCGGGGCTTTTTTGTTTTTACTAAGAAAAAATTATTTCTTTTTCTTAGAAGTGTCTTTTGCCATCTTCTTAGAAGTATCGGCCATTTTCATTTTGCCGGTATCTTTCTTAGAAGTGTCAGTAGCCATTTTAGCCATTGAAGTATCAGCTTTCTTCGAAGTATCGCTGTCAGAAGAGCCGGCTGAGCCGCTGCCTTTGCAAGCTGCGAAAGAAACTGCGATCGCCAATGCTAAAGCGCCGATTTTTAGTGTGTTTTTCATGTTAATTTTTTTAAGTGATTAAATAGTTTACACTTTAATACCTAAAAACACAAAAGGTAACCCATGATTTTAAAAAAAATCAAAGATTACCTGATGCAAAAAAAACTAACAGAAAAACTTTAAAAATTATTTCTTTTTAGAAGTGTCTTTTGCCATTTTCTTAGAAGTGTCAGCAGCCATTTTCTTGCTGGTGTCTTTCTTGGAAGTGTCAGTAGCCATTTTCGCGGTGGTGTCAGCTTTCTTTGAAGTGTCGCTGTCAGAAGAACCGGCTCCGCCTTTACCTTTGCAGGCAGCAAATGAAACAGCGATAGCTAAAGCTAATACGCCAAATTTGAATGATTTTTTCATGTTTAAATTTTATTAAAGTGTGAATGTCACACATTAATACCGGAGGTAAAAAAAGGTAACCCAATTTTTGAAAAAAAATTAGTCCGGAAGCGGGAAAAGTCGGAAAGTCCGAAAGTTAGCAGAAAGATAAAGAAGACGATGGTTCAAAGGCGGATGAGGGCATGTATTTTAAAACGATCAAAAATGTATGTATCTTGACCGAAATGTATCTTTCGGACTTTCGGACTTCGGTCTTCCGACTGAAAATAAATTTTTTTTTGTCGCGAATGGGTTACAATTTCGCGTAAATTGTATTAATAGTGAGTAAAGAATCAATAAGCGGAACCCCAACAGACAGCGAAGTTATACTGGGTATCCTTAATAATTCGGAAAGTGTTTTAAAACGGCTGTACCCGGCCTATTTTCCGATGGTGCTGCAGCTAATTATCAATAATAACGGTGA
>DASRTD010000299.1:0-3838 GCA_035656115.1 Mucilaginibacter sp.
GTGGTAACGGGTGTTATCCGCGATATCCCTGCAAATGCTACGCTGCAATTCAATTACCTGGTGCCTTTTGCTTACTCGGAAGCTACCCAGGGCTGGATCAGAGACGGGCGTACCAGGTGGACTTACAATTCATTTTCGGCCTACGTGGCGCTGGAGCCGGGCGTAACTTACGTGCAGATAGCCCCTAACATCAGGGATATCGTCAATAAAAGAAGCCAGGAGATGCGGTCGTTAAAGCCACAGGTGATCATGCATCCGCTGGCTGACTGGCATTTATATAACGATTTTAAAAATGGCAAAGCTGTTGGCGGCTTTATAGAATATGTGCGTTTGTTCAGCATTATCGGTATGCTGGTGCTAGCGATTGCCTGCATCAATTTCATGAATCTTTCTACAGCGAGGTCTGAGAAGCGTGCAAGGGAGGTTGGGGTGCGCAAAGCCATCGGCTCGGCACGGATAGATTTGATTTACCAGTTTCTGACCGAGTCCGTGCTGGTAACGTTTATGTCGTTCCTGCTAAGCTTGCTCCTGGTTTTGCTGGCTTTGCCGGCATTCAATACGCTGACGGGCGCTGATGTTCATATTCCTTTTGGCGATACCGGTTTCTGGGGTATCATGATCGTATTTGTGCTGTTTACGAGTTTGATAGCGGGGGGCCGACCGGCATTTTACTTGTCATCGTTCAACCCTGTTAAGGTGTTGAAGGGGACCATCCAGATGGGCCGCTGGGCATCCGTGCCACGGAAGGTGCTGGTGGTGCTGCAGTTTACCTGTTCCATTGCGCTGATCATCAGTACTGTGATCGTTTACCGGCAGATACAGTATGTGAAGAACAGGCCGACGGGTTATAGCGCCGACAGGCTGGTGATGACCGACATGAACAGTGACCTTTCCAGCCAATATGAGGCGCTGAAAAACGACCTGCTATCTTCGGGACAGGTGGAGGGCGTGGCCTCATCGACCTCGCCGGCGACACAGGTGTACAGTCATTTTTCGCTCGATAAATGGCCGGGCAAAAATGCGGGCGACGAAAGTGTGAACATCGGCGCGATATGGGTATCTGAAGACTATTTTAAGACTTTGGGGATGACCTTTGCCGGAGGCCATAATTTCACCGGCGACTGGAAAAGCGACACGCTTAACGTGATTGTTAATGAAGCGATGGTGAGGCGTGTCGGTTTGAAAGATCCTGTTAATCAATTAATAACTATCAATTTCAACGCAAAACCGGTAAGGATCATCGGCGTGGTAAAAGACGCGCTGATGGATTCGCCGTATAGCCCGGTGGAACCCGCCGTTTTTGGGCATAATCCCAACGGGTTTGTGGTGACGTACCGCCTGGCGAAAAACGTAAACATGCATACCGCAATCGACAAGATCGGGAAGATATTTAACAAATATAACCCGGCTTACCCTTACCAGTACAAGTTTGTGAACGACGAGTATGAACACAAGTTTAACCTGGAAGTGCTGGTGGGCAAACTGGCGGGCGTGTTTGCCGGGCTGGCCATATTTATATCCTGCCTGGGGCTGTTCGGGCTGGCCGCCTATGTCGCAGAACAGCGCACCAAGGAGATTGGTATCCGGAAAGTGCTGGGTGCATCCATAGCGCAGGTTTGGCTGATGCTATCCCGTGATTTTATCGTGTTGGTTGTGATCAGCTGCGTTATCGCCTCGCCGGTGGCGTTCTATTACCTGCATAATTGGCTTCAAAAGTACACCTACCGCGTCAGCATTGGCGTTGGGGTGTTTATCGCTTCGGGGATAGCGGCTATTGTCATTACGTTGATCACCATTAGTTTCCAGGCGATAAAAGCGGCGCTCGCAAATCCTGTCAAAAGTCTGAGAAGCGAATGATTTGGGCAACTTGTCAAAAAAGAACTTAGGTCCATAAACGTGAGGTCTGCGGTTTAGTTGAAACATTTATGAGGTGCGTTCCGGGGTGAGATACGGAACGCATTTTTTTATTTTCAGACGGGCTTCAAATCTGCACAACCCAATTTCCGATTGCGTTACAATAATCAGCGCAAATAAAACCCTACTTGCTTAGCCAGAAACGTTGAGATTTTATTTATCTGCCATGTGTTCCTATGCCTGTTAACTATGGTTTTCACATAAATTCACCTACCGGCAAAATTGGTGAAGACCAATAAAGAGAAAAATCAAACGTAACATTTTGATAACCAATTCACGCCATGGGTCACCTTTTAGCCCTTTGCGGTATCAATGTTAAATCCAAAAAATTATGAAAACCAAAATTTTAATCCCGCTTGCGGGGGTGGCACTTTTTTGTGCCTGTAAAGGCGCCGGTTCTGGTTCGGAAAGCGCCGATTCCGACGTGTCAATGAAAGAAAAGGTGGCGCCAGTTAATGTGAAAGCGGACTCCGGGCGAACCGCTCAAACCAGTCAAACCTTCCAATTGGCGCAAAAGCTGGTTAAAACGGCGCGCATGCGTTTTAAAGTAAAGGATGTGCGGCAAACCAGCAACCAAATCGCTGACCTGACGGATAACTGCGACGGCACGGTAATGTACCACACCATCAATTCAATCGCGGGGGACAGCACCACCATCCGCAAAACAGATGACTCCCTGTTAAAGATCACCATTTTTAATACCACCGCAGACATGACGGTGAGAATTCCGTCGGCTAAGGTCGAGTCGTTTGTGACGCAGGTAGCGCAAATGGGCCTGGTGGTTAACAGCCTGAAATTTGAGATCAATG
The DNA here is from genome assembly GCA_035656115.1 of Mucilaginibacter sp. Lineage (GTDB taxonomy): Bacteria > Bacteroidota > Bacteroidia > Sphingobacteriales > Sphingobacteriaceae > Mucilaginibacter. The sequence continues at coordinate 2,724 of DASRTD010000299.1, forward strand.
ACAAAACTTTCGATTACCTTTCTACACGGCTTAAACTCAAAAATCAAAAGGATCGGGCGGATATTGGTGCAAACGGGGGCGCAAATTTAAAGGACCCCGATAATTTGCTCAGCTATAAAAATCATATGGTTGACCAACAGATCAGCAACCTAAAAACCGACGACTCGGTTAAAAATGCGGTTATTGCGCTTAGTTTTTATGAGGGAAACGTAGTGCACAAGGAGCTGATCGCCAACCCCGACTTATCAGCCTACAACCTTCCCCTCTCAACGCGGTTAGGTACTTCTATCAAAAACGGATGGTCGGTTTTTGTGGAGATCATGGTTGAGCTGGCCAACTTTTGGGTGCTGGCGCCGGTAGCGGGCATGATTTGGCTGGTGGTGCGCTATTATAATAAAAGGAAGAAAGCGGTGGAGGTGGTGAAAAGTTGAGATTAACCAAAAAAATCAAGTCATGCCGAACTTGTTTCGGCACCCCACGCGCTAAGTCACCGCGCGATCGGTAACCCTGGGACAAGCAGCCAACATATCGGCGACCTGTCCCAGCGTTACCTGTATGATGGGGTGCCGAAACAAGTTCGGCATGACTTTTTTTATTGGACTTTTCAATTTATTAGCATGTAATAAATTGAAAATCAGCGTGAAGTAAATTGAACAACCTTGACCTACCATCGGCTGTAGTTCTTCATTGAGAATGGGTTATGTTTGCCCGGCTCATTAAATCTATTAAATCACTCACCTATGAAACGCCTGTTTTTTTTGATCGCTGCTATTATGCCATTAACAATTATGGCGCAGGGAAGCTTCTGGAACTCGAAAGACGCTTACCTGGGGCAAAAGCGCCCGCTGGATACGCCCTATGTTTTTGCAGATAAAATGCTGGTGCCGGATAGCGGCATCGCGATGGACCGCTCGGCTTTTTCGGCAGATGGTAAAGAGTTCTATTATTGCAATGCGCAAGGCTGGTTTGATGGCCGGTCGAGCCGGCTCAGATATTTTAAATTCGGGAATGGCAAGTGGAACGGCCCCTTCGTTTTGGCTAAAGGCTTTTTTACGCCTTCCCTGTCGGCCGATGGGAAAACAATGTTTCTTGCCGGTGTCCGCAGCGATAATCAA
>DASRTD010000300.1:0-7956 GCA_035656115.1 Mucilaginibacter sp.
ACCATAAGCAGTTGATTTCTGTGATTGATTTGGACGAGCAACTACCTGAACGATTGGATAAGTTCTTCTACTCACGAATAAAGGATAACCAGTCCCCGGGAGTTCGAATTGCCGAAATAATAGCAAATTGTAAAGGGGCAATCTCTGTTGATTGGATTGCAAAAAATTATAATATGAGCACGCGGACGCTTGAAAGGATATTCAACAGGAGCATTGGAATTCCGCCAAAGGAACTGATCAATATCATGCGATTCGTCCACGTCCGTAAACGAATACTGCATGGCAACACTAACCAGAGTTTGTTACAAATTGCCTACGATGCCGGTTACTATGATCATGCACACCTAACCCGCGAGTTTAAAAAATATTCCGGGCTGAATCCCTCTGAAATTAAAAAATGGACGGTGCAGGCGAATCATATTAGCTTAAACCTGTGATTGGCAATATTGGGATCATTTTATGAGCAGACATTTTTGAAATAATAGTATTGTTCAAAACCTCCTTTTCGTATAAAAACGACAATCTGAAAATCCTTTGATATTTGCTGAACACGCGTCTCTATAGGGCAGTCAATGTGAATTTAATCCAATTTCACTTTTTTACCAGGCTGGAAACATACGCCTTTTCAGTTTGGGTTTTTGTCGCTTTAAGCATGTCGGTCATCCACGCTTTATGGGTGTTGTCGATATATTTTTGAATAAAAAAGCGCGAGACGAGATTTCGCTGAAGGAAAGAATAAGTCCATTTTACCATCGTTTTATCATTATTTAAAGCGGCGTATTCAAATGCCCCCCTGGCTTTATATACAAACCACTTTAAAGGCAGCGAAGGTTTTGTTAGTTCGTACTCGAATTTATGCGGCCCTTGTATAACCCTGATACTTTCAACAAGGGTGTCGCCGGTTGAAAAATATACAATCCTCGAATCACCTGCTTTTGAAAAATTGCCGACAAAAGGTTTTGTCCTGGTAATTTCAGGTAAATTATCATATTTCCTGTCTCCGGCAACGCCTTTAAAATCGAGATCCCCGGCTAATGTCCAGGTGTCGGTAAGCGGGGCATTGATGGTGTCAGATATTGTAATTTTAACCCATTCTTCAGGGTCTAAGTTTTGAGATGCCGGGAAGAAGCAAAACAGAATTAATGCTGCTATAATTGCTAAAGAGGCATAAATAATACTTTTTTTCTTTCTGTTCATGTCTTTCAATTTACTATTATGTCCGACGGATTGATGGTGTTAGTTGAAGTACTAAAAGTTCTGCTACGGTCTACCCAAAAGCCCAGCAAGACGAATAGCCATAAAACTTGAGTGCTCCAACCAATAGCAGTTACAGATGCCGGTGGCGGTGACATAAGGCCGGCCAAATGCACGATTACAAGAAGTACGATCATTAACCAAAATCCCCATTTCCCGGCGGAATTTTTTGCCTTTGTTGTGCGCATATAAAGTACCATGCCGGTAATAAAAAGAGCACCTTCGACCAATGCCGTCAGCAATGGCCAATTCCACAGGCCCAATCCAACTTTAGGAGAGCCTCCCGGATACAAAGGCAGATCCGGTATATGCACTATCAGGTCAAGAACCCAATGGCTGAATACACAAATTCCCAGCACTACGGCCGTTTTTAAGTCTTTTTTAAATAGCCAATAAATCAATCCAAAGCAACCCGCCCAGAAAAGCGACATCAAGAGGCTATGCGTGAACGGATAATAAATAAAGTTCAAAGGAAATTTTGTATTCCCGGGTTGAATACCCACCTTTTCAATGTTCAGCAATAACAAGGTTGGCCACAGCAGGTCGGCAAACTGAACCGCCATAAAAATTAGTCCGAGAGATAGTTTTGGTGCGAATTTTTTGGCGCCTAACCCAAATCCAAAATGTCCTATTACCATGTGATTGAAATATTAATTTTTACTATAGGACAAAAAAAGCGATGTTGGCAAAGTTTATTTTGTATAAATGCGACAATTTGAAAATCTATCTACAAACACCAACGCCTGTTAATTTTGGATTATTTCTTGTCATTTGACAAGAGTTCGAATTTTTGTTCTGTCTTTCTTTGCAATAAAATAAATATTGTAAGTAATGGAGCATTTACCAATTTATATCGGCCTCTTATTCGGGATAACGGTAGCGCTAACGGCATACCTCTTTTACAAGGCGACCAATACATCGAAAGTCTTTCTTGTAATCACGGTTGCCTGGATTCTTATACAGGTTTTGCTTGGGCTGTCAGGTTATTTTCTATTCTCCAAAGACACCACGCCCAAATTACCGTTGCTTGTGGGGCCACCGACATTGCTGATTTTTATTTCTTTTCTTGTAAAACGGGGCAGACTGTTTATCGACGGACTTAAGATTGCAGAATTAACTCTTGTGCATAGCGTCGCAATACTGGTAGAACTGGTACTGTTTCTTCTCTTTTTATACAAGTACGTACCTCAAAGCATGACCTTTGAAGGCGGTAACTTCGATCTTTTTTCGGGCTTGACTGCGCCAGTGGTTTATTACTTTGGCTTTGTCAAAAAGAAACTAAGCCGCACCATTCTGATCACCTGGAACTTTATTTGTCTTGCATTGGTGATCAATGCGTCGGTACAGGCTGTAATTTCCCTGCCGAACTTCCCGAATGGCGCCGTTGGGCAGCCTGATATTGCCCTTGGGATTTTTCCGTTCACCCTACTGCCGGCAGTGGTAGTACCCTTAGTTCTTTTTGCTCACCTTTCTTCTATTCGGTACCTCGTCATCAGGAGACCCTCACCGAACCTCGTAATGAACTGAAACCACGGCAATACTTTAGCAATTTCTTGCCAAATGCAATGCAGATATTATGATCGCTCAAGGATTGCGGTAGAGAATTTTAGAACAAATTATTTTAATAACATGTATGGAAACTAATCAGATCACCTTTAGCGGATCAACTCCGCAAGCCTATGAACAATATTTAGGCCCTTTTTTGTTTGAACCTTTTGCGCTTGACCTGGTGCAACGCTTAGGTAACGATAAGGTTAAAAATGTGCTTGAACTTGCCTGCGGCACGGGGCGTGTTACCCGTCACCTGCAGGCACATTTGGGCGAATCCGTTGTATTGACAGCCACCGATATTAATGACGACATGTTAATGATTGCGCGGACAAACATTTCGGCCGATAACGTTCTATGGGACGTAGCTGATATGGCTGACCTCTCTTATGCCGATGAATTTTTTGATCTTGTCATTTGCCAGTTCGGACTGATGCTGGTACCTGATAAAGAGAAAGCACTGGCTGAAATAATGCGGGTTATGAAGAAAAATGGGCGCTTTTTATTTAATGTCTGGGGAGAAAGGAAAGAAAATGCCATTTGGGCAATAGGCATGAAAATTATCGGCTCATTTTTAGGTGAGAATCCGGTACCGCAAAACGTCGGGCCATTCTCCATGGAGGATGAAAAGGAGACGCTTCGTCTCCTGGAGCGATCCGGATTTCGGGATATCCAGGCCGATCCGGTGAAAAAGACAGGAATGATAGACTCTGCTGCCGACGCGGCCAAAGGGTTTATCGAAGGTTTACCCATCGCCAAAATGCTGATACAAAGAGATCCGTCCCTTATCGTTAAGATCGAGGAGGCGCTTGCAAAAGAATTGATCGGGCAATTGGGCGATAAGCCCATGTATTCCCCATTATACGCATGGGTGTTCGATGCCGTGAAGTAATTGAACATAATTTCGAAAATCGCACAAAAGAAAATCTATTAAAAAATATAATCATGAAATCTATTAAGTTGACATCTTTAAGTTTTTGCTTATTGGCCGTAACGACCTTAAGCGCACATGGCGCGGTTAGGCGGCCTTTAAAAATCGATTCAGCTTCGGTTAATAAAGATATTGCCTGGGTTGATTCCATTTATGCAAAAGCTTTTGCACAGCAGGACACCTCATTGTTTCTTAAATGTTATGCCGCAGATGGTGCGATCATGCCTCCCGGTCGTCCTCTTCTGTCAGGCAAGCCGATGTTGCTGGCTTTCTTCAATTTCGGCTGTAAATCCGGAGTGAGAAATATTGTTTTCTCAAAAAAGAGCTTATATGGTCTAACGGACCAATACGTTACCGAACAGGGACAATTTGAAATGTTTGACGATCAGCAAAAATCGATCGCAAAAGGAAAGTTCCTAACGGTATGGAAAAAGACCCCCCAGGGATGGAAAATGTTTCGCGACATGTTCAGCGGTGATGCCGCCGCAGCATTGGGAGAAAAAAAATAAATGAGCGGATTCTGATGATAGCACAGCTGAAAAGTGTTTCAGTGCAGGGCCGTTTTCTCAAGGTTGGTTTTTTACGCAGATGCCCCTGTTTTAATCAGCATATATGATCTTCGATTTTGCCATTTATTGAAAAATGCCCGTTTACGGGCATTTTTTATTTAAGTCAACAATAGCACAGCTTTTAAAGCTACATTTCTATTTCTTGTCAATGCCACTCAAGTTCAATTAATCTGTGTAATAATGACGGTTGCGTCCTTTACGTCTAATGCAACAAGATCATAATATGCCTGAGTGAGCTGGCTTTCAACTGCGTTGTTGGTTACGTATTTTTTGCGAAGGGTGTACCATTTGTAAATCAGCTGCAATTCGGTAACCGTGTAGGATACGCCGGTGTATTGCTGGATAGCCTGTAAAAAAGTAAAATTAAAGTCGAGTGTAGGCTCTATCATGGTGCCTTCGCCGTAATCGTTCCAGGTAATAAGCTGCAGGTAATTGGTGCCGCTGGTTTTGGCCAGGTTAAGGCAGTTTTGCAGGGTGGCGGTGTCGTTATAGTTGATCAGGAACAAGGTGCTACCCCATCCGCCCTGCTGGTAAAAATCCCTAAAGCCCGGATAGGCCCCGGCGAAATAAGTGGATAATGACGGAGCCCTGTTTTGATAGAAACCGCTCAGGTTCGCCTGGTCGGACGCATCAACCCATGCAAACTCTCCGGAGCCTTGAGTACCGGTAACACTCCCCGCGTATTCGAGCGATAACAAACACGGTTTTGTGGTGAAGACAGAAAATGCCTGCTGCCAGTCGGCCGTTGTTTTTAGCCCCTGGGGGCCAAAGTCGAGTAGCAAAGGCTGATTGTTGATCCGGATATAGCTATTGCTGCCAAAATAAGCCGACTGGAGGTAACTGAAATCCGATTTCGCTGCGGTGACTGTATCGATGCCTGCGACGGATTTATCCTGCGCGAGGGTAGCATCTTCATAACAAATACCAAACTGCAGCCCGGCGTTGGGGACACGGCTGAATATCGAATCGGTGTTTCTTTTATTTAAAGGATAATCATTTACATTTTGAGCCCCATACCAATCGACGATCAATCCATCGATGCCCGAATATTTCATCAGGAGCAGGTGATAGTCGATCACATCACGGTCGTCGCTGTCATACGGGCCGATCATCGGGTAAAACCAGGAAGCGATCTGCCGCCGGCCGTTCGCCAGGATAACGTTCGGGTTCTCGTTGGCCATCGTCCAATGCAAACCCCAGTTGCCGGTGCCTGAAGTGGCCGGTGTTTCAAACCAGGGCATATAATGAACGTAGACCTTTTGGTTGTTAGTTTTTGTTACCGGTTTCGGACCTGTGACGACGATGGTTGTATCGGGCGGTTTGGGGATTACCGGCGCAGGCGGGCTGCTTTTTTTGCAGCTAACCGCGGCCAGGCAGGCAAGCATTATCAGTAGCACTTTGCCATTGGCCGCAGGCCGCAAGTATACTTTATCTTGTAATAGTAAAGTTTTCAGACTCATTCTTGATTTCAGGAATTTCCGAGTTTTTAATTGTTAAATTACCGTGTGCCGCGCTATTAATAAACAACGCACTTTTTTCTTTTACGCCTATCCCAAAATTTGAAATAATAACATTACGGACCGTCGCATCCGATAACAAACCAATTTTATCTGCCTCATTTTTTGCGATCACACTAAATCCGTTTGACAAACTGTTGCTGATATTTAAATTATTGATCTCAATTCCGGCGATATTGCGCTTATCCGTACAAATCTCCACGGCAGCCCGCCAGCCCCATTCATGATCGAAGCCCCCGCTGTTTTTTATGTCGCAATCTTCAATTACCGTGGTACCGCTAAAGTTATTATTTATCCCCTTCGCCTTGTTTTCAGTCGGAAAGGTGGTGCTGACCAGGATGGCCGAACCCTGCGAAATGTCGGTAAAGGAACACCCTTCAATTTTATTGCTTTCTCCGCCATATATTGCCGCACCGTTTGCCAGGAAAGGAAGTTGTGCGGTGCAATGAACAATAAGATTATTTCCGGGGTTAAATACTTGTTTTAAAAATGTAGTGGGCCAAATAGCGAAGCAATCATCGCCAGTGCCGCGGGCAGTACAGTTTTCGATGGTCGATCCGGCCATGCCTACACAAAAATTTATGCCATCGGCCATCGTGTTGCGCATACGGCAACCGGTAATTTTTAAATTCCCGGAGTTCTCTATCCACATGCCCACTTTGGTGTGCTCAATCCAGATGCGTGATATGGTAGAGTTCGTGCCGTACGAACCGACAATGCCGTCATTGGCTTCTTTATCGCTTCTATAGGTCAGTTTGCCGATTATCGCAAAATCAGCGAGGTGAATATTACGCCCATTCCCTTTCAGCCTTACCCGCCTGTTCGCATCTGCATACAGCGCTTCATCACCGGTCAATCGCGTATACCACATGCCCGCGCCCTGCACGGTTATGTTTGCCGGCAGTATGATATCGCCGGTAATTTTGAAAGCTCCGGGCGGGATCCATACGCTTTTTCCTGTTTGCTGTGCCCTGGCTATACAATTTCTGAATGCTTCGGTGTAGTCCGCGCTCGTATCATTTCCCCTGAAGGCCTTGTCTGCGATCGACAACGAATTTGATGGCTGATTGAGTGGCGGCGCAACGTTTTCAAGATCAACCAAATCAATTATACAATATTCGGCGTCATCTTCTTTTTGATCGTCGCGCCGGATACGGATCACATCACCCTGCGCGATTATTAAACCCATCACCCTCAGTTCGTCATAAAAATGCCTTGGTTTTCCGGCAGCCGGGTCATTTGTAAAAGGATATTTCCCATAGAGCCAGGCATAGCGGGACGAAATTTTACAGTGCTGAATAAAGCGCCCGTTTATAAATATTGAAAGCGTAGCATGTTTGCCATTACCCGCGCGACTATCCGGAAGGCTGTACCGGATCACCATGCTATTGTCGCTTCCGGACGAAGTAAACTCAACATACTGCCCCTTATTACTGAGTTTTACGCATTGTTGCCCGGACGACTCTGTCTCAACCTGGTACGGTTTATAGGTTGGCCCCATAATGGTCCCGGTGGTGTTCATCTGTTCGGCTTCGTAGGTGGTCCAGGGAATGGTGGCTCCACGTTTTTCCTGGGCTGAGCATATAGCACAGTTTAATATAAGAATGACGGCGATGCAGTTATGCTTGATATTCACTCTTTTAATAAATTCTGGTAAGCTGTTTTTAGCATGAATGTAAATGGAATGGTTATGCTATTTATAAAATTGCAACCCATTCTCTTCATTCGTGGCGGGTCTGATACTCACCGCCGCTCCGCCGCCATTTGCCAGTTTAACGTTCAGTTTGGTGCTATCATCCACCAAAAATTTAGTGATCTTGTACGCCTCCGGGTTGTTTTTCCAGTCGGCATCGTCCGCGTCAGCATAAATAATGGCTACATATTTTTTACCCCTATCCAGGAAATCAAGCGGGATAGTGGCATTACGCCCGTTTTGATTTGTGATTGCGCCGACAAACCAGTTGGGCGCTCCTTTTTCCTTACGGGCCGTTGTAATGTATTCGCCGGGCTCGGCTTCAACAATTTTGGTATCGTCCCAATCTACGGCAACATCTTTTATAAACTGGAAAGCGTCCATATGGCTTTCGTAATTATCGGGGATATCCGCCGCCATTTGTATCGGGCTGTACAATACTAC
>DASRTD010000301.1:0-21815 GCA_035656115.1 Mucilaginibacter sp.
TTTTGCGCCTCGGCAATGCGCTGCTCCACGCGGTTGACCGCCCTGATCTCACCGGATAGGCCGATCTCTCCTGCAAAACAGGTTTTAAAAGGCACCGCTATATCCTGGTGCGAGGAAACGATTGCCGCGGCAAGCCCCAGGTCGATTGCCGGATCTTCAACGCGGATACCGCCGGTAATATTCAAAAAAACATCTTTAGCGCCCAGGTTAAAACCACACCGTTTTTCGAGTACAGCAAGCAGCATGCTCATGCGGCGCGTGTCGAAGCCCGTGGCCGTGCGCTGCGGTGTGCCATAGGGTGACGGGCTCACCAAAGCCTGTGTTTCGATCAGCATCGGGCGCATGCCCTCCAGAGTGGTTGAAATCGTAATGCCGCTGAGTAATTCATCCCGTTGAGACAATAAAATCTCCGATGGGTTGGACACCTCGCGCAAGCCTTCGCCCAGCATTTCGTAAATGCCCAGCTCAGATGCCGAGCCAAAGCGGTTTTTTATAGTGCGCAAAATACGATAAACATGGTGCCGGTCACCCTCAAACTGCAAAACCGTATCCACCATATGCTCCAATATCTTTGGCCCTGCGATCATTCCGTCTTTGGTAATATGCCCTATCAAAAACACAGGCGTGCCGCTTTCCTTGGCAAAACGAAGCAGTTCGGCAGTGCATTCCCTCACCTGCGAAACACTGCCCGGAGTGGATTCGATGTGGGATGAATGCAGGGTTTGTATGGAATCAACTACAACCAAGTCCGGCTCAAGCTCTTCAATTTGTTTAAAAATATTTTGGGTTGAGGTTTCTGTAAGGATATAGCAGCCTTTACCGACGTGTGATTGCTCACTGCCAACTGCCAACTGTTTACTGCCAACCGGCGCCAACCGCTCCGCCCGCATCTTTACCTGGTGCTCGCTTTCTTCGCCCGATACATAAAGGACTTTTATGTTCGGCATTTGCAATGCAAGCTGCAGCATCAGCGTAGATTTACCAATCCCAGGCTCGCCGCCGATCAGCACCAAAGACCCCGCCACAATGCCCCCTCCCAATACCCGGTTAAACTCGTTATCCGGCGTTAGCAGGCGGTGTTCTTCTTTAAATGTGATATCGGCTACTTTAACCGGTTTGTTGGCCCGCTGCATGGTGGTTGAAGCGGTTTTCCAGTTGGGAACGGAGGTATTGGCCTTTTCAATGATTTCTTCAGCAAAAGTATTCCACTGCTGGCACGACGGGCATTTGCCCAGCCACTTTGCCGACTCGTAGCCACAGCTTTGACAGAAATATGCGAACCTGGTTTTTGACAACTCTTTGATGTGCGAATGTGCAGATGTGCAAATGTGCGGATTTTATCGAATATCCGGCATTATATTACTAATTTTTTTAGCCTTTCGCCGGTTTGAGAGGATAATATTATTCCAAGCCAAATTTCTTGACCATGGAATAGAAATCCTTGGAATATTTTTCAATTTTGGCACGATCGTTTTCATAGTTTAAAAATGGCTTTCGTTTTCCCGTTATCACCGTGTCATTATTACCAATAGGTTTATCGTATTTTATAAAAGGTTGAAAAGAGTCGCATTTGGTATGTGGTAATTTTACCGATAAATAGGCGTAGTCGCTGGTTTCGAATTGATTTGACAACATTAGCTCTTTCAGATTCGTTAATTCTGCAACAGGTTTCAATCCGTCCTCTTTGACATGCAAATTGGCCAAACGAAGGAATTGCAGCTTCTTAAGTTTCGATAGGGGTTTGAGCGTCTCTATCTTTAAAGGCTTCCACATACCACCCTCTAAAACGAGATATTCAAGGTTTAAAGCCTTTTCAATGGGTTCGACTGAATTAATTTTTGGAAAATCTTCAATAGTTAACGCTCGCAACTCATTGTTGTGACCCATATTCCATAATCTTTCCGATTTTGTATTCCATCTTAATACAATCGTTTCAGTATTGGATAAGGTTTCCAAAATATCTAAGTCCTGGGCGAGCACTTGGTATATACTTATGAATTTTGGCTGAATATATTGCAGAATTTTCTGCAGGTCTTTATCCCTGGCTCCGATTACCCATAACTGGTCAATATTTAAATCTTTCAGTCTTTCTATATTTTTCGCATTACCAAAAATCGAGATCGATGTACATGAAGGGTCGAAATTGTTTAGGTCATCAATGACTTTCGGCCCGTGATAGTATTCTCTTCGTATCATTTTAGGTTTAAATGATCACTAAGATAGAAATTTTGGAATAGAAATTTAAAAAACGAGCTACATGCAAACAAAAAATGCAGATGCCTTCAAAACATCTGCACATCTACAATCTGCACATTCGCACATCAATATCCGCACATCACAACTTAATCTCTTCGTCCTTACCTGAGAAAAAATGAAACTCCGTAATCTGGTAAGCAGGGTTGCTTTTAACCTTTATCCATTGCTTGTATTTGAAATACCATTTCCACTGGCGGCTGATGAAGCCTTGTTTCAAATAAGCTTCAATGTATGGGTGAACACAAAGAGTGATACTCTTTTCGTTTTGTTCAACCAGGATATAGTTAAAGTTGGTTTCGATGTCGTCTATCAGCAATATCGTAGGGCGGATAACGCCGGTGCCGTTGCAGGCCGGGCATACTTCGGTAGTAACGATATTCATTTCAGGCCGTACACGCTGGCGGGTAATTTGCACCAGGCCGAATTTGCTTGGGGGCAAAATGGTATGCTTGGCGCGGTCGTGCGCCATTTCGCCGCGTAAATAATCGAACAGGTCCTTGCGGTTGTTTGGCCTGTGCATGTCGATAAAATCGATCACCACAATACCGCCCATATCGCGCAGGCGCAACTGACGGGCAATTTCTTTGGCGGCCTCTTTATTTACCTGGAAGGCGTTTTCTTCCTGGTTTTCCTTGTTGGCCGTACGGTTGCCGCTGTTTACATCGATCACGTGCAGCGCCTCGGTGTGTTCAATTACCAGGTAGGCGCCGCCTGCGAGGTTAACCGTTTTACCAAAGGCCGATTTGATCTGCTTATCTATGCCATAATGCTCAAAAATGGGCAGGTTGTTTTTGTGCAGGCGCACAATGCCGTCCATTTCAGGCGAAATCTCGTGAATATAAGAGCGTATCTCCTCCTGCAACGCACCGTCGTTCACATAGATATGCTGAAAATCGGGGTTCAGGATATCGCGCAGCAGGGTTGACGTACGATCAATCTCGCCCAGCACTTTTTTGGAGGGCTCGATAGTTGGTAAACGGGTGACGAAGGATTCCCACTTGGATATCAGGTCGAGCAGGTCTTTTTGCAGCTCGGCAACACCTTTCCCTTCAGAAACGGTACGGATGATGACGCCGAAATGCTTTGGTTTAATGCTCTCTACTATCTTGCGCAGGCGGTTTCGCTCCGTATTGCTCTTTATCTTTTTAGAGATAGACGTTACCTCCGAAAAAGGCACTAATACCACGTATCGGCCGGCGATAGAAATATCAGAACTTAGGCGCGGCCCTTTTGTTGAAATAGGCTCCTTTGCTATCTGTACGGGGATCAGCTGATTTTTGGATAATACTTCCGATATCTTACCACTTTTATTAATATCAGGATCCAGTTTGAAGTTATCCAGCAATTTCGACTGGTAGCCGCCGCTGCGTACCTGCTTGGTCAGCTTCAGCAGGCTTTGCACCTGGGGGCCAAGGTCGAGATAATGCAAAAAGGCGTCCTTCTCGTAGCCGACGTCCACAAAAGCAGCGTTTAATCCCGGCATGATCTTTTTGATCCGGCCGAGGTATAGGTCGCCAACGGTATAATTATTGGTAACCTGCTCTTTGTGGAGTTCTACAAGCTGTTTGTCCTGTAATAATGCAATAGTAGTCCCGCTCGGGGATGAATCGATAATTAATTCCTTTATCAACTGCTACTCCATTTTTTAAAGCGGTATCCGATAATTATCGGGACCGCAAGTTAGTATTGGGTAAAAAACAAAATCACCCGTGTTATAAAACAGGTTGGGTAAGCCTGGGGTAACAGCTTATTTCTTCTTATGTCTGTTTTTTCTCAAACGCTTTTTGCGTTTGTGCGTAGCCATTTTGTGTCTTTTACGTTTTTTACCGCTCGGCATAATAATAATTTTTATTTGTTTTTAATTCTTTAATTCCTTAATGTACCCGTCGATGGTTTTATCTATCGCCGTATCTGGCATTAATGTCCTGCTTTTTTGGTAGGCCACGATGGCCTCCGGTTTCATTCCCAGTTGCCTGTAGCACTCAGCCAGATAAAAGTAAGGTTCGAACCCTGGTTTGGGCGAATGTTCGACCACCGTTTTAAACCTCTGCACAGCCTTATCGTACTGGCGCGAGGTAATGGCAAACATGCCCAGGCTAAAGTTCGCTTTCACATTATTGGGGTCCTGCCCAACCACTTCAAGCAGCATCGTTACCCCTTTTGGAGGCCCGCCGGCTGCTTGACCGATACCTATTGTGAACTCATTTACATAGGCCGTTCCCAAACCTGTTTTTGCATCCAGGTCTGCGGGTTGCATTTTGGTCGCCTGTTCAAAACATGCTACAGCATGTGTGGCGAACGAGGGCTGCGACGTTGTATCCTGGTCGAACCTGAAGGCGTCGTTAAAACGATCTCCTGCCGTCACCCAAGTACCAAAGGTGTTTTCCGTTTGCGCGACGGCTTCGTAATAAAACGCCGCCGGCGCCGCCTGGTTAACATCGTCCCATTGCTGTGCCAGCTTTTTTTGCAAACCCAGCTTAGCACCTTCATTTCCGGCATTTTTCAGCTGCCTTTCCGTATTGCTGATCTGCTCCGCCAATGCAGGGCCAATTGCGATTTTCGCGGCTGCCGATGCCATTTCAACAGTAATGTTCACTACAGGCCGCTTTTGTTCGGCCGCAGTGTTGGTGTGTCCGCCGGCATCGCCGGATTTTTTAACTCCAACGAGGTCGCGGCTATACAAAAAAGCCATAATAGCTACAACTATTGCAATTACAACTATTTGCTTTTTGTGCATTACCGGTAACTTATTTGGTTTTATTGCCTACCCTTACTTTGTCAACAAAGGTTTTAGCAGGTTTAAAACTTGGCACAAAGTGCTCAGGAATAATGATGGCAGTATTTTTTGAAATATTGCGCGCGGTTTTTTTCGCCCTTTTTTTAACCACAAAACTTCCGAAACCTCTTACATAAACATTCTCTCCACCTACCATGGAGTTTTTTACTACTTTAAAAAATGCTTCAACTGTCTCCTGAACGTCAACTTTTTCGATGCCTGTTTTTGAAGAGATTTCAGTTATAATTTCTGCCTTAGTCATATCTGATTTTCCTTTATTAATTATATAAACACTTAACTGATTTGGGGTTGCAAAAGTATCGGTTTATTCCCAAAGATTGAAATATTTGTCTTGTTTTTTTTATTAAAGATTAAAATTACGGTAAATCAACCCCTTTTTATAGTTAAAAACATCGGTTTTTACTTGTTATTTTGCAGCAAATGAACTTTAACGACGAGCTGCTGTACTGGTATGATCATAACAAAAGAGCGCTTCCATGGCGCAATACTAACGATGCCTACGTCATTTGGCTTTCCGAAATCATCTTGCAGCAAACGCGTGTGGAGCAGGGAAAGCCGTACTTTTACCGCTTCCTGGAAAAATATCCTGATGTACAACATTTTGCAGCAGCGGACGAAGCCGATGTGCTTAAACTGTGGCAGGGACTTGGCTATTATTCGCGGGGGCGCAATATGCTGAAAACGGCGCGGATGGTAATTGAGGACTATGGCGGTAAGTTCCCTAGTAGTTACGATCAGCTGATAAAGTTAAAAGGCGTGGGGGAATATACGGCCGCGGCGATAGCTTCTTTTTCGGCAAATGAAGCAAAAGCTGTGGTCGACGGCAACGTTTACCGGGTTTTAGCGCGGTACTTTGGCATAGCGGAGCCGATAAACAGCCCGAAAGGCAAAAAGATATTCCAGGCAGTGGCCGATGAGTTACTTAATAAGCAAAGCCCGGGGCTGCACAACCAGGCCATGATGGAGTTTGGCGCCACGCTGTGCAAACCCAAAAACCCGGCCTGCGAAATGTGCCCGGTTAGGCAGGGATGTTATGCCTTTTTGAATAACGCCGTGGATATTTTCCCGATAAAACTGAACAGGCTCAAAATTCGCGAGAGATATTTTAATTATTTCCTGTTGATGAACGGCGAAAGCCTGCTGATAAACCGGCGGGGCGATAAAGATATATGGGCAAATATGTACGATCTGCCCCTGTTTGAAACAGGCAGCATGCTACCTGTTGATGAATTGATCACATCGGCTGAGGTAGTGGATCATTTCGGCAACGATATTAAAATTGAAGAGGTATTTGGCGTAAAAAAGCACATCCTCACTCACCAGCGCCTGTATGTCCGCTTTATAAAAGTGCACACGAAACCAGTAAAATTGAAACCGGGCTGGTTGTACACATCCGCTGATAACCTGAAGAAGATGGCCCTGCCAAAAGTCATTTTTGAATTTTTGAAAGATATTTTTAAATGAGAGGCGCCTGGTTTTCGCCCGTTTAAATGAAAGCGTTGAAATCGGACTCATCGCGGGCCACTCTGAGCCATAAAAAAGCATCAGGGTAATGTAAGGGTAAAATACATTTAGGTTGTCTTATCAGCAACGACCACCTAAAACAATTTTACCATGTACAAATTCTTTTTCCAGCTGCATTTGTATGCAGCGATCATTATTTGCCCTATTCTGCTCATTTTTGCCATAACGGGCAGTTTAATGGCTTTTGAGCCGGAGATCGATCACCTGCTGCACGCCAAACTCAGTTATGTGGAACCGGCTGGAAAAGCGCTTTCGCTGGCGGAGGTCAGCAATAAGGTTCATATCGCCTTTCCAAAGGATACTATCGGTTCATATTACTTGTCCACATCACAAGATATCTCGTGGCAGGTTAATACAAACAGCCGGACGATCTACGTCGATCCTTATACCGGGAAAATAATGGGCACAATGACGCAGCCGGATTTTTGGCAAAACACCCAGCAGAATATCCATCAGCTGCACCTGCGCCTCGCTTTCAGGGACCAGCATGACATAGGTAAATCAATTATGAGCTGGGCCGGGGTGATATTGTTGATCATTCTGCCCAGCGGACTTATTTTATGGTGGAAACAAAAACGCTTTTCCATACGCTGGAAAGAAAAACCGAGGCTGGTTTGGTTTGATATACACAGTATGATCGGCATACTCGTGTTCATTTTTCTGCTGGTGTCGTCTTTTACCGGCGTTATCATCGGTTTTGAAGACAAAACCACGCCCATGCTTTACAGCATAACCGGGAGCAAGCCAACGCCGATGCCTGACATAAAAATAACCATGCCGCCTGGCGGCAAATCCATTTCGCCCGACAGCGCCTTGCAATTAGCCCGCCGGGCTTTACCGGGCGCAGTGCCATTTAATATTAACGCAGCCGCAGGCACCGATGCTTATGATATACGATGCCGATACCCCGAAGACCGCACGCCGGGAGGACGCAGCAGGGTAATGTTAGACCCGTACAGCGGCAAAGTGTTGTATGCTGAAGGTTCGAGAACCGCGCCGGCCGGGACGCGCCTTAAGGTAATTAACAGGGCCATACATACCGGCGATATTTTCGGCATGTTTTCAAAGATCCTCATGTCGCTGGTGAGCCTGGCTTTAGGTTTCCAGGTAATAAGCGGGCTGAGGATGTGGTGGCTGAGGAAATGGAAAAAGAAAGCTACTGCAAAACTTTAGACTTAAAACATTTTTGCGGATAAGGGTAAAGGAGATTTGGGTTGTCATATTCAAAAAATCAAAAAACATGAAAAAGCTAATCAAGAAAACTATTATGACGATATCTGCGGGTATCCTCTGTTTTAACCTGCACGCACAATCAACTGTAGATCCCATGAAAACCCCGGGGCCGGTTGATCTTGAAAAACATCCTGAAATAATGGCAAAAGTTATTGGGGGCATAAAAGATGGAAAGATCGCCTATCATCCAACCGCTGAGATTACAGACACCGCGCTTGATCTAAGCAAACACCCGGAGCTGGTCAAAGCAATTATTAAAAACCCGGCAAACTGGCCGGTCCTTCTCAAGGCGTACGATCATACGGATTCATTATCTGATCTTGGAAGAAAAAGACAAGTGATACGGGATATTATCGCCTACCTGATCAGGGAGCACATCGTAAAAAACAGGGCCGGTATCACATCCTTCCTGCTGACTGAAGAAGAGTTTACCGTAAACGGGAAAAAAATCTCGGAGGAGCGCCATAAATTTTTAAAGGATCAATATATCCCCGAACCGGGTTATAAGGTATATTATGGCAACAGCGAAATGAGCGGCAAGGGTATTTTTCAGCGGACGGACAATCTCTAACCTACAGTGGTATATTTGATGAACAAATTGAACCCGGTATAGTGGAGTTGAGCGAACTGCAGCTGATCAGCCAGCTTACTGAAGGCAGTGAAACTGCTTTTGAAAAGTTTTTTAAAACCTATTTCAAAAGCCTGCACGCCTATGCCTTTGTGATGCTGCAGGATGAGATCATGGCCGAGGAGGTGGTTCAGCAGGTGTTTTATAAGATATGGGAGAAGAAAGCGCAGCTGAAAATACATACGTCGATAAAAGCATTTCTTTACCGGTCGGTTCATAATGAGTGTTTGAACTACCTGGAACGGCAAAAACACAAAGTCAGCCACCAAAACTTTGTAATCTACGCCAACAGGAACCAGGCGGGCATTGAAAACGCGGCCATGCGGGTGGAGTTGAATGAACTTGAAAGCCGGCTAAAAAAAGCGATGAACGAATTACCGGAGCAATGCCGGACCATATTTTACATGAGCCGGTTTGATGAGTTGAAGTACCGGGAAATTGCTGCACAAATGGGTCTTTCGGTAAAAACAGTGGAGGCCCAGATGGGCAAGGCGCTGAAAGTGCTGCGCAAAAAACTGATCGACTTTTTGCCCCTATTGATATGGCTGATATTTAAAACGAAATGACACGGTGAAAGCGGATAAATCAAATATGGATATAGATGAGCTGCTGGTAAAGTATCTTGCAGACGAAGCTGGCGCGGACGAACGCGCGCAGGCGGAAGCGTGGATGGCAGCCAGTGCAGCGAATAAGGCGTATTTTGAGCACTTTAAGCTGTTGTGGGACGAAAGTTTGAAATTGGCGCATGCAAGCCCGGTGGATGAAGATGTGGCCTGGGAGCGCTTTAGAGAGCGGATACACCGGGAATACGTTGGCGACACAAAGCCGAAACGTAATTACCTGTGGCTTAAAGTTGCTGCGGTGATCCTTTTGGCATCGGCCGCGGTATTAGTCGGCCCATATTTTTTCAGGCATAATAACGAAGGCGGACGCTTTATTTCGACCACAGATACCCACCCGCCGGTGCGACTCGTAAAATCGGCAACGGCCGACAAGGTGCAAACCGATACTTTACCCGATGGTTCAACCATCACCCTAAACAAATATTCAGGCATTAGTTACCCTGCGGGCTTTAAAGGCAGCATAAGGACCGTTCAACTGAATGGCGAAGCATTTTTTAACGTTAAACACGATGAAAGCAAGCCTTTTGTAGTAAAAGTAAATGATCTGCTGGTGACCGTGCTGGGCACTTCGTTCAACATAAAAAGCGCCGGCGATAAAACCGAGGTTATTGTCGAAAGCGGCGTTGTGGGCGTGACCAAACAAAGCAAAAGTGTCATGCTTTACCCCGGTGAAAAGCTGACCACACTTGAAACAGATATGGCGCTCAAAAAGGAACTTAATAAAGATACTGCTTACCGGGCTTACGTTTATAAGCAGCATGCTTACACATTTAAATATACACTTAAGGGAAAAGGTGACACCACTTTTGATATTAACAAACACCCCGACTTGCTTAAACAAATATTAAATGACCCTGGTAAGTGGGCGTCCCTGCTAAAAAGATATGGGCCGAAAAGCGAAAACCTGGAAGTGCGCAAGACGGTGATCCGGAGCGTGCTGGATGAGCTGGCGAATGAAAACATTGCTGCTAGAGGCACGGTTAACTCCTTCAGGCTTAATGATGGTGAGTTTATTATTAATAACAGAAGACAACCGGAAACGGTGCACCAAAGGTTTAAAGATATGTTTATCAAGGAACCGGGATACTCCATTTATTTAGGGGACGCACCGAGGAATGGCAAAGGAATTTTTTTGAGCCGGGATAGCTTGTAATTTTATGCCAGTGGATAATCTGCCGGCACGCATAAAGCGTACATCCAACCGGCGAAAATCGGGCCGTTAAGCGGCGCCATATGAGGCCCTATTTCAAATACTCGTTAAAAAAGTCAATCGTGCGTTTCCAGGCAAGGTCGGCGGCGGCTTTGTCATAACGGGGCGTGGTATTGTTATGGAAACCGTGGTTTACATTGTCGTAAATAAAAGCCTCATATTTTTTTCCGTTCGCTTTCAAGGCAGCTTCATAGGCCGGCCAGCCGCCTGTAATGCGGGTATCCAGCGATGCATAGTGCAGCAATAAGGGTGCGTTAATTTTTGGTACATCCGCTGCATCGGGCTGCATGCCGTAAAAAGGCACAGCTGCTGCAAGGGTAGGTATGCGCACGGCCATGGTATTGGCTATGCCGCCGCCAAAGCAAAAGCCCACAACGCCCACCTTTCCATTACATTCCGGCCGATCTTTCAGGTAGTAGTAGGCTGCCATAAAATCTTCCACCATTTCGGCCGGGTTCCTTTTACTTTGCAAATCGCGCCCGGCGTCGTCATTGCCGGGGTAGCCGCCCAGGGGCGTAAGGGCATCCGGCGCAAGCGTAACAAACCCGGCCAGCGCGGCCTGCCTGGCCACATCTTCGATGTATGGGTTCAGGCCCCGGTTTTCATGAACCACCACGATGCCCCCGAGTTTCCCGTTAGCATCTATGGGCCTCGACAGCAGGCCTTTGATCGTTCCGCCACCTTTTGGCGAGGAGTAGGTGATGTATTCCGATTTTAGGCGGGGATCATCCGGTTTGATCTGCACGTTGCTTTTATAATCGGGCATCAGGAAACTCATCAGCGCCGGTACGGTTAAGGCGCCCACCGCAAAAGCCGACAGCCTTTGCATAAACTCACGCCTGTCAAGCCGGTTGTGGGCGTAGTCGTCATAAAGGTCAAACACTTCCTGCTTAATGTCTTCTTTTTTGATCTGGCTCATAGCTAAAGGATTTATTCAAAAATAAGCAATCCCGGTAAAGCCTTCATGAACAAACCGTAACAGTCTCGTTACGTGTGGAGGAGGCGTTTGCCTAAATGGACCGCAGCTGGTGTTATGATTGTTTTATGGCCGGTAGCCGAAGACTACGAGCAGAGTGTGTCAGCAGACAAAGCCTACGGACGATGGGACAAGTCATAAATCTTCATGTTGGTCGGTCACAGCGGGCGATATTTATAGTCATGGATTTATTGGCAAAATGACCCATGCAAACCGTTCATCACAAGAACAAAAATGAACGCTTTTTAACCCTGTCCGAAAATTTTCGCACCCGTTTTGAGACGCTTTTGATGGTGTTTCGCCGGCCGGCTGAGGTGCTTTAAACAGGCTGCAAGGCATGTTTAACCAGGCGCTATTTAGCGGCCCTGATTGGAAAAATTAACTATTAGTTGTGTTTATTATTGTTCAAAAATGAACGCTTTAAGGCCGTTTTTGGTTAAACTGATTGTTTACAACTTTTGCATAGTTGGGTTACCATCATGGCATTAAGCCTGTTTGCTTAAAGTGCCAAAAGTGTTCACGTGTTCATCGGTGAACACCCCGGGTATTTACTTAAAAGAAAAACCTGTCAGGATTGTATATAACTCTTCAATTGCTCGATGGTTTCCTCATGCGACAGGATGGTTTCCGTCACCACGTCGCTGATGGAGATGATGCCGCACAGCGCGGCGCCGTTAAATATCGGCAGGTAGCGCAAGTTGTTTTCACTCATCACGTGCATGCAGGTTTCAACCGAGTTGCCCGGGATCATACGCGGAAAGTTGGTGCTCATGATCTCCCGCACCTGTGTTTCGAGGGACGATTTGCCATGCAGTATTACTTTGCGGGCATAATCGCGCTCGGTTAACAGCCCGGCGTATTCGCCGTCCTCGGTAATTATTACCGAGCCGATGTTTTTGTCGGACATGAGCTTCAGGGCCTCTAAAACTGTGGTGCTGCCGTCGATGGCGATAACGCTGGCCCCCTTACGGCTGAGGATATCGGAAACTTTTTTCATAACAGTTTGGTTGTCAATTGGTGGATCGGAATATCAAATATAACAGAAAACAACGGAAGTTGTATAAAGTGGCATGATTTTTTATTGTATTCCAATGAACAACGGCAGCAAGATTAATATTAAACCAGGATTAAAAAATATTCGTTATTATTAACCAGTGGGAAATAATCTTGTAGTTATGTAACAATTTACTTTCCAAGTTTGGCCGTTCATAAAAATGGACATAGATTTACAGTTGATGCCAACCGAACCTCGATTTGAACGAATTGACTTAATGCAAAAAAAGACCCTTAAATGCCCTAAATGCGGAGCCCCATTACATTTTGAAAAGAAAAGAAACTGGTATGGGCGCAACATCTTGTTTTTTTTGCCCATAAGGCGTTACTTTTGCGCCCGCTGCCTGAAAGACCGCTACATGTTTATCACTAAAGAAAAGCTGAAGGAATACCACAGGGTTTAAACCAGAGCTAAGGTTGTAAAAGTTTAAATTCCATTTTCCGAATATAAATATCATTTCAGTGCCCTCCGCGGATCAGCCTCCTCAGTTATATTTTCTTCGTTGTTGCCTCCCTTTAAGCACTGTATCTGTATTTTGCCGCCGTCATAGACCGTCAATGTAAAAGAGTTATTATAATTGGCGGTATTTTTAATCGTCAAAAAAATAATACTAATTTTACTCGCCATTACAGCCGCTTAACCGTTGCGCCATTTTTTAACAATCTATTAATATGAAGAGAATTCTGTTAACTACCCTGGCTTTTATTTCCATTTATACTTTAAAGGCCCAAACCCAAACCTTATTCGACGGAAAAACCACAAATGGCTGGCACAGCTATCTAACAACGGGCCCAGGCGCCTGGAAAGTAGTGGATGGCACCCTGCAACTTGATCCGGATGCTCCCGGCCAGGGCGACCTGGTTACCGATAAGGAATATGAGAACTATGATCTGAAACTGGAATGGAAAATTGCCGAAGGCGGGAACAGCGGCATCATCTTCGGCGTGCATGAAGATCCGGCATTTAGCGCTACTTATTTAACAGGTATTGAAATGCAGATACTGGACGATGCAAAGGCAGAAGACAACAAACGGGCCACGCACCTTGCTGGCGCTCTGTACGATATGCAAGCGCCTTCGACCCCGGCCAAACCCGCCGGCGAGTGGAACCAGGTTGAAATAAAAAAGCAAAACGGCCACCTTACTTTCTGGCTTAACGGCAAAGTTGTTATTGAAACACAGATAGGCAGCCCCGAATGGGATAAAATGCTGCGTAAAAGTAAATTCAAAAACTGGAAAGGCTTTGCCGCATACCCCAAAGGACATATTGCCCTGCAGGACCACGGAGCGGTAGTATCATTCAAAAACATTACTATTGAGGAACTTTAGGTAGAGAGATTGGCGGTTAGCGATTGGAGATTAGTTGAAAAATTTCCAATAAACTAATCTCTGATCACTAACCTCTGATCACTAAGTGAAATGAACGACGTACAAATAAAAAAAACAGCGACCCCCTATGATGCCATTGTTGTTGGCTCGGGTGCCGGCGGCGGCATGGCCGGGTATGTTTTGGCTAACGCCGGGTTAAAGGTATTAATGCTGGAAGCAGGGCCTTTTTTTGACCCTGCAAAAAACTCGAGCCAGTTAAAGTGGCCTTATGAATCGCCGCGCCGCGGTGCGGGTACGCATTCGCGTAATTTCGGTGATTTTGACGGCGCCTTCGGCGGATGGCAGCTGGACGGCGAGCCTTATACGACGAAAGATAAAACTGAATTTTACTGGTTCCGTTCGCGCATGCTGGGGGGGCGTACCAACCATTGGGGCCGTATTTCGCTGCGCATGGGTCCTGACGATTTTAAAGGGCACCACATAGATGGCTTAACCGACGACTGGCCAATATCCTACGATGATGTAAAACCTTTTTATGACAAGGTTGACCGGATGATCGGTATCTACGGAACAGTCGAAAATTTACCGAACGAACCTGACGGCATTTATCTTCCGCCACCCAAGCCGAGGCTGAACGAGTTGTTTATTATGAAAGGCGCCGCCAAAGCCGGCGTTAAAGTTATTCCCGGCCGTGGCTCCGTTTTAACCGAAGCGTTGCCGGGCAATAATGATCGTCACGCTTGTTTTTTTTGCGGGCAATGTGGGCGCAGCTGTAAAATTTATGGCGATTTTTCGTCTTCTTCTGCGCTGGTTATTCCTGCGATGAAAACCGGTAACCTCAAATTAATAACTAACGCTATGGTGCGTGAGGTATTGACGGACAAAGACGGTCAGGCAACCGGCGTTTCGTATATCAGCAAGGACGATATGCAGGAATACCAGGTTTCTGCCAAAATAGTTGTGCTCGGCGCCAGCGCCGGCGAAACCGCCAGGCTGTTGCTCAACTCCAAGTCGGGCGCGCACCCCGGTGGCCTGGCTAACAGCAGCGGAGTAGTGGGCAAGTACCTGCATGATTCCACGGGTTCAAGCGCCGGGGGGTGGCTGCCACAACTGATGGACCGCAAGCGTTATAACGAAGACGGCGTTGGCAGTATCCACATTTACGGGCCCTGGATGAATGGAAATAAAAAACTTCCTTTCCCGCGCGGTTATCACATCGAGTTTGGCGGAGGCATGGGTATGCCGGAATTTGGTTTTGGCTGGGGCATTGAGGACATGAATGGCGCCGTGCCCGGACGTGATGGTAAGAAAAGAGAAGCCGGCGGTTTTGGCGCGTCGTTGAAAGACGATTATCGCCGCTTTTATGGCGTTGATTTTGGTATGGCCGGACGCGGGACGGCTATTGCACGGGCGGATAACTACTGCGAGATAGACCCAAATGTAGTAGATAAATTTGGAATACCCGTGCTGCGTTTCCATTATAAGTGGAGCGACTACGAAATTCAGCAGGCCAAACATATGCAGGACACCTTCCAGAGCATCATGCACGAGATGGGTGCCATATATGGCCCGGCCGAAGGGCCGGAAACCAATTATGGTTTGGAAGCGCCCGGCAGGATCATCCACGAGGTGGGTACCGTTCGGATGGGTGATGACCCCAAAACATCGGCGCTGAACAAATATTGCCAGGCACATGATTGCAATAACCTGTTTGTAGTTGATGCCTCGCCATTTGTGCAGCAGGGCGACAAAAACGCCACCTGGACGATCCTTGCACTGTCTATGAGGACGGCTGAGTACATCCTGTCACAACGGAAAAAATTAAATGTTTAAGCTGTTTTAAAAGATAAAAAAATGAACAGACGCGAATCGCTTAAAGCATTAGGATTAGGCACCTTATCGGTGGCCGCGTTCCTGGAGTCATGCAAACCCGGAAGTCAGAACCCGGTTGAAGATACGACCAGCAAAACCGAAAGCTCCGACTATAATGAAACCCGTCAGCCAACTGAAATTGAACGCGATAAAAAGCTAAGCGCCGATAAGTTTTTCAACGACCATGAAATGGCTACGATAACGATACTCGCAGATATTATCATCCCGAAAGATGATAAATCAGGCAGTGCCTCTGATGCCAAAGTGCCCGATTTTATCGAATTTATTGTAAAAGACATGCCCGAGCATCAAACCCCGATGCGCGGCGGACTGCGCTGGCTGGATTTGCAATGCCTAAACCGTTACGGTAAAGCATTCGCGGATGCCAGCAATACCCAGCAGATAGAAATGGTAACAGAAATTGCTTACCCTAAAAAGGCTAAACCCGGCATGCAGCAGGGCGTATCGTTTTTTAACCTGATGCGCAACCTTACCGCTACGGGCTTCTTTACTTCGAAAATAGGGATTCAGGACATCGGCTACATGGGCAACACCCCTGGCAAATGGACCGGCGTGCCGGCCGATGTGCTGAAACAATACGGCATGGAAAATGTTTAAATAGTATGTTTTTGTATAAATAATTACTGATTTTTGTATTTTTAAAAAATCAAGAAACCAAATTATTGTGAGAAAGTTTTCTATCTTCATTTTTTGTTGTGCGGTGGCCACGTTTATCGCGTCTTGCTCCAAAGGCCCAAGCGCCGGCCCCTCATTAATTCCAAACAACCCTTCCGGACCAACTGCGCCCGTTGATTCAGGCTGGTCGTTTCAAACTACGCCGTCCTTTGCCGATGATTTTACCTACAATGGAACCCCTGATACCTCCAAATGGACCTACGACCTGGGCGCAGGCGGTTGGGGCAACCAGGAGCTGGAAGATTATACCAATTCGCTTAACAATGTTTATGTGAGCAATGGCTTGCTACATATTACCGCTTTAAGTCAGCCCATCGGAAATGCCTTATACACCTCCGCGCGCATGGTATCAAAAAATGCAGGTTCGTTACTATATGGAAGGATCGAAGTATCCGCCAAGCTACCGGCCAGCCCCAAGGGCGCCTGGCCGGCTATCTGGATGCTGCCCAATACTTACGCTTACGGCAACTGGCCAAACTCGGGCGAAATAGACATTATGGAACAGGTTAGCTTTGATCCGTTAAACGTGCATTTCTCCCTGCATAACTCGGTAAATTACGGAGCAAACAGTCATACAGAAACGACAAATATTCCTACAGACACCTCTGCCTTCCACAAATACAGGGTTGACTGGACACCTTATGCCGTTCGCGGTTATTATGACGATGTGCAAATTTTCAGTTTCGTAAACCCCGGTACAGGCTCAAACCAATGGCCGTTTGACCAGCCGTTCCACTTACTGATGAACATTGCCATTGGCGGCACATGGGGCGGCTCGCAGGGCGTTGCCGGTAACGTGTGCCCGGCCACCATGCTGGTGCAGTATGTGCATTTTTATAAGATGATACATAAGTAGCGGCGTGTTATTGGTTTGTAAATGCCTTTGTAAACTGATACATTTATAAAACCAATTCATTGAACTTATCATGACACCGCGAACCCTCTGGACGATTATTTTAAAGATTTTTGGGATTTACCTGGTATTGCAGATATACTATCCGCTTATGCAGTTGATCTCGTTAATTTTGATGGTGATTAACCATCAGTTTGGCGACCACGTACCGCCAATTGGAACATTGGTCAGCAATCAGTTTGACGGCGGCATACAGGAAATTGGTTTCGTGTTTTTTTCAATCAGCATTTATTTGTTCATGGTTATTGCATTTCTGTTCAGGACTGGTTGGCTTATTGATTTGTTGAAACTGGATAGAAGCGTAAAAGAAGAGAAATTGGAATTGAGAATCCATAGATCAACGGTATTGACGATTACAGTTCTGCTTTCCGGCATATTGCTGTTTGTTGATAGTTTGCCGCAGTTTTTGAAGGAGTTTTACGGTTACTACCAATATCAGAAGATGACTGAACTTGGGCGTTTTACGGATTATCCGCGGACCAGTTTTATAATTGTCCAACTGGCGAAACTATTTATCAGTATCTTGCTGGTTGGCGCAAACCGGCCTGTGGTAAATTTTATTGAGCGTAAAAGGAGAGGTCCAAAAGCGGTCGTTGCTGCTCCCGATGAACAAAACTAAACAAACATAAATTTCTACCCAAACAGCTCGCTGCTCAAATACCTATCGCCCCGGTCGCAGCAAATAAAAACGATGGTACCTTCATTGAGCTCACCCGCCAGTTTTAAAGCGCCGGCCATCGCGCCACCGCTGCTCATGCCCGCAAAAATACCTTCTTCTTTGGCCAGGCGACGCGCCATTTGCGTGGCTTCGGCCTCGGAAACGTCTATCACCCGGTCAACACGTTGCGGCTCGAATATTTTTGGCAGGTATTCCACCGGCCAGCGGCGTATGCCCGGGATACACGATTCTTCAGTCGGTTGGCAGCCTACGATCTGAATTTCGGGATTAACTTCCTTGAAATATCGCGAGCAGCCCATAATGGTGCCGGTAGTGCCCATGGAGCTGACGAAATGGGTGATCTTCCCTTCAGTATCTTTCCAAATTTCGGGGCCTGTTGTTTTATAGTGGGCCAGGTAGTTATCGGGGTTGGCAAATTGGTTCAACAGAAAAAACTCTCCGCCGCCGCCCTTTTCTTCGGCATAATCGCGGCAACGTTCAATTCCTTCCAGGAGGGTAACTTTAGCGCCGAAAGCCTCCATGGTTAGTGTTCGTTCGCGGGTTGAACTGGAAGGCATTACCAACTCTATTTCCAGCCCATACAAACAGGCGATCATCGCCAAAGCGATCCCGGTGTTGCCGCTGGTCGCCTCTATCAATTTCATTCCCGGCTTAATATCCCCGCGTTCAACGGCGCTTGCGATCATGTTCTTCGCCGGCCGGTCCTTCACGCTTCCTCCTGGATTATTCCCTTCCAGCTTGCCAAAAATGCGAACCTTCGGGTTGGGGTTCATTTTTTTGATCTCCGCCATGGGCGTATTGCCTATCAGATCGAGGATGGTTGCCATTTGATTTTCCTGTTTATTCGTATTTACGCTGTCAATTCAATTGACAGCTACCTTAGTTTTAAAAGAAAATTGGTTTTCGATCTAAACTTTAGCCTTATTTAATACTGTAATTGCCGGTTTATGGAACACCGTCGAATAAGGTTCAACACTTTTGGTAAGCCATACATTGCCGCCGATAACGCTATCGTGCCCGATGATGGTTTCCCCGCCTAAAATAGTCGCACCGGCGTATATCACCACATTATGTTCAACGGTGGGATGCCGTTTGGTATAGGCCATGTTTTTGTCTACACTTAACGCTCCCAGGGTTACGCCCTGGTACAGCTTCACATTGTTCCCGATGATACAGCTTTCGCCGATCACTATTCCTGTGCCATGGTCGATATGAAAGTATTCACCGATTTGTGCGGCAGGATGTATATCAATACCCGTTTTTGAATGAGCCCATTCGGTGAGTATTCGAGGGAGTAAGGGTACATCGTATCTATATAACGCATGCGCCAGCCGGTAAAACGAGATGGCAAAGAAACCCGGATAGGTGCGTATCACCTCAAACTCGCTGCAAGCCGCCGGGTCGCCGTTGAATATGGCCTGTATATCGGTGTTAAGCAACTCATACAGGTCGGGTACCTGTTTAAAAAATTCAGCGGCCAGCAAAACATTATCGCAATCCTGGCAGGCTTTTGTCGCATTCATGATAACGGCAAGCTCTTTCTCCAGGCGCGTAAATTCAGCCTTCACCTGCTGCGGGTCAAAAAAATCCTGCCGTTGCTGCTCGGGAAACAATAAACGGATCACGTGCAGGGCCCATGTGGTAATTTCCTTATTGGAAGGGACCGCATCAACCTGCTGGTGCTTATTAAATATTTGTTTATAAAACTGGTCGTTCATAGCGATTTACAAAGTCTTTAAAAAGGTTTTCCCGATGGCCCCCAATAATAAGACCTAACGATACCTTTGACGTAAGACTTGTTAACAAATTACAATTTTATACAAAAGAATGTTGTTGATTTGTAAAAAAGTGGGAGAGTCCGGAAGTCGGAAAAGTCCGAAAGACGAAGAATGGGTAAAATGCTTTTTAATCGGTGTAATCATTGTTAAAAAATCGGTGTAATCGGTGATATGAAAAGACGTTCATTTGTAAAATCAACTGCATTAATGGCCGCGGCGGGTGCGGTGGCCCCGAAAATGGGTATGGCAAAAGAGATTTCACCAAAAAGCAGCCGCGAGTTTTATGAGTTGAGGATATACACTTTGCGGGACTTTAACCAGCAAAAGCAGGTTGCCAATTATTTCAGGGATGCACTTATCCCTGCTTTGGTGCGACTTGGCAGCGGGCCGGTTGGCCTATTCACCGAACTAAAACCAACCGGGCAAACAAAGATATATGCCCTGATTCCTTACAGCTCATTGGATAATTTCCTCACCGTTCAGGAAAAGCTTGCAGTCGACCAACTATACCTGCAGGCTGCCGACGCCTATCTGAACGCACCCGCAACCGATCCAGCTTATGAACGTATGGAAAGTTCGCTGCTGAAAGCCTTTGCACACATGCCCAAAATGCAGGTCCCCGAAAAAAGGCCGCGCATTTTTGAGTTGCGCCGGTATGAACACGCCACTGAAGGGGCCGGTAAAAAGAAGCTGGAAATGTTTAATGATGCCGGCGAGATCGATATTTTTAAAAAGCTGGGCTTTAACCCGGTATTTTTTGGCGAAACGATCATCGGCCCGCTTCGGCCAAACCTTACTTATATGATCACTTTTGACGATATGGCTGCCCATGATACCCACTGGAAAGCTTTTGGCAGTGACCCGGCGTGGAAAAAAGTAAGCGCCATGCCCGATTATGCCGATGCAAAGCTGGTGTCACACATCACCTCAATCATCATAGCGCCGGAAGAGTGCTCCCAAATCTAGCTGGTTCAACCTGAAAAACACGCTGACAAACAAATAACCCCAATTGTATGCTAGCGGGCGGTAATATTTTGAGCTGAGGTTGACTAACCCTGCACCAAAGTCGGAAGAGCTAAAACCAAATTCAACTCCGCCGGTGCCCTGGGTGCCTTTAAAGCCGATGCTAACAGCCGGCGAAAAGGTAATGCCAAAGCCGCCGGGCGCATAATTACTCTCCAGCTGTTTGTCGTCGGATCCTGCCGCTCCTTTCAGGTACACGCCCTCCCAGCCAAAATTATACCCCGGATTTACCGATAATGAAAAAGATATCTGAAAATAAACGGCTTCCGGGTTAATAACATAGTAAGGATTGATGGACAAGCCGGTGTTTAACGTATTAGTTGCCAGGTATTTATTAGGGGCGAAGTCAAACTCCGAACCCAGCAGATCGCCAAAAACGGTGACATCTGCCCCCCAATGGCGGTTATTAAACACTACTCCGTAGCCCAGGTTTGCCCCCAACGATGCTACTTTTACGCCGTAGATATCGCTGATGGGCTGCATCATGCGCGGTCTGATCACTATAAAATCATTGAAATTGGGCAAAGTGTCGTCCGCGGTTTCGTATATAGATTGCGCATGTACTACATCGCGTCCAGCTAAGGCCAGTAGTAAAAATAAACTGAGTAAGAATTTCATTGTAAAAGTTTAAGGGTGGATCATTTGAAACCAAGTTATGCGGCAAAATGAAAATCAGGTGAGAAAGTGGCTATAGATGAGGCATTTAACATTTTTTAACCTTTGTCATCCTGAGCAAAGCGAAGGATCTCGAAGTGACATTACCGCCTGGAAAATTCGAATGCAGGGCGTAGGAGATCCTTCGCTGTCGCTCAGGATGACAAACGCTGTCGCTCAGCATGACAAACTTGCTTTTTTTTAAAAGTAATTCTCCCGGCCAGGCATACATCAATCACCTTAAACAACATTTTTTTGTATCAAATTAGTTGCATGTTTGTTTCGTGTAGACAACACACTATATTTACCATCACCAATTTTAAAAACCATGACTTCCAGGCGATCATTTCTCAAAACTTCGGCTGTGCTTTCGGCCGGGCTGTTAGTAGCCCCCAGGTTATTTGCTTACGATAAAAAATATATCGGGCTTCAGTTATACACCGTGCGCGACCATATGGCTAAAGACCCTGTGGCTACGCTGGCGAAAGTTGCGCAAATAGGTTATAATTCGGTAGAAGGCGCTACGTATACGGGCGATGAAAAATTCTACGGAATGGGCGTTGCCGACTTT
>DASRTD010000302.1:0-5022 GCA_035656115.1 Mucilaginibacter sp.
GCATCGATTTTGCTTTCTGGTACTGTTCAGCATCGATTGCTTTTTTTGCATCGTCCAGGCTTTGCGCAAAAACTGATGTGCCGGTGAATATTAACCCTAACCCCGCTGCGGCAATTTTATTGATCATTTTCATTGCAGTAATTCTTCTTTTTCGTTAAGTTTTTCATGCAGGCTCATCAAGTCTGCGCTGTTTTTTGTTTAGTTAATTAGTTGGTGAAATATTTCGGGGGCAATTATAGTTTAATTCAGCATTTTCTCCCGCACCCCGTTTATAAAATTTTATTAAAGCATTAACGCTAAAATACCATTAAATTGTATCTAATTGCAACTTTGTTTCATTAATTTTCTGCATCTTTATTCAAACTATAAAAATACTGATGAAAACGCTGTTTATTTTGCAATATTATATTTTTTTAAGTGATTTTGCACAAACAAGTTAAAACAAGTTTATACAAAAGAAACGGACCACAGCAATTGTTTTTATTTTTTTATGATTTCAACCTGACGGTCGGGTATATTATCCGGCAGCAGGCCCGATTTTAGCACAATCAGCTGGCCTCTCTCGCTTTTAACAAAATCGGCCACTTTTTTTCCAAGGCTCATGCTGCCCGTGCAATTGATAATATACAAATTACGGGTTAAGGGGTATTGTTTAAGCGCAATGGTTGTTTGCGACGGCGCAAAATATTTCCCCGCCAGTTTTTTATTGGTGTCGTCGTTGATCGATGCGACCTTCACATTTCCGACTATATCTGCGTCATCTTTGTCGGGATCGATAAGCCAGCTGAAATCAGTTATCCCGATCGCATTGGGATGCTCGCTTACGTATTTAATAACTTCTTTATTGGATTTTAAGGAGAATATATTTTTTTGTGATAAACTCTTGCTGCCTGAAAACTCCTTCAGGTAGGCTACCATGCCCGAGTTCGGATTATCGAAGATGATCTGTTTATCCGTTCCGGATTTGCCGTTCAGCATGTCCTTGATGCCGCTCACTGAAAAAACGGTGTCCGAAGATGATTTATTAACGATCAGCGCGACGGCATCCACCGCAAAACGGTCTATCGTCGGGGTCAAGGTTTTTTCGCTTAGTGCTGCAAGCTCGGCGGACGTAAGCCTGCGCGACAGGATGGCGATGCGCACACTATCTCCCAGCAGCATGTTCACGGCCTGGTTTTCCGGGCGATAGATCATCCGGGGGTGCACTTTGTGGTTCAACGCCTCGAGAACATAGAACTCGTCGTCAAGTATAGGCTCAAAGGCTTCGTCAGCTGCGATCTTTGCGCTGTCGTTTGTAAACTGGTCGGGGTTGGCCGCGTAACGGCTGTTTTTATGGCTGCAGCCCTGTAAGGCCAGCCAAAATACAAGCATGGTAACCGGGCCGGTTGTTTTAAACTTCATCGCTCCTCCTTTTAAATATCCGCGACATCCGCAATACAGCATAAATGAGTACAAGTATACCAAACCAAGTACGCAGAGGGCGTTCAAGTGTGGGGAAAAACTTGTCATCCAGGAGGATGAGCAGCCCCAGTGTAATGAGTGCTATAAAAACTACACCCCCAAAAATGAGCAAAAACCGCCTTGCGGGCGATTTTTGCTTGTTATTGTCTCCTAACATCTGAAAAAACTATTGATCGTCAGACGATAGCGTAAAGCTTACCGGAACGCTGTACTGAACGCGCACCGGGCGGCCGTTTTGAATGCCGGGTTTCCACTTGGGCGAAGCTTTTAGCACCCTAACAGCCTCGTCGCCGCAACCGTCGCCGATATCGCGAACAACGTGGATGTCAGTTAATGAGCCATCGCGTTCGCAAACGAACTGCACGATTACCCTTCCCTGGGTGTTGTTTTCGCGGGCAACGGCCGGATACTTGATGTGGTTGCCCAAATATTTGCCAAAGGCGTCGAGGCCACCGGGGAATTCAGGTACCTGCTCCACCGAAGTGAAGATCTTGTTCGGGTCTTCTTCGGTAACTTTAGTATCGGCGGTGCCAACGGGCTCGTCGATGGTTACTTCGGCGTTTTTGTCACCTTTCAGGTTTTTTTGGCCCGGGTCGGCAACCTTCAATTCTTCGATGGTTGGTGGTTTTTCTTTTACTTCCACGTCGGGTTTAACAACCGGCGGCGGGAACTTTACCTGGTCAACCTTCGGTTTTGGCGGTTCAGGCGGCGGGGGTGGAGGCGGTTTCTTAATGTCCGGCGGCGGCGGCTGCAGCACCACATTGGTGATCTTCACCTTTTCTTTAGCCTTGGGAATAAACCCCACGATGGCGTTGATAATGGTATTGGCCGATAGAATGATAACAAAAGTTATTACGCCGATAATGAGTGCTGTGCGGGTATTGCGCCCGTTATCTTTTCGCAGCTCATAAGCGCCATACGCTTTGTTACGACCGGTAAATACCACATCAATCCATTGCTGATTGAATATGTCTAATTTTGATCCTAACATCTTTTTTAGGTTTTAATTATTAACGTAATTAGTTTTGTTGCAACAATATTGCAAATATAATCATTTGCAACAAAATTGCAACTATTGCAAGCCATTTTTCTTAAGGTCGTCCAACTCCAACTGGGAGATCTTTACGATTGCGTAAATGTGAATCTCAGCGATCTTCATTTCATCAAGTATCGCAACAAGGTCAGCGTAAGTTGATTTATCACTTGGCTTGAGCACTACTTCCATCAATTTCTCTTCTCCGCTGTGTGTATCGGCAACTTTTTGTTTGTTGTCGAATATAGCTTTACGTATGTTTTTAGCCCCGAAATTATCAACGGTAGGCGCCGTTTTTCCGGCCTCACCCATGTACCACTCCAATTTATGATTGCTGCCCAAAAGGATGGTCATGGATCGGCTGGCCGCAATAGGAAGCTGAGCTCTTTTATCTTCGTTATTGGGCATGACCAAATTCATGGCCTTTGGTTTCGAAAGCGTGGTAGTATACATAAAAAAGGTAATTAACAGGAACGCAAGGTCAACCATTGCTGTCAGGTCGACGCGGGTAGAGGCCTTTTTGCTCCTGATTTTTCCGCCTTTATGTTTACCCCCGCCGGAGGTATCTAATTCTGCCATTTTCTTATTTATCTGATGCAGTTTTCATCTGCGTGATTAAATCGAACTTAAATAGTTTTTGCTTTGCTAAAACGGAAATAACCTCATTGACCATTGGATAAAGCTCCGCGGCGTCAGACTTGATCGAAACGTTCAGCAGCTTTTGGTGCAGCCCTACTTCAGCCTGCCTTGACACAAATATCCAGTTAAACAATTCGCTGTTGTTTGTGGTATCGACCGGTATGCCCGTTTGCACAAAATTTTTCAACTGGGCCGGCTCGGTATCGAGGAAGGATTTTAACTGGCTCATCGGAACGCCGAAAATCGGGGTCACAGAAAATCTTTGCTGCTCCGCAGCGTTGAAACTTACCCCATACTTCTGGCCCATGGCCGTTAATGCTTCCCTGCGCACATCCTGTTCGCTTACCGCAAAGAACGGGGCGTCCCTGCCAGCGCCCTTGCCAATCGCGATCGTGATCATGTTGGCGTCCGCAACAGGAATCATGTAGGTCGAGAACGGTACTGTCGCGTGCGACGGATCATCGATCTTGGGTTTTGCTGTTAATATAAAGAAGGTAAGCAACAGGAAGGCCACATCGCACATGGCGGTCATGTCTATCGCTGTGCTTTTCCTGGCGACTTTTACTCTTGGCATGATTGTTAATTTTTTAAATATAAATGTATATTGAATTATACTAACCCCGGTTAACTGTTTATTTACAGTTAACCGGGGCGAAAACTAAGCAATAGCCCGGCTTTTATTTCTCTTTATGAGAGGCCGCAAATGTTTGAACGATGCTGAAGCCTGTCTCGTCAATTGCGTAAGTCAACTTATCGATCTTCGATGTAAACACGTTATACATAATGATGGAAATTGCTGAGGTACTGATACCTAACGCGGTGTTAATTAACGCTTCAGAGATTGCCGTCGATAAGGCGGTGGTGTCAGGCGCGCCTGAAGTCGCCAAAGCGGAGAACGCCCTGATCATACCCAAAACTGTACCTAACAGACCGGTTAATGTACCGATAGATACCAGGGTTGCGATTACGGTAAGGTTTTGCTCAAGCATCGGCATTTCAAGGGAGGTTGCCTCTTCAATGTCTTTTTGGATGGCCAGTGTTTTTTGGTCTACGTCCAAACCAGCTTCTGCTTCCATTTCGCGGTATTTTTTCAAACCGGATTTGATAACGTTGGCTACTGAACCTTTTTGTTTGTCGCATTCGCTGCTGGCGCCGTCGATGTTGCCGGCGTTAAGGAAGCTTTGTACTTTGCGCACAAAGCTGTCGACGTTGCCGGTACCGGAAGCCTTGCCGATAACAACGAAACGCTCGATAGAAAATACGATCACGATCAGCAGGTACGACATAATTAAGGGTACGATCATCCCACCACGGTGTACCGTGCCGAAAAGATCGGATGGTTGGCCCTTTTCCACGTCGCCACCAGCATAATGACTTTCGTTGCCCAGGATAAATGTATAAATCAGCCATGCAACAATGATACAAATGGGAATGGTAAACGTCGCAAAAACGCCTGACGCGCTTTTTTTCTCGGTTTTTACGGGGCTTGTTGGTTTTGTTGGTGCAGTTGCCATTACTTTAGTTTTTAATTTTAGTTTTAGTTTATAAATATTATTTAGTTAAATGCATAGCTATTAAGCGGATAACAAAAATAGAATTTTCATAGATTAAAAAAACTATTTCTGTTAATCTTTATAATTTTTTAATAAAAACTTCATTCGGTTAGTGTTACAGGGCGGTATCCTAACAGACGAAAAGCCTAAATTGAATCAATTATCACTAATTCTTTGCAATACAACTTATTTTTTTTAAAAATAGCAAGTGTTACCGATAAAAATTATGTAACTAAACTGCTAAAGTAACGCTAGGGCCTGCGTTTATCACCTCAACGCTGCATAGATTTATATATTGTTCAAAGTTCTTAATAAATGCTAAGGCCAGGTTATGGG
>DASRTD010000303.1:0-5684 GCA_035656115.1 Mucilaginibacter sp.
CAGGAAAAGAGGATTTATTTTTTCTCAATCGTCGGGGTGTCTTTATTAAATCTCTTTATCGCTCTGTAATAATTTTTATTTTGAATAATTTCAAGCGCTCTTGCATCCTGTCCAACCATCTGCGTGAGATTTTTTTCGCTGTATTGTACAATTGGACCCTCGTTTAATTGAATAGCTATAATAGCTTCCGAATCAAAATGATCATTAGCCCGGTCGTCATATTCGCTAAGGTACGAATACGCGGTTACGGAACCCTTTATGGCCTTAAACATCCAACAGCTATCAGTCGCCATACCTTTTACTTCAACGGGGTGGTTTAAATAACCCGAACTGGCAATGCGTGTGATGCTGATCGTTTGGTCTGCATAAATTTTTCTTTCGCGGTGGGAAGGATCTGATTTTGAGAATTTGTTATCAATAACCAGCAAATAAGTTTTGCCGGCAGCAGTATCCATATAAATTCGTGAATAAACTTCCGTTTTAGAGCTGTCTTTTAAGACGACCTGGAACGTATATTCGTAGCTGTCAGGCTGACTTTTAGCAGGAACAAAATAATTGCCTTCCATTGCCCGCAGTTCTTTTTCTCGCTCTTTCATTTTAGCAAAAATCGCCTTCATCTCACTAAACTGGGCAAATGAATTGTTAGCAGAAAAAACCAGTAAAATGATGATTGAAAAGGTTGATAAGGTTTTAAACGAGAATTGCATATTAAGGCTATTTGGTTGACAAATTTATTAAAGAACAAGTGAAAATAATAAATTTTAGTCAACCCAGAAAACACCTTTTTTTGACTATTGATATTGAATATAAACCGGCACAGGCTTCAGCGCCAATATCTCCTTTGGCGTTAACAATCGTTTGGTTTCCTTAGTCAAATCATTTTTGTAAAACAACTTAAACCCGGTAAACTGCACCGGTTCGTGCCATTCAATATAGTGGTAGGTGTCCTTTTTTAACTTTACGCCGCCCCAGCCGTCCATATCCATTACAAATTGCACTTCGGGATGTAATTTGATGTTTTGGTAATTCGTCACCATTTTTTGGGTAAAGCGGTGTACGATAAATATTTTAGGCGGCAGGTTATATTTTTTAACCAGGTCGGCAAGGTACTGGCTGGTGTAGTTAATGTCTTCTGCGTCAAATGTTCCTATTCGCTTACCCGGCACGCTGCCTTCTTTCATCGAAAATTCTGGGTCGATGCCCAGGTGCACGTCCGGCATCTGCAGGTATTTTTCCAGGCGCGGCACTTCTGTTTTAACGGTGCTGTAGCCTACCTGCAGATCGAGGAAAATTAGGGCATTGATGGACCGCGCCATATGGATCACGCTGTCGATTTGTTTAAAGGGCATGCGCAGGCTGTGCAGCCCGTTGGAGCCGGCATCCGCTTGGGCAGTTATACAGATGTAGTGCAGGGCCGGTATTACGGGAGTGGTGGTATCTGCCTTTTCCCAAACCTTCACCTCGTCTTCCAGCTTCTTCAGCATCACCTTTGGTTTATATTCGCCCAATACGCCCATATTTTTGGAGTACATATTGCCGTAGTAGGCAACCACCCTATAAAACGGCAAAATAGCGCCGGGCAACGGGCGCGGCGCTTTTTTAACCGGCCAGCGGCCTGTTTTATCGCCGTTGGCGAGTTTGCGCATCAGGGAATCGTAGCGCAAGGTATCTAAGGGTTTGCGGGTGGTATCAGCGAATTTTTGTTGACCATTCGCTTTTGAGGGGACATAAAAACAAAATAATAGCAGGCAGGCGAGCGTGATGTTTTTCAAAATGATGTTATTTAGTTTATTCGGGCAGACGACTATTCATTTTATGTCATTTGGAGCGACAACGAGAAATCTTTATCGCCATGCGCACGAACTTTGCAGCCGGCAATGTACGAAGTATAAAATCTCTCCCGTTGGTCGAGATGACAAGTTGGCTATTCGATACTTTTCCCCCTCATCGCATGGCTTATCGCCACATCCATCAGCCGCTCTGCAAAAGGGCGGGTATATTCGTTCAACGTATCAATGGCTTTGTGAATTTGGTCCTTGTCATTGCCGCTTAACAACTCTTTTAATGCGGCAACGTACGCATTTGTTTGCTCAATTTCGTCTACTGTCAAAAAATCAACGTTTTTCTGCATAAACTTTTCAACCGTACTAACCATTTGCTCACCTTCCACACGGGCCTCGATCACCATGCGCTGGCTTACATCGTCTTTGGCATGGGTAATGCTGTCCATCAGCATTTGTTCCACCTGGTCGTCGGTAATGCCGTAGGTGGGGGTTACTTCCACTTCCTGTTTTACACCGGAGCGTAATTCCATTGCCTGTATCTTTAAAATGCCATCGGCATTCAGCAAAAAGTTGATATCCACCTTAGGGAAGCCTGCCGGCATGGCAGGTATGCCTTTCAGATCAAATTCTGCCAGTTTGCGGTTCTCTTTGATCAGGTCGCGTTCGCCCTGGTAAACGGCGATTTTCATGTTTACCTGGCCGTCGATGCTGGTGGTATATTGCCTGCCGGCTTTGGTTGGTACTTTGGAGTTACGCGGAATGATCACATCCATCAGCCCGCCCATGGTTTCGATACCGAGCGACAATGGGGTAACATCCAGCAATAAAATATCCCGGCGGTTGCCGGCTAATATATCCGCCTGTATGGCAGCGCCCAGCGCAACTACTTCGTCGGGGTTTAGCTCATCATGTACTTTCCGCCCGAAAAACTCCGAAACCATCTTCTTTACCAATGCGGTGCGTGTCGAGCCACCTACCATTATAACTTCGTCGATCTGGCTAATATCGAGCCTAGCATCCTTCAGCGCATTTTTGAAACAGGTAATCGTCTCTTCAACTTTCGGTCGGATCAGCTGTTCAAAAGCATCGCGCGTAATGGTGCACCAAATATCACCTATCTTATCATTAACCATACTTTGGTCGGCAAACGCTTTTTTGGCTTCTTCAGCTTTGAGCCGCAACCTTTGAGCCAGTTTATTATCGGCCAGTACTTCGGCCCTGTTCAGCTCATTTTTTTCGATCCAGTAATCTACAATCGCCCGGTCAAAATCATCGCCCCCTAAAAATGTATTGCCGTTGGTGGAGAGTACTTCGAAAATCCCGTTTTGTATTTGCAGGATTGATACATCGAAAGTGCCACCGCCCAAATCATAAACGGCTATTGTTTTGGTTTCATCGGGGTTTAAGCCGATGCCATAGGCAAGACTGGCTGCCGTCGGTTCGTTCACAATTCGCAATACATCAAGGCCTGCCAGTTTGCCCGCGTCACGGGTGGCCTGCCGCTGCGAATCATTAAAATAGGCCGGAACGGTAATTACCGCACGGTTGACGGGTGTCTTTAACGCATGTTCAGCGCGGGCTTTTAATTCTTTTAATATCAGGCTGGAAAGCTCGATCGGCGTAAAAAATTTGTCACCGACCTTGATTTTTACCAAACTTTCGGTGTCATCGTCGATGACTTTGTAGGAGAAAAAATCCTTGTAATTTTCAATGTCATGATAAGATCGCCCCAACAATCTTTTTACGGAGAAGACAGTATTCTGCGGATCGGTGATCAAATATTCCTTTGCTTCATTTCCCACAGTCACGTCGCCGGCCGGGCCAAAATGCACGACTGAAGGCACCAAAACTCCCCTGCCCATATCGTTGATCACCTGCGCATCCTTATCGGGATTGATAAAAGCCACCAGCGAATTGGTGGTACCCAAATCGATCCCGACGATCAATTCTTCTTTTTGTATAGAACCTGTTGCCAGGTTAATCCCGATCTTAGCCATAGTTTATTAACAACCGGCAAATGTAGGAAGTTTTGGGACTGGGCTTGTCATAGCAATACAATTTTGATTTGGATGAATTATTCATTCGGCACGATGGGCACTGTGGTAACTTCGCGTGGCGCGCGGACATCATCCCCGATGATAATTCTAAAAAAATAATGACAGTACAGCCTTTTTTTAATGTTATTTCCTTTGAAGTTGTCATCATCATTAAAAAAAGGCTCGGTTATAAACTCTGACTGACCGTAAACCACCGTCCCGATCTTAAAATCTAAAGTACTTAACTTGAATTTTAGTATTTTGACCGGCGGAGAAAATATACGTGAAGAATATTTTTCACCTTCAGAATAATAAAGTTCGAGTTTCTTTTTAACAACTTCATGATAAAAAACCGATTTATTACGTTCGATAACAATATCCAACGAGTCTCCTGTAAGCGTTACTGAGCATGGCACAGAAAAGGGGTATTTTTCACCTTTGTTTACCAGCGCGTCCTGGTTTATCCCAAAATCGTCAACATTAACGGTGGGCTTATCTACGGTGTCCTTTTTATTTAATGTGTCGACAACAAATGTGTCGAATATAACGATATTAGAATTGCGGTCCACAATTCGGGGAGAATGCCCATTCTTGTATTCAACCGACAATTTATTTACCGCATTTTCATATGCTTTGATCGTTCCAGTATCAACAATTACCTGGGCAAAAGCTTGAGCCGTCAGCAATCCAAACAATATGGTGAACAATTTCTTCATGATCATGCCTTATAAAAATAGTCATAAATAATGATATTTCTATTTTGGTTCGGCACTCGTTCAATAAATCTCGGTTTTTGTTTTAAATTTCACACTTCAAACTTGCTAAATGCGTACCCCTCATAAATTAACAATACTCCTACTGCTTACTGCCACTGCTACTATAACCAGCGCCCAGGAATTCGGTGGCAACCCACCATCGCTTAAATGGCACCAGATCGATATGCCTGCGGCGAAAGTGATCTTCCCGGTCGGGTTGGATTCCGCCGGGCGACTGGTAGCCAATATCATCAGCCAGATGAACAATTCCATCAAACCAACCATCGGTGTGAAGCAGAAGCAGGTGAGCATTGTGATGCAAAACCAAACCACCATTGCAAACGGCTATGTGGGACTGGCGCCTTTCAGAAGTGAGTTTTACCTTACACCCGAACAAAACAGCTTTGAACTGGGCAGCCTATCGTGGCCGGAACAGCTGGCGATACATGAGTTCAGGCATGTGCAGCAATACAATAATTTTAATGTGGGCCTGTCGCACACGATGAAAATACTTTTTGGCGAGGGTGGCCAGGCGCTGTTTAACGACATCGCCATACCTAACTGGTTTTTTGAAGGGGATGCTGTTTTTAACGAAACCCATGTGAGCGAGCAGGGCCGGGGCAGACTGCCTTTTTTCCTAAACGGCATGCGGGTACTTTGGGCCGACGGCCGCAACTACAGCTTTATGAAGCTGCGCGATGGCTCGTACCTGGATTATACGCCAGATTGGTACCCACTTGGTTATATGCTGGTATCCTATGGCCGCGACAGGTACGGCGATGATTTTTGGCGAAAAGTAACGCACGATGCCGCCGCTTACAGAGGGGTTTTTTTCCCGCTGGATAAGGCGATCAAAAGGTACTCAGGGAAAGATTTTGACCTGTTCAGGGATAGTACATTTTATCATTTTAAAACGGTTTTCGGGGTAACAAAACCGACCTACGAAGCGCCGGGTACCAAACATTTTGAGGCAGACCGGGAATACCCGGCCTTTGTGGATGACAATACACTGATCTACATGAAAAGCACTTATGACCATGTCCCGGTTTTTGTGGTGAAAACAGGTGACAAGGAGCATAAAATAGCCGTCCGGGACATTTCGCTGGATA
>DASRTD010000304.1:0-38228 GCA_035656115.1 Mucilaginibacter sp.
GAAAATCGGGGAATTGATCTTTCTGGCTATCGCCCTTAACCCCCACCTCACATTCAAAACGCAAGTGACCTGAGCCCGAGCGTTGTATCTGGATGGTTTCGTAAATTGATCCGGAGCCCTTTTGCAAACCAAAGTCAATACCCGGCGGTGGGCTTAGTAAGATGATCTTAAGCTTCACATCCATTGGACCCGCGGCTTTAATTTTTGTTGTATTGCAAGAACGTCACTACTTTGTTCTTCACAGGTTTTACCGTTCTCAGATATTTGTAGATGGCTTTTAAATCCAGGTCACTCATCCCCGCGTAATCATACCAGGGCATAATAGTTTGAAAACCGCCCTGTACAACTGAGTCGGCCTTCGCCGGATCCTTAAACGATTTGAACATCTCCACAAAATCCGACTCCTTAATATTACCGATGCCGGTCGTCTTATCAGGCGTAATGTTGGTTGAACGGAGCACGATACCGTTGATCAAATATTCGTGGCCGCCGGCAAATTCCATCCCGGCAACTATCTTACCGCTGCTGCTTTTGGAGTGGCATTCTATACAGCCCGCTATGGTGCAAACATATTCGCCATATTTCACGGTATCGGTAAGGGGCGGCAAAGCGCCCAGCGTGGCCTTTTGCGGCATGGTATGTACCAGGATATTTACAGGGAAATTAAGTTTTGATTTCGGATAGCTTGAAGTTATAGGCGTAAATGTCCGGATATAAGCAATAATAGCGTAAATGTCCTCCCTGCTCATTTTCGCATAATAGGGCCAGGGCATCAGCGGAAAAATAGCCGAGCCATCCTTACGTTCACCGGTGGTTATAGCGCGGAAAAGTTCGCCATCTGTCCAGTTTTTTAAGTTATAGGGGGTAATATTAGGCACATGCACCTCGCCGGGAAAACCCACTTTGCTGTCAAATACCTGGCCGCCGCCGCCGGGGTAACCGTCCTTCATCGGCGCCGCAAATTTCGACCAGTCACGTTTTGAGTGGCAATCGGCACACAAAGCTACATGGTCGACCAGGTACTCGCCCCTGGTAATACGCGTTGGAGTTAACGCCACTTTAATATTTTCAGGCTCGCCAACATTCGGCAGCGCCAAAGTGATATAGGAAACTACAATGATAATCAGCAAAATGATAACAGCAACAGAATACAGCGTTAACTTTTGGGAGTTCTTCATGACCGGCGCTTAAATTACGCCCTAAATTTAGCGATTGTTTCCATTAATTGCGTCAAGGTTGCATTAATACCATAATTTCAAAATTTAGTGCTCATAGTCTCCCCCCTGTAACCATTTTTGCCGCTACCAAATTAGCTGTAGCTCACTGCACCTTTTCAATCGACGATGCACCTGACTTATCGTTGGTAATATTAGATGGATTGCCCCGGTATTTTACTTCCGACGCGCCACTGGAGTGTATGCTGAGTGAATTGAGCACATTCACCTCGCAATGCCCCACGCCCGAACTTTCTATTTCGCAACTGCCAACAACAAAATCCAGCGCGTAAACTTTACCATCCCCGCTCAGGTCGATATTGTGCGAGGTGGCTTGTCCTTTTAAATTTAATTCCGAAGCGCCTTCCCCCGAGGTCGTAACATTCGCAGCGTTAATATCCATGGTGATTTTTGACGCGCCGGACAGGTCGAAGTGCATATCCTTCGCGTTGATCTTGCCATCAGAATTTACTTCCACAACACCTGATGCGCTCAACTCTTCCAGGTTTCGTACACCGATGCTGAGGGTCAGCTCGCCTTCGTTACAAAAATTCCGTTTACTATAGATG
Organism: Mucilaginibacter sp.; assembly: GCA_035656115.1. GTDB lineage: Bacteria > Bacteroidota > Bacteroidia > Sphingobacteriales > Sphingobacteriaceae > Mucilaginibacter. The sequence continues at coordinate 1,784 of DASRTD010000304.1, forward strand.
CGGAGCTTACCACCGCTAACAGTGGTTTTGATGTATTTGAGCAGATTGTCATCAGCTGTAATGGTCACCCCCAGGGAACTGTCTTGTTTTAAAACTACTTTATAAACACCAGAGATACTAAGCCGATTGAAATCGCCAACCTTACGGTTCTCCGTTTTCATGTTGCCCGAACCGTGCACGCAATTCAGCATACATGACGATAAACCGAACAATGCAAAGCCCGCTACAGCGGCCAGGATTTGTAAATGTAACCGTTTCATTTTTTTAGTGTTTGGACTACCAATAGAAAGACTAAGTTACATCAACTTTAGCATTTTACCTGTGTTAAAGTTAGACTATGTTGAGTGGGTTAATTAGTTGCTTATCAATAATGCAAAAAAAAAGCCGCCTGAACTCAATCATCCAGGCGGCTTAAAAATATTGGCTTCATATTAAAGTTTGGTGTAAACCCTGCCGCCGTTATCAATATAGGAAAGGACAGCATCGCGGTAAACGGGTTTTTGCAATTGGGCCTTTATTCCCCTGAACACCTGCAGCGGGCCTTCGGCAGCAAACATGTTTACCATCCAGGCGGGCAAACTGCCTCCCGGTTCGGTATGAAGGGTGTACTGCACTCTTATATGGTCCGCGTCAATCGGAACGATGGTCCATTTTCCAATCGAATGGTCTATTCTTACTATCCCCTTTTTTTCGGGCACCATACCGGGCACGGCGGGCCCGTCTATTTCAATAGTTTTGGTAACCGGGTTTTGATTAACAATAAGATGGGCAACAAAATCACGGTTCGAAACAGGCCAGGGCATATTTACTTCCGAGTAATAGTAAAGCTCGGATGGAGAAACTTGCTTAATCACCTTGCAGCTTTTGGTGCGGTACACCCAGTCGGCGCTGGTGTTTACATCCATCAAAAGTGCAACCAGCTGAGTTGCGCTGGCGTCCAATTCGCATTCCACTTTTATGGCCTTTACGTTTGAGCCGGCAAACTCGCTGGTATATACTTTTATGCCTTCTTTATCGGTGTTTAACTTCCAGGCATTTTGGCCAAATACCAGTGCTTGTCCCAGCACCAGTATGAACATTGAGAGAAATATTTTTTTCATAGCGACAGCTTTTTATTGTTATTGACTATCTAACCAAAAAAGTCAGGAGTAAAATTAATCACATGATTAACTTTATTTATCATCTGAAAATCATTTAGCCCAAACATGACAAAAGACAGATAAAAGACGATTGCGCTGACATTTATTGGACATACTCCGGCAATCCGATTAAAAAAAAAGCTATCTGCCCAAACAGATAGCTCAAAGAATATGATTGAATTTGCTAAAGCTTTTTAAAGTGCGGTGATGTCATCGCTTTTAGCGGGTACCGGAAGGCCGGTCTTTTTTTCAGTAAAGCGGTCGGTTAAAAGGTTGGTGCGGTTAACGCTTGAACCTACGCTGTGGGTTAAATAAACTTCGGTTGCTGTGCCGCTCAGGTCTGCTTTGGCATTATCAGTAAGGGTAACGTTAGCGGTAATTGCGTCGAAGCTTAATTTGGCAGTTGCGTTGTTATGCAACTCAACATTAAATTCGATCTTTGAAACATCGCCGAAGGTTTTTACCTCTGAGTTGTCGTAAGCCGCGATGGAGCTAAGGTCAGCAGCGGTTACCCAAACCACCAGCTTTTCGGCTTTGTATGATGCGATGCTCAATACGCCGTTACGGCTTTTTACCAGGGCGCTTTCAGCGTAATATTTATTGTAAACCTTTACCTGGTCGGCGCTGCCGTCGGAAATGTAAAGCAATACATTGCCGCGAACTTCGATTTTATTGATGGCGCTTACGTCAGTTAAAACAGTTACGTCTTCGCTTTTTGCAACAGCTGCTTTGCTTGTTTCGGCTACTCCGGCAATTAAAGTAAGTGCAGTGAGTATGGTTATGATTTGAGTTTTCATGATATTTTTTATTTTGATTGTGTGCTAATTGTTTTCTTTTTAAATACACCAATATGACGGCTGCACCGGGGATACGTTACAGCAAAAAGGCCTCCATTAGGCGTAGGAAGGGGTTTTCTCGGTGAAGCGGGGATTAGGGTCGGTGAAAAAAATTGGCGTTCAAATATTTTAGACTGAAAAGATTCGATTTAAAACATCAGCGTAAAAAATTTCTCTATGAACATATGAAAACTATGCATTTAATGCATCTTGTATTAAAATTGAATATGAGATTTTTTGCGGTTTTGATTTTGGTATTAGGTAGCAGTCTAAGTTTCGGGCAGAGTATCAGGTTTCAATTATATCGAACCGGCCCATGTTCAGCCAAGGATCAACTCGATACCGCCTACTCGCTGTATAAAGCCCCATTTAGTATAGACACCAGCTTTTTGCCTAAAAAAGGAATTGTTTACCTGCCTGGTATTGGAAAATACAAGATATATTTTGATGATGGACCCATTGTCGACACCACAATAGACATCCGGGATACCGGCTTGTTCGTTTTCCGTTATGCTGAACCTTTTGTTGGCCTTTATCCCGGGGGAATAGATATGCCACCGGTCTATGCAAGTTGCGGGAAAAGGATAAATGGCTATTTTCAGGATTTTTATCAAAACGGGAAAATTAAGATACGTGGTGATTTCGTCCATGGGTACCCAAAAGATAGCATAGTGACCTACTATGCAAATGGCGCATTGAAGTCAAAAGAGCGAGTATTTAAAAAAGAAACTGTTTTTGAAACCTTCGATTCACTCACCCATCGCATTAAGATCACGCGCCGTCAGAATGGCTCAATTATTAGCTATCGATGGAGAAGATCGGCAGCGTTTTTTGCAGATGGAAGCTTAAAACTTAAGGAATCAGATGTTAATCGCATTTGTAAGATCAAAGAATATTATTTAAACGGTCGGATAAAAATCAGGCAAACAAAGAGACGACGGGTTGAAAAGCTGGAAAATGGACATAAAAAGGTTGTTTTTAGGTGGAGGAAAAAAATTGAACTATTTAAACCGCGTGAAAAGGGGATTCACGATAATACAATACACCAGGTAGCATATGATGAAAACGGAAGAATCCTGCAAATGGCGGTTTATGAAGTTTGGGATAGTTCAGTGTCACCACCGGCTCTTGAGCTAGAAAAGGCAGACTGGATAGTCAGCTTAAAAAAGTTCAAAGACGGAAAAGAAATATACAGCGTAGCTGATGTTGATACGAAAAGTATCAAAAAGTGATCCGGCTAACTGTTCTACACACAATTCTGCTGAATTTCCGCCTTCAGCATATCCGTGATCAGTTTGATCTGCTGGTCATTGCCCTGGATGCGGCTGATCATGATGGCGCCTTCGATTAATGTAAACATCCTGATGGCAAAAATATCGGCATCAAAAGTTCGTTTAAATTCGTCGTTTACTTTGCCTTCGTTTACCAGCTTTGCTATACGGCTTTGTGATACGCCTATCGCGTCTTTTACTTTCTGTTTAATAGCAGGATGCGTGTCGTCTGCCTCGGTTCCAAAATTAAGGATGGGGCAGCCGCCGCGGTTACTGTTAAAAAGCCGGTCACGGTAAAAGTCAAGCAGTGCAAAAAGTTTATCTTTTGCTGTTGCCCGGTCCTCGATAGTTTGTTCTATAGCGGCGCCGATAGATTGGTTCAGGTAGTCGAACGATTCGAGGCAAATTTCGTCCTTGCTTGCAAAATTTCCATACACGCCGCCTTTGGCCAGCTTAGTAGCCTTCATAATATCGCTTATAGCAGTGCCGGCTATGCCTTTTTTATTAAAAATGGGCGCCGCTTTTTCAATAATATGCTTGCGTGTGCGTTCTGCCTTTGTCATGGGGTTACGAATATAAACCGGCTGGTCTTATTTTGCAAATTATTTATGATGAACATTTTACGGCCGACAAGAAGCTCAGGTTAGGTTGTCTTCAACTTCTTTTCGTTTTAAATCAGGCGTGAGAAAGTTTAGGATGCATAATGATGCCTCCTCGAAAAAAAATTATCATCGCCGGTAATCGGAGATATAAGGCGAATTTATATTTCCCTGATGTCCAACTGCTTTATCCACCCCTCATTTCCGTTCGACAGGCTGATCTTTGTCCAGCCATTGTTATTGTCCAGAACATTCACTTTCGTGCCGTCGTGAATAACAAATAGTGTATTTGACTGCTCAACCGGGCCGCTTTTTACGTTTACCGAGGGTCTGAAAACGATCGCTTCGCGATGATCTTCAAAATAGCTAAGCTGGCGGTTTGCCATAAATATCGCCAACACGCCCAAAAAGAAGAACAGGATAAACCCGTAAAACGAAGTCTTTTTTACTGCTGTCGATCCGGTGAAAAAATACAGCACCAGTATGGCTGATCCCAGTAAAACAAAAATAATGCTCCAAACAGCAAGCGCCTGGGTCGAAAAACTGAGGATAAGGCCATGCCACCAGCGGGTTAAAAAGAATTCGGGTACTTCTTCAATTTTGTCGGTGGTTTTCAGGTTGACGTATTTGAGGTTGTAATTGATGTCGTCGTCGCCCGGCGCCAGTTTGTGCGCTTTTTCATAATAAAGCACGGCTGAGGCAAGGTCATCATTTTTATAACTGGCATTGCCCATATTAAAATAAACCCCCGGCGATTGGTAGCCCTCGTCGACCAATTGCTGGTAAGCTGCCAGCGCTTCTTTATACTGCCCCTTTGCGTAAAGGGCATTCCCTTTCGAAAAAAGCGTACCTGCGCCGTTGCCTGCAATGGATAGCAACGGCAACATCGCCAGGGTCAACCAGCACAAACCCCGCTTTAGCACATTAAATTTCATTTTCAATATCATTTATAATGCCTTTTGCTTTTTCAAAAACTTCCTGCTGAGAGATATGTGTTACTGGTGCATAACGCGCCATTTCGCAAAGATCAAGCGTATTCATTAGCCGGCCTGTCAGTTGATCGCTTACTTTATTACCTTTGAGCGCCGCAACGATTGTCTCCTTGTTCAAATCGGCATACTGTATGTTCAACTTATCGCTCAGGTAACCATACAAGCCCGTAAATACGTTTTCGTAAAACACTGCTGCATTGCCTGCCGCTAATTGCTTTTGCGCATTGGCCAGGTGTTTGGCGGCTATTTTGCCAGCCTTGCGGCTTTTTACCTTTACGAGGTCACTGTTTTGTTCAACAAGTTTGTTGCGGTAAATGTACGCGCCATAAGCCAGGGTCGGTCCTAATAAAAGCAATAGCCAATACCCAAAGGAGCCAAAAAAAGTATCACCATTTTTCACCAGGTTATTGTCTTCCGTTTTAATGTAGCGAATATCTTTGCTCAGCATTTTTATGTCCTGCTTTTCAGCATCGGCAAACGCTGTCACGTTGCTTTCATTAGCGCCTTTATCCACCTTAATATGAAATCCTTTGGTCGACAAAGTAACATAGCGGTTGGTTACCGGATTAAAGTATGAGAATTGTAGTGGATCGATATTATAATCACCCTGGTGCCGTGGAATAAGCAGGTAATTATAAAACCTGCTGCCCGAAACGCCGTTTTCATTTTCGTTTACGGTATCAGTTATCTTCGGGTCATATTTCTCAAAATCAGCCGGGAAGTTTGCCGCGAGCGTTTTCAGTAATTTGATATTTCCCGAACCGGTAACTTTTACCCTATAGTTTAACGCGTCGTTAGCCTTTAGTTCTGCTTTGTCAACCGAACTTTCTATACTAAAGCTGCCCACAGCACCTGTAAAACTGGCCGGCTTGCCAGCTTCGGGCAGGGGTTTAACATGGATAGCGACCGGAGCACTTTTCGCCACATATTTTTCCTGCCTGGTATCCTGGAAAAATTGGGCAAAGGGGTCGGAGGACTGTACCGGCACACTAACAATAAAGGTCATTCCCAGCGGATCTACTGTTAGGTCGCCAGACCGCTCAGGGAACAAAATGGTTTTTTTCAGGTCAGCCACCTCGTAACGAACGCCTTTGTACACTTCAATATGCATCGGTATTTGTCCGCTCTGCTGTTTAATGTCTTCGCTCCAAAAACCGTTCAGTTCGGGTGTGCTGGCTGCCTGGTTTTGTACAATACCAACCCTGGTGTACAATCGGTAAGTAACCGTGATCTGCTGCCCCAGGTAAACGTTGGTTTTATCAACAATGGCTTTAATAAAAAGTAATTTGGACAGATCGGCGGCACTTGCCTGCTGTATGCCATTGTCAGGTGCGCTGCTTTGGGCTTGCGCCGGTGCATTTTGCGGCACCGGTTTACCTTTAACGACCGTGATTTTTATCGGGGTGCTGGTGAGTTTATGCCCGTTTACCTCTATGGTTGCGGCGCCTATGGTAAATTGACCCTCTTTTATCGCTACAAGGTCGTACCCAATGGAAATGCTGGCTGATGTGTTGCCATTGATAATTTCCATGCTTTGCGACTCGTTCGGGCCGCCCGCAACCTGGAAACCACTGAAATCAGGCGGCGTAAAATTGCCGCCGTTGCCGCTTACCGAAAACGTCACCTCAAAAACCTCCCCGGTACCTACCGTGCTCTTGCTTACGGAAGCCGTAAACTTTGGCTGCTGGGCAAGTGCGTTTGTGGCCACAAACAGTAAAAGGGTTAATATGAGGTATTTGATCTTCATCTTATTAGTTGATTAGGCTGACTGAGTTGGATTAAGTTGATTAAGTTACCGGGGTGATTCAACCTAATCAACTCAGTCAACTTAATCTAACTTAATCAACTACACACCATCACCAATCCTTCGTAATATTCTTCTTCGTCCCCTGGAATTTTTTATTCTTCAGCTTATCCTGTGTTTGTTTTTCCTGGTTATTTAAAGCATCCAGCATACGCTCTGCGTCTTCCTTTGATATCTGGTTGGGCTGCTGTTGCTGCTGGTCCTTTTTATCCTGGTTTTGCTTGTCCTGGTTTTGGTTATCCTTATCTTTATTGTCCTTGTTCTTATCGTCCTGGTTCTTTTTATCCTTATTCTGCTGGTTTTGCTGATTCTTATTGTTTTGATTTTGCTTATTTTGCTGTTGCTGCTTTTTCAATTTCTCCTGTGCGTACGCCAGGTTATATCGTGTTTCATCATCTTTGGGATTTGCCAGGAGTGCTTTTTTATAAGCTTCAATGCTTTCTTCCAGCTTTTTATTTTCCAACAGCGAGTTGCCCATATTATGGTAAGCCGCGGCAGTTAAGGCTCTGTTTTGGGTAGTCGACGATGCAAGTTTATTAAACTGGTCGCTGGCATCAGTAAACTTTTTTTGCTTATAAAGTGCATCGCCCAGGTTAAAATTACCCGCTGTGTCTGGTGTTTTATTGTTGACCGATTTACGGTAGTTATCTTCCGCCTCTTTGTATTTCTGCTCCTTATAAAGCTCGTTTCCCTTATGTATATATTTTTTTTGCTGCGCGAAAAGCCCTGACACAGCAAATAAAAATACGATGACGATAATTAGCTGCTTCATATTTTTTTCACTTCAAACAGTTTCAAACCGGCAAGCTTTAAACTTTTTCGGTTCGACACAAAAAATTCTACAATCAACAATACAAAGGCAAATCCCAACAAAAACTGGAACCGGTCTTCAAAATCTTTAAAACTCTTGCTGTCATAAGTCTTGCGCTGCACTTTGCCGATCTGGTCCATAATGATATTTAGTCCCACATTGGCATTTGTCGCCCGTACATAAGCGCCCTGGCCTGCGGCGGTGATCTCTTTGCACATGTCCTCGTCCAACTTGCTGATAACGGTATGTCCGGCGCTGTCGGTATGGAAGCCAACCTGTTTACCATTTTGATAAATAGGGATAGGCGAACCGTTTCCCGAACCCATCCCGATGACGTTAACCATCACATCCTTGCCCGCAGCTTCTTTTGCCGCCACTACCGCATCATCTTCGTGGTTTTCACCGTCGGTGATGATGATCATCGCCTTACCTGTCCCATCCTTAAAATCAAACGATTTCATACCCATGTCGATAGCCGCGCCAATTGCCGTACCCTGGGTGGGGACCATATCGGTATTAATGGTATTCAAAAACAATTTGGCGGCCGAATAATCGGTCGTCATAGGCAGCTGAACGTAAGGCTCGCCTGCAAAAACGATGATGCCGATACGGTCGCTGTGCAGGTTGTCTATCAATTGTGCAATAGCCCGTTTGGCGCTTTCAAGCCGGTTGGGTGCCATGTCCTGCGCCAGCATGCTGTTCGATACGTCAAGGAGTATCATCAGGTCCGCGCCCTTCTTTTTTTCCTCCTCCATTTTGGAGCCGATCTGCGGATCGGCGGCGCCGATGATCAAAAAGGCATAGGCAGCCATAAACAGGATAAATTTAATCCACGGCCTCGAAAATGAAACCTCCGGGATCATTGCGTTCACAACCTTTTTATCGCCCAGGGAAACGAGAGCACGCTTCTTCCATCGGCCGGCCACCAAAAAAAGCAGCACAAAAAACGGGATGACCAGCAGCCCCCACAAATATTCGCTGTTTGCAAAACGTATCATGCTTTTAAGTTAAAGCCCCCCTCAACCATGTGTTTTTCGAAATAAATTCCAGCGACAAAAGCAGCAACGCTGCCAGCGCGAATGGCAAAAACAGTTCAGTCTTTTTATGGTATTGGGTTACCTGTATCCTTGCCTTTTCAAGTTTATCAATCTGGCTATATATATTTTGGAGCGCGTGATTATCGGTCGCCCTAAAATATTTGCCGCCGGTCGCATCGGCGATTTTTTTGAGCGTGCCTTCATCTATATCCACCGGCATCTTTTGGTACTGCACGCCGAACGCGGTTTGCACCGGGATAGGCGCATAACCATGGGTACCAATACCCACCGTGTATACCCTGATACCAAACGTTTTGGCAATTTGCGCGGCGGTAAGCGGCGCGATGGCGCCGGTATTGTTTGAGCCATCCGTCAGCAGGATGATGACCTTGCTTTTAGCCTCGCTGCCCTTCAGCCGGTTCACTGCAGTGGCAAGGCCATCGCCTATTGCCGTCATGTCTTCTATCATGCCATAATGAACGTCTTTATACAGGTTGACCAGCACGTCGTGGTCGATGGTTAAAGGACATTGGGTAAAACTTTCACCGCTGAAGATCACCAGGCCAATCCGGTCGTTGGGGCGGCTTTTTATAAAGTCGATCGCTATATTTTTGCCTGCCTCCAGCCGGTTGGGTTGAAAATCTTCCGCCAGCATACTGCCCGATATGTCGGATGCGATCATGATATCGATACCCTCAGTGGTTGAGTCTTGCCAGCTTAATGAAGATTGCGGCCTCGCCAGCGCAAATATCAACGCGGCAATTGCCAGTGAACGAAAAACAATGCCCGAATGACGAAGCCCTGGCATCATGCTTTTAACCGGCAGCGAAAACCCCTTTGCAGCTGATACGCTCAGGCTGCCCTGCAGCTTTTGCTCGCGCCAGGCATACCATCCTATCATCGCCGGGATGATGATCAACAGCCAGAAAAATCCGGGATACGCGAATTCAAGTCCGTTAAACATTTGGCCCCCCCCCTTCTGTAGTTAATGCTTTATCAGTATGCCGGGTGCTGCTTACAAAATCAATCGCAGCATCCAGGCTGCCCTCATTTTCGGCAGGCAATGGTTTTTCCTTTGCAAATTTCACAAGGTCCGATAATACCAGCAGTTGTTTCAGGTTGTCACGGTTGGCATCCGTTATAGCTATGCGTTTCAGGCTGGCTAATATCTCGTCCGTCGTTTTCTCGTGCGTTTTGATGGTGTACCGCTTTTCAAGGTATTCGCGCACAATATCACTCAGCTCGATATAGTATTGTTTTACCTGTTCTTCCTGCCATAATTTTTTATCGCGCAGCTCTTTCAGCTTATTTATAGCGACAACGTGCGCCGGAATTGCTGGTTCAACCACCTTTACAACAGGTACAGGCCCGGGTCGTTTGCGCATATATAATACAAGTCCAACAATCAGGGCAATCAGTAACAGCGGTCCTGCTATCCAATACCAATTATCGTGCAGCCAGTCAAGCCACGTGTACGAAACAGCAAGCGGTTGTTTAATATCGTAAATGGCTTTTGTGGTATCTACCTTCACAGTCTCTACCTGCAGGCTTACCTGGTTGGTTTTCACCACCCCATTTTCCGAACCGATTGAAAAAGCCGGTAAAGCATAATTGCCCGCGTCAAAACTCGTAATGGTATAGCTTTGGGTAACCGTGATGGCATTGCGGTCGGTTTGGTCATAGGCGGTATCCGGTTTGCTGATACTTACTACTTGTACCTTGCTTGCTACCGTATCGGTCAGTTTCGGAAAGCTGATGTGCGCTTTCGCCGGCTGGCGAACCGAGATGAAGAGTTTGGTTTGGTCGCCTATCCTGATGGTATATTGCTGCAGCTTGGCTTCGGCCTGTATGACTTGTGCGTTTGTTTTAAAACTGAAACAGGTTACACAAAGCAAAGCCAGTATGAGTTTAAAAAACCGGTTCTTCATTTTTATCACCTTCTTTTCTCCCGTTTTTTAAATAAGGTCATTAATGGTTTAACATATGATTCATGTGTGCCGATGTCGGTGGCGTCTACGCCCGATTTGCTGAAAATATCTTTCAGCCATGCTTTTCTACGCAGCGCATCCATCTTAAACGCTTCGCGCACCTTTTTGTCGCCGGTGTTTACCCAAATTATTTGACCGCTCTCTTCGTCTTTTACCGGGATAAGCCCAAGGTCGGGAAACTCCTCATCATGCTTGTCAAAAAGCCGCAATGCGATGATGTCGTGCTTTTTATTGGCGATCTTTAATTCAGTCTCAAAATCGGGGCTGATAAAATCGGAGATAATTAAGGCAGTACACTTCTTTTTGATGGCGCTGGTAAAGTACTTTAATGCTTCTGCGACATTGGTGCCTTTATTTTCCGGCTTAAAGTCGATCAGCTCACGGATGATCATCAAAATATGGCTGCGGCCTTTTTTTGGAGGGATAAATTTCTCGATCTTGTCGCTGAAAAATATCACCCCAACTTTATCGTTATTCTGAATGGCTGAAAAAGCGAGCACCGCGCATATCTCAGTCGCCAGGTCCTGTTTTTGCTGAACGATGGTGCCGAAATTTTCCGAAGCGCTTACGTCCATCAGCAGCATTACTGTCAGTTCGCGTTCTTCATCAAATACCTTTACATAGGGGTGGTTGAAGCGCGCCGTAACATTCCAGTCGATCGTCCTGATCTCGTCGCCAACCTGGTACTCGCGCACCTCGCTGAAGGCCATGCCCCTGCCTTTGAAAGCTGAATGATATTCGCCCGAAAACAGGTGATTGCTCAACCCCCGGGTTTTTATTTCGATCTTCCGTACTTTTTTTAGCAGCTCTTTGGTGTCTTTTGCCATTTCTATTAAATGTTAGATATGAGATGTGAGATACGAGATATAAAATCGAAAAGCTACTAACTTTTCTGTCTCACATCTCACTTCTCAAATCTCAAATCAACCATTAAGGTACTACAATAGCATTTAAAATTCCGGTAATGATATTCTCCGTTGTCATGTTTTCGGCTTCTGCTTCATACGTGAGGCCGATACGGTGGCGCATCACATCATGGCAAATCGCTCGAACGTCCTCGGGAATTACATAGCCTCTGCGCTTAATAAAGGCATAGGCCTTTGCAGCCAGCGCCAGGTTGATGCTTGCACGCGGCGATGCGCCGAAGCTGATGAGGTTTTTATAGTTCGCCAGTTTGTATTGCTCAGGGTAGCGCGTGGCGAAGACTATATCTATAATATATTGCTCTATCTTCTCGTCCATATACACTTCCCTTACCACCTTGCGGGCGCGAATTATTTCTTCGGGTTTTACCACTGCATTGGGCTTCAACATTCCTTGCGGCGCCACGTTTGAGCGGATAATTCGTTTTTCCTCATCTTTGCTTGGATAGCCAATCACTACTTTCAACATAAACCTGTCAACCTGGGCCTCTGGCAACGGGTAGGTTCCCTCCTGCTCTATCGGGTTTTGGGTGGCTAACACGAGGAATGGGTTCGGCAAAGGGAAAGTAGTATCGCCAATGGTTACCTGCTTTTCCTGCATCGCCTCTAATAAAGCGCTTTGCACTTTGGCGGGTGCGCGGTTGATCTCGTCGGCAAGGATGAAGTTTGAGAAGATCGGGCCTTTCTTAACCAAAAAGTCTTCCTTCTTCTGGTTATAGATCATCGTACCAACCAAATCCGCCGGCAGCAAGTCGGGCGTAAACTGTATGCGGCTAAAAGCGGCGTCAATTGTTTTTGACAGCGTATTTATAGCCAGCGTTTTTGCCAGGCCGGGTACACCTTCCAGCAGGATATGCCCGTCTGCCAGCAGCCCGATCAGCAGGCGCTCCACCATATATTTCTGGCCCACGATCACTTTGTCCATTTCCATTTTAAGCAGATCGACAAAGGCGCTCTCGCGCTGGATCATTTCATTAATAGCCCGGATATCGGTTGAATAGGATGAACTGCCTGCCAATGCTTCGGCCGAAGATTGCGTCGCGGTATTACTATTTATATCTTCCATGTATCGTTTTTATTTTGGATGGGCAAAACTAAATACATAACGATTTTTTTACTACAAAAAATCGGGGCTTAAATGTTAAATTTTGTTAAATGCTGAACGAAAAGGCTATAAACGTATAACAGCGACAAGAGACACAGGCCGTTAACAAGGTTTATAAAACAGAAACCCGGCGATACCGGGTTATTATTATTTATCATATTATTTACCAGTCGCAATCAAATGCGACCTGTCAACTGTCCTGCTCCGTCAGGAGCAAAATATCGGTAAACATCGGTAACAAAAAAAGGGCTGGTAAAACCATGCCCGTTCCTAAATTTCCTAAGCTAATTTATGATGCGGAATTAAGCGTTTTTCTTTTGCGGAGCGAATAACGGCAACACAATGATGGCGATTAATGCAGCAACTTCTAATACTACTAACATGACTAAAGATTTAAATTGTGAATTAAATATTAAACTAAATAAACTTTTGCAAAGATGAAGGGTGTTTTACCGGTGGTAATTCATGCAGAACTAACCTTTTGGCGCGGGCACAGTCTTATCCTTGCTGAACGGGATGCAGCGAAAAATATGCCATTTGCAAAATACCGGGACGGGCCGCAAAAAAAGCAAAAAATGAAATTCGCCTAATCGCAAAAAACTATTGTAAAAATCAGGTTTTTTAGAATTTAACCCGATTTTTCAGGTTAAACAAAAAAAAACAAGCTCTTTGGCCCCAAAAAAAACTCGTTCGCATAAAAAAAACGAATAGTTTTTCCTAAAAAACCTGCCAAAGCGCCATTACTCGTCCGGAAAGCTTGCGGCAAAAACAATCCGGCAAATTATGCGTCCGGTGTCACCCCATACGTCCATTTTTTGAAGCTGGTAAAAACAGTAAAACAAAAAAGGGCGATATTTTTTTTCCGAACACCGCTAAAAATAAAAATTTGACAATTTGTCAGCACAGCTGACATCGGTCACAAAACTGCCAAAATATCTGCAAAAAACATCGGCGAACACACTGCCAAAGTGACAAATCGGGCATTATATACCCCTTCATCCTGCAAAACTGGGGTATGCCAAAATCCAAATATGCAGGCTCAAAAAAACAAGGTTGTGAATTCAATCTGATTTACCTTGCACGAAATGCCGGCGTAGGGCCTCTGTGTTGCTGAAATTGTAACAACCATCTATAACAGTCGTCTAAAATTAAATTGAGCATCATGACAAAGGAATCATTTACCATAAACGGAGAAAATCTGCTCAAAAAAATCAAAGAGCTGATTGAAGAAGGTAATGTAAGGAAAATAACTATTATCGATAAATCAGGCCGTGAACTGATGTCGTTCCCGCTTACTTTCGGCGTAGTTGGGGTTTTGGTAGCGCCCGTTTTAGCTGCAATTGGCGCCATCGCTGCATTGGTTGGCGAATGCACCATAAGTGTGGAAAGAGCGGAGACGGAGAAAAAAGATAACCCGGACAGCTGATCTCCCTTTGGCAGCTTTTACCGTCCTTTATTGCCGTTTATTATTTTTCAAACAGTTTATTCTGCAAATTATATGGTGAAAGTGACGAACGTCACTTTTTTTGGTTGTTATTTAACCTAACTTCGGATTACTAAATATATTTGTCCCAAACTAACAACTTTCGCGAATATACGTTGTGTTGTTAATTTGGACATCATGGAGAACGCAGCCTTGCTTAAAGCAATTATCGAAAACGCCATAGACGGTATCATAACGATCAGCGATCGTGGGATAGTTGAGTCGATCAACCCGTCGGGTTGCAAGTTGTTCGACTATTTGCCTGATGAAGTAATCGGTAACAATGTTTCCATGCTGATGCCGCCTCCCGACAAGGAGCAGCACGACGGCTACCTGAGCCGATACCAGCGCACCGGCGAACCGCATATCATCGGCATCGGCCGCGAGGTAACGGGCCTGCGCAAAGACGGCACGAGATTTCCGTTCAGGCTGGCCGTTAGCGAGGTACAGTTTTCAGGAAGAATAGTTTATACAGGTTTTATACACGATCTGACCAAACAGAAAGAGGCAGAAGAGAAATTATTGGACTATGCGCAGCACCTCGAAGAACTGGTGGAAGAGCGGACGTTGTCGCTGAAAAAGACCGTCTCTGAATTGCACATGGCAAAGGAAGAAGTGAGTCAGTCGTTAGAAAAAGAGAAAGAACTCGGCCAGTTAAAAAGCCGGTTCGTATCCATGGCCTCGCATGAATTCCGGACACCGCTAAGCGCGGTCCAATTGTCGGCATCCCTGATAGATAAATATGCCCAGCCATCAGAGAACGTCAACATCAAAAAACATGTGGCGAAGATCAAGAATGCGGTGGGTAACCTTACTACAATCCTGAATGACTTTTTATCGCTTGAAAAGCTGGAAGCAGGAAAAGTGGAGCCTGCATTCATCGATTTCGATATCGTCAAATTTGCTGAAGAAATTACTGAAGAAATGCAGATAGTTGCGAAGCAAAACCAGAATATCATTTACCAGCATACCGGCGTTAACCACATCGTGTGGCTTGATCAAAATCTTTTGAAAAATTGTATTTTTAACCTCATTAGTAACGCGATCAAGTATTCAGGTGAAAATACATTTATCGAGTTCAATACTGAGATCAGCGACCATTGGTGTTTGATAACGGTTAAAGACGATGGCATCGGCATCCCGGATGGTGACCAAAAACACATGTTCGAAGCCTTTTTCAGGGCGCACAATACCGGCAATATACCGGGAACGGGCCTGGGCCTTAATATTGTGGCGAGGTATACGCAATTGATGAACGGCAGCGTCGATTTTAACAGTAGTTTGAACAAAGGCACTAAATTTACTTTATCCTTTCCAATATCATGAAAAAAAAGGTACTGGTTATTGAAGACAACTCCGATATCAGGGAAAACGTAGTAGAAATACTGGAGCTTGCCGACTTTACAGTTTTTGAGGCTGATAACGGCAAAACCGGAGTTGACCTGGCAGTGAAAAATTTGCCGGATGTTATTTTGTGCGACATTATGATGCCGGAGCTGGATGGCTACGGCGTACTTTACCTGCTGAGCAAAAATCCGGATACGGCTGCTATACCATTTATTTTCCTGACTGCGAAAGCCGAAAAAGTCGATCTTCGGAAGGGGATGGAAATGGGTGCAGATGACTACCTGACTAAACCGTTCGACGATATAGAGCTGCTTAACGCAATTGAAAGCCGTTTAAAAAAGAAGGAAGTTCAGCAAAACTTCTACAGTAAATCGCTGGAACGCCTGGATAACCTGATCTCAAAAAATGATGGCCTGGCTGAGTTAAAAAAGATCATTGCCGAACGCAAAACGCGTCAATTTAAAAAGAACCAGGTTATTTATTACGAAGGTGACAGGGGCAACGGGCTGTTCCTGATCCTGTCGGGCAGGGTAAAGACCGTTAAATTAGCTGAAGACGGCCGCGAACTGATGACTGGCATGTTTAGCGCTGAAAACTACCTTGGAACACAGGCGCTGTTGACCAACGAGCCTTTTAGCGATACCGCCACAGCGCTTGAAGACAGTTCGCTTTGCCTGATCCCAAAGGACAGTCTTGAAAAGTTGCTAAATTTATACCCTAACGTTGGCAAGGAGTTTATTAAGTTGTTGTCCAACGATATCCGCGAAAAAGAAGAACAATTACTTCAACTTGCCTATAATTCGGTACGAAAAAGGCTGGCTGATGCCATTTTACGCCTGCACAAGCAACCAGGAACTGAAAACGACGAATTCAAAATAACCCGGGAAGACCTGGCATCTATGGCCGGTATGGCTACCGAGACCGTAAGCCGTACCCTGTCGGATTTTAAGGACGAAGGCCTTATCGAAAAAAAGGGCAGCACTATCCGCATACTTAACGTGATGAAGCTGGCCAAAATGAAAAACTGACCAACATCACTTTACTGCCTGACATCGCTCACGTTCAAAGACTTGCCTTAGCAATACATTTGTTCATCAAATTAGGTACTGATGAAGGCGGTTGCGTACAGTGTAAAACCATTCGAAAAGGAGTTTCTGGCAAAAGCCAATCAGAAGAAGCATGATATTACGCTGATTTCTAATGACTTAAACCCAGAAACAGCTGTTTACGCAGCGGGGAAAGACGTGGTAATTGTTTTAAATGATGATGTTGATGCCGCGCAAGTTAAGCGCCTGGCAAATTTTGGCGTCAAATATATCGCCGCACGTTCCATCGGCGTCAGTCAGATCGATTCAGCGGCTGCAGCCAATCACCACATAAAAATTGCAGATGCGCCTTTCTATCCCCCACAATCTATTGCCGAACTTGCCGTTGGCCTGGCGCTGGCCTTAGGTCGCAACATCGCAACGGCAAAAGAGAAAAGTGCGCGATTCGATTTCAGGAACGAAGACTTATTGGGTTTTAATTTTTGCGGCAAAACCGTCGGGATCATCGGCCTTGGCAAGATCGGGCAAGCTGTCGCCAATATTTTTGCCGGAATGGGCTGCAATATCATCGCCTATGACCCGGCATTTCCGGCTGACGCTGGAAATGTAACAGAGGTCGATCTGGAAACGTTGTTTTTACTGTCCGACGTCATTTCACTTCATGTTCCGCTTACCGCCGACAGTAACCATTTTATCAATCGTAAGGCATTTGAGCAAATGAAGAAAGGCGTAATGCTTATCAATACTTCCAATGGCGAATTGATAAACACCAAAGACGCCGTGATCGCGTTGGAAAATGGGAAACTTGGGTTTTTGGGCATTGACGTATACGAACATGAAAAGGGGCTATTTTTTGAAGATCACGAAAATGACAAAGAAAAAGACCCCCTGCTGGCGAGATTAATAGACTACCCAAATGTATTGGTTACGCCGCACCAGGCGTACCTGACGAGAGAGTCCATTCAATCGATAGCCTACCAAATTATAAACCATCTGGATCAATGGCAAGTGGAACAGCGGAACGAAAGTGCATTGATAAATGCAAAGAATACCGATCCGGAAAAACTAAAAGAACCATCAAAACAAATAAGCCATGCTAACTAATAAGGGTTATACCGACCGTGCTGAAAAATATAACGTTGCAGCGCCTCGTTACACCAGCTATCCTACCGTTCCTTATTGGGACAATGATTCGTTTACAAAGACGCTTTGGAAGGATTCGGTAAAATTTTCATTTGACGAAACGAACAGTACTGATGGAATAAGCGTTTATGTGCACTTGCCCTATTGTGAAAGCCTGTGCACTTATTGTGGCTGCAATACCCGTATTACGAAAAACCATGGTGTTGAAGTGCCATACGTAAAGGCGGTTTTGAAGGAGTGGAAGCAATATAAGGCCATATTTAAAGCAAGACCGGTTATCCGCGAGATACACCTTGGCGGCGGCACGCCTACATTCTTCAGCCCGGAGAACCTGAAAATGCTGATAGAGGGCCTTTTGATAGATTCCAAAGTACACCCGCAAGCTGAATTCGGTTTTGAGGGACATCCCGGGAACACAACGCGCGAGCATCTGCAAACGCTATACGATCTTGGGTTCACCCGGGTGAGCCTGGGTATACAGGACTTTGACCCGAAAGTCCAGTTTGTGATCAATCGCATCCAAACATTCGAGCAGGTTGAAAATGTTACTAAAATAGCCAGGGAAATCGGCTATACTTCGATTAATTATGATCTGATCTACGGCTTACCACTCCAGACAATTGAAGGGCTGGCGGAAACCATCGGCCTTGTAGGTGAACTGATGCCCGACAGGATAGCGTTTTACAGTTATGCACATGTACCCTGGATAAAGCCGGGGCAGCGCCACTACTCGGAAAAAGACCTTCCTGACGCCCCCACCAAGTATTTACTTTACGAATTGGGCTGCAGCATTTTAAAAGCGCAGGGATATGTTGATATTGGGATGGACCATTTCGCACTAACTGGCGATAGTCTTTACAAAGCGTCAGAAACCGGGCAACTCCATCGCAATTTTATGGGTTACACCCATCAATATACCCAACTCATGATCGGGTTGGGCGTATCTTCTATCAGCGATTCCTGGTATGCGTTTGCGCAGAATGTAAAAAAAGTGGAAGACTATATCGATTTGATCAACCACGATCAATTGCCCGTTGTTAAGGGGCACATTTTAACAAGGGAAGACCTGGTGATCCGCAGGCACATATTGGACATTATGTGTAAAGGCGAGACCCATTGGAATTTTCACCAGGAGCCCATCGATTCGCTCTTTGAGGGGATCGAGCGGCTACAAACGCTTGTCGAAGATGGGCTGGTCGAGCTCGACTCCTGGAGTTTACGCGTTACCCCTGAAGGAAAACGTTTCCTCCGGAACATCTGCATGGCGCTGGATGCACGTTTATGGGAAAACAAGCACACAACCCGACTATTCAGCATGGCGGTTTAAAAACCGGCGAAGTGCCCGATCTTTTAAGAATTATTTCATTCACCCAAAATTACTGCCAAAATAAAAAGGCTTATCTCTTAACCCGGAGATCGGGTCAATTTAATATCAGGTAAATTTAAGGGGCTCGCTAAATGATAAAAACGCCACATCCAGTCAATGACAAATGACATTGCCTTGTGGTTGCTTGCCCGGGCTTAGGTATGGAATATTTAAATTCATGCCGCGAAGGATAAACCAAAAGCCGAGAAAAATCATAAAATAAGGAATGGCCTTATTGATGCGCCGGCGCACAGCCGGGCCCATAAAGCCGGCGCTTACGGTCGCGGCCAGCATCAGCGGGAAAGTGCCCATCCCGAACCAAAACATAAACTGAGCGGACGCCCACGGCGAACTGGTATTGACCGCACCAGCGAGCGCCAGGTAAACGAAGCCACAGGGTAAAAAACCGTTGAGCAAGCCAACCGCAAGGTTACCGGCGCGATGCTTTAATGCATAGTTTAAAAAACGGTTAAAGGGCGCAAAAAAGCCGGAGATAATTTTGTTTGCCGATAATTTCAGCTTGATAATCCGGGAGAAGCCCGCCAGAGCGATCAAAACGCCGCTGAGCAAACTTACGCCCTGCTGCAGGCCCGCCAGCCAGAGCTGCCGCCCGACTAAACCGATGATTAACCCCAAAAAAGTATAGCTGATCACCCGGCCGAAGTTATAAGTCACTTTGTCGCCAACGATCAGCCACCATTTTGAATGAAAAGCGGGAACGGCAAGAGCTAGCGGCCCGCACATGCCAACACAGTGGATGCTTCCGAATAAGCCTATAAAAAAAGCAAGCTCGTTGGCGTTCATTTTAAATAAATAGCCTTCTGATACAAATAGCCCTCTTTGCTCGCCTGCCAGTCAAAAACAAGCTGCCACCTGCCTTTGGCTATATTTTTCAGCGGGATGACATACCTGTTACCTGCACTATCGGACAGGTTGTATATCTTATCCATAGCCGAGTTGTTAGGCCGGATCATCGTCACGCCCCCGACGGTAACAGGTTGCGAAAAGGTTAGCGTAAGGTTTTTGCCATCATAGCTTATGGCCGGAACGGCATGATCCTTATAAACCTCAACCTGCCGGTTATAGTCGTGATTGAACGTAAGCCCTTTTTCATAATATTGATGATCGTAGTCATCCACAGGCGCCGTAAACATAAAATAGCACATGCCTAAAATGAACAGCACAAATGCCGTCATTACTAAAGCCATTCCTTTTCCCCAGTTCATGATTTAATCGTTTATTGGTCCCACAAATTCGGCGTTAACCGTTTTTACTATCTTTTTACCCACCAGCAATTGCAGGTGGACATCTGTTTCGAAGGCATGTATCTGCGCGGCGGGAATCATTATAAAAAATACTGCCTTTACAGACCCTTCTTTTTCCATTGTACCCGGTGCCTGTATATACTTTATCTTAATAGCCGGATCATCCGACTGTAATACGAAGCTCTTACGCCGGTCTGTTTTATTGATAAATTCAGCGTTGTAAATATTGCTGATGTACCCGCCGGGCTGCTGCTGGTATAGGGTATTTGCCCCGCGCATGATGGTTACGTCAAGATCACTGCGGGTAAGTACGAAATAAGCCATTGCCGAAACCAAAACCATGATAACTGCGCTGTAGGCCTTCATTCTTACCGTAAAACTCGGCTTCTCTTGCTTGTGGATCATGTTTTCCGAAAAATACCCGATCAGGTTATGTGGTTTACCTATTTTGTCCATCACCTCGTCGCATACGTCTATACAGGCGGTACAGTTAATACATTCCAATTGTGTGCCTTTTCGGATATCAATACCTGTGGGACAAACATCTATACACAATTTGCAATCTATACAATCACCTTTGCCAGCCTGGTCCTGCTTTTTGTCGATCTTACCACGGGGTTCACCCCTCACGTCGTCGTAGGCTACCACGAGGGTATGCTCATCAATCATCACCCCCTGCAAACGACCGTATGGGCAAAAAAGGGTACATACCTGCTCGCGGATGCGGCTGTAAACAGTGTAAAAAATCAACGTAAACGCCCAGATGCTAATAAATCCTGCAACATGTTGGCTTACAGGTTCAGTTATGATTTTTATAAGTGCATCACTGCCAACAATGTAAGCCAGGAAGATATTGGCAATAAAAAAAGATATGACGATAAAAACGGCTGTTTTCGCGGTTTTTCTTATAATTTTCTCACGCGTCCATGGCCCTGCATCAAGTTTTTTACGTTTCCGGGCATCACCCTCTATCCATTCCTCTATTTTGCGGAACACCATCTCCATAAATATGGTTTGAGGGCATATCCACCCGCAAAATATCCTGCCGAAGGCTATGGTAAACAATACGATACACACCAGGAAGATAAGCGTTGCGATGACAAACAGGAAAATATCCTGCGGCCAGAACACCTGGCCAAATATCACAAACTGCCTGTCGATGAAATTAAGCAGCAGCAGTGGCTGGCCCCCAATCCGTATAAATGGCCCTGCAAATAGAAGAACCAGGAAAAAATAACTTATCGAGCTTCTCCATTTATAAAACGGGCCTTTACGTATCAGGGGGTATATCCACTGCCGTTTGCCGCTTTTCTTCTCCTCCTGCAACTCTTCCATTTTTTGCTTTAGTAACGATGTATATTATGCGGTTTGCGCCAGTTGCACTCCTTATTCCTTGGTGCCTTCAGGCGCTTTTCCACCCGGCGGGTTGGTGCCGTGTAACGATTTGACATAGTTGGCAACCGCTGCTATCTGCTTCGCCGATAACAGGGTTTCCCAGGTTGGCATCGCTTTGGCTGGCACACCATATTTGATGGTTTTAAACACATCGTTGATCTTGCCCCCATGAATCCAGTAATCATCGGTCAGGTTGGGGCCAACAACGCCCTGTCCCAGTGCACCATGGCAAGCCACGCAGTTTGTCTTAAATACGGCCGCTCCATCGGCTAATATTGCCGGATCGGTTGTCAATTTCACTGTGTTTTCATCAACACGGTTACCCGCTTTACTTAAAAAAGCTTTTTTCGCTATTGCCGCATGCGCCATTTCCTGCTTGTACTCGTCGTACTGTAAAGGGGCAAGGCCGAACACATGGTAGATCAGCAGGTAGCATACCGCGAAGGCGATGGTTGCGTAAAACAAGTACATAAACCAGGCCGGGGTTGGGTTGTCAAGCTCCTTTATCCCGTCGTACTCGTCTTCCAGCAAGAGGCCCTTTTCTTCCGACATCGGTTTTAACGAGAGCAGTTTTTGCCAAACTTCTCCTTTTGGTTTTGCATGCGCGGCTTTGGCCGGGGCCAGTTCTGCGCTGATCTCCTCGTCGGTTTTGCCTTCGTATTTTAAAATTATCCGCGTCAGGATCTTAAACGTACGGAGCAGAACCAGCATAACGCCGATAAATACCAGGAGCGCCGCCAGCACAACCCCATAACCAATGTAATTCTCCTGCCGGGGGCTCAGCAGACTGTGGTCGTCATCAGCAAACGCCGGCGCCGCAAGCGTAACTAAAGTCAAAAACAATATTATTCGTGGATATTTCATGACTGTAATGATTTAGATGTTGTTATCGAGCCGTCCTCAAGGGGCAGATCACTCATATAATTAACATGTTGTTTCCTAATTCTGATAAGCAGGATAGTTACCACGATAAAGAACACGAGGAATATCCCGAGTGAGGAGACCAGGTACACCTGTGGCCCCGTCAATTTTCCTGTAAACTGCTCAAACATGATCTTAAGTGTTAAAAGTTATTTGCTGTTTTGTCGGCTTTAATATCTACCCCTAAACGTTGCAGGTAGGCAATTATGGCGATGATCTCTTTATCACTTTTCACCTTAACATGGTTATTTGCAAGGTCGTCAGCGATCGACTGCGCCTGTTTGGCCAGATCTGCATTCGCTATTTTTTCGTAGCCTGCCGGGTATGGTACACCCAATTTTCGCATCGCGTTTATTTTGGCGGCAGTTAGCGAGGTATCAAGTGTTTGCGTGATCAACCATGCGTAGGGTGGCATGATACTCCCTTCCGAAATTGCCTGTGGGTTCATTAGGTGGTTGAAATGCCATTGGTTGCTCTTCTTGCCCCCTCCTTCGCGTGCCAGATCGGGCCCTATACGTTTTGAGCCCCAGAGGAACGGATGATCGTACACAAACTCACCGGCTTTGCTGTATTGGCCGTATCGTTCCGTTTCAGATCTGAACGGTCTGACGGTTTGCGAGTGACAGCCCATACAGCCTTCCCTTATATAAAGATCGCGCCCCTGTAGTTCCAAGGGAGTATAAGGTTTCACGGCAGCAATTGTGGGGATGTTCGACTTGATGGTTAAAGTCGGCATCAGTTCAACAAATGAACCAACGAGGATCACTACCAGGGCAAGCAGCATGAACTGGATCGGCCTGCGTTCCAAAACGCGGTGCCAGGTTGAATGGCCGCTTACTTCCTGTGTCAACGGCGCAAGCGGCATGGCCTGTGCGGCCTCATTAGCAACAAGGCTGCCTTGTTTCATGGTACGGTACAAGTTGTAAGTCATCATAATCACACCTGACAAATAAAGCGTACCGCCTATTGAGCGCATCCAGTACATCGGCATTATCCTAAGTGTTGTTTCCAGGAAGTTTGGATATTTCAGGACACCTTCCGATGTGAATTCCTTCAGCATAAAGCTTTGGGTAAAGCCTGCCCAGTACATTGGTATTACATAAAATAGTATACCCAGCGTGCCGATCCAGAAGTGTACAGAAGCCAGTTTTTTTGAGTAAAGCTCGGTTTTATAGATGCGGGGGATCAGCCAGTACAGTATGGCGAAGGTTAAGAAACCATTCCAGCCCAGGGCGCCAACGTGAACGTGGGCAATAATCCAGTCGCTAAAGTGAGCGAAGCCATTTACTGTTTTCAACGAAAGCATCGGCCCTTCGAAAGTGGCCATACCATAGGCGGTTAAACCTACTACCATAAATTTAAGGATGACATTGTCCCTCACTTTATCCCATGCGCCGCGGAGAGTTAACAAACCATTTATCATACCGCCCCAGCTTGGCGCAATAAGCATAATTGAAAATGCTACGCCCAATGATTGTGCCCAGGCCGGCAAAGTAGTATATAACAAGTGGTGAGGGCCGGCCCAGATGTAGATAAATATCAGCGCCCAAAAGTGCAGGATACTTAATTTATACGAATAGATTGGGCGGTTAGCCATTTTAGGGAGGAAATAGTACATCATCCCCAGGTAAGGCGTGGTCAGAAAGAATGCAACCGCGTTATGCCCGTACCACCATTGCACCAGGGCGTCCTGAACACCGGCATAAACCATGTAGCTTTTCCACATGGAAACGGGCAATTCAACAGAGTTCACGATGTGTAATACGGCTACGGTAACGAAAGTGGCAATGTAAAACCAGATGGCCACATATAAGTGCCGCTCGCGCCGTTTGATGATGGTGCCAAACATATTGATGCCGAAAACCACCCAAACGATGGTTATCAGGATATCGATCGGCCATTCCAATTCGGCATACTCATGCGAGGTGGTAAAGCCCAGTGGCAGCGTAATCGCAGCAGCAACTATGATGAGCTGCCAGCCCCAGAAGTGGATTTTGCTTAAGGTGTCGCTAAACATACGCGCCTTTAATAGCCGTTGCAATGAGTAGTAAACACCCATAAAAATGGCATTGCCCACAAACGCGAAGATCACCGCATTGGTGTGTACGGGCCTTATCCGGCCGAAAGAGGTATACTGACTGCCGAAGTTGGCCGCCGGATGAAATAACTGTATGGCTATCAGAAGCCCCACGCTCATTCCGACGATACCCCAAACGACAGTAGCAATAGCAAAATTTCGGACTATTTTGTTGTCATAGTAAAAATTTTCGGGTTGCATGATTATTTATTTTTGATTTTTAATGTTCCAAAATTATTTGCACTGCCTGAATGACAGCGTGATGACAATTACGCGAAAACATGATTCACATCACTTTTTATCAGGATCAGTGTCTGGCTCGTCATCCAGCAGTATCCGTACTGAGGGCGTGTACAAATCCTCATTCTGCCCGCTGCCTTGCGCCCAAAAAAAGGCGCCTAAAAAACAGACCGCCAGCAAAATGCTGCACCCGATCAGCAAATAAATGATACTCATGATAACCTCCTCCTTTTTGCCGCAATGTGGGTAGCAATGCTTGTAAATGAAATGATAGTGGCCGTACTTAGCGGCATTAATATGGCAGCAACCAGCGGGGATAACCTGCCACTCACCGCATAACTTAAGCCAATGACATTGTAAGTAAGCGATATCAAAAAAGACAGGTGGATAACCCTGACCGCATCCATCGAAAATTGAAGGAATTGCGGCAGCTTACTGAGTGATTTGCCATCCAAAATGGCGTCGCTGCCCGGCGAAAAATTGTTTACGTTATCGGTTAGGGCAATACCCAGATCGCTTTGTTTTAAAGCTCCGGCATCGTTCAGCCCGTCCCCTATCATCATCACTTTTTTTCCCGACTTTTGCAATCCGTCGATAAAATCAAGTTTCTGCTGGGGCGATTGGTTAAAACGCATGGCGTCATCGTTTTTAAAGAACTTTACCAATTCATACCGCTCATGGTCCTGGTCGCCTGAAAGAAGAAAAAGTTTATAAGCAGGGACGAGCGAAGCGATCTTTTCAAGCCCGCTGCGATAATGATGACTAAAAGCAAAATATCCCAGGTAAACACAGTCTATCGAAATGTGCACCCGTGTTAAATGTGTTACGTTATCGTTATGGCCCAACACAAGTTTTGCGTTTCCGATCATGAGTTGGCGTCCACCAATTAAAGCGACGATACCCTGACCGGGGATTTCCATGTAACCATCGGCAGCCACCCGCTGCTGTGCGGCAAGGTAAGTATAGATCATTCGGCTAAGCGGGTGCCCGGAGTTAAGACATGCGCTGTAGATCAGCTGTTTTTCTTCTTCGGTTAAATTGCCTTCAAACCTGATGGATTTACTGTCTCCGGTAGTGATAGTGCCCGTTTTGTCCAACACAATGGTGTCAATTCGCGCCAACTGCTCAACCACCGCGCTATTTTTAAGATAGAAAAAATTGCGGTCGAAAATGCTGAGCGCTGCCGACATGGTGAACGGCGTACTGAGCGCCAAAGCACAAGGGCAGGCCACGATAAGTACGGCAGTAAACGCTGCCAAACCCTTTCTGTAGTCGATAGGCAGCCAATATAGCAAGGCACCGAGCGCAATAGCCAGTAGCGCGAAGGTAAAATACTTGCTTACCCTTTGGCTGAAAGTTTCAATTCGATTATCCTGCTTACGGGTAAATGCTTCATTGTTCCACAATTGGGTGAGGTAGCTTTGCGAAACCGGCCTCATCACTTCCATTTCGATGGCCTGCCCCGTTTGCCGGCCACCGGCATAAATAATTTCGCCGAGCGTTTTGCTAACCGGATCGGCCTCGCCGGTTACAAAGCTAAAATCGATCAAAGCATCACCCATTAATAATATGGCATCGGCGGGGATGATCTCGTTGTGCCGGATGATGATGCGCTGACCCACTTTGAGTTGAGCAAGCGGAACTGGTTTTTCCACGCCTTCGTCAATTACCTGCACCGCCACGGGGAAGAAAGACCGGTAATCGCGTTCAAATGAAATATGGTGATAGGTCTTCTTCTGAACAAACTTACCGATCAACAAAAAGAACACCAGGCCGCAAAGGGTATCGGCAAAGCCGGCGCCTGTGCGGGTAAAAACCTCGGTTATGGTACGGATAAACAACACGGCAATACCCAAAGCCAATGGAAAATCAATATTTAAAACCCTATTGCGCAAGTTGTTCCATGCCGAAACAAAATATTCCCGCCCGCTGTAGAGCACTACCGGCAACGAGAAAAGAATATTGAGCAGTCCAAAAAAATGGCTGAGGGTATGCTCCAGCCCTGTTAACCCAAAATACTCCGGAAAGCTCAGTAGCATAACGTTACCAAAGCAAAACCCGGCTACCGCTATTTTTTTCACCAACTGATCGCCTTTATTATTGCCCGCTTGTTTTTTGATAACATCCTGCAGGCTGATCAGGGGCTCGTAGCCAATATTATACAACAATTCAACCACCTGGCGCAGGGAAATTCCAGTATTTGTAAACCTGACGATGAGCTGCTTTTTCAGGAAATCTATCCGGCTGTAATAAATAGCAGAGTTAATGCGGTTTAGCTGCTCCAGCAGCCATATGCATGAACTGCAATGAATTGCCGGTATATAAAAGGTAACCATTGTTACCTTGTCGTCCATATAATCAACCAGGTCGCCAATTATAGTGGGCTCATCCAGGTAGTCAAAACGTGCATCAATATTCACCCTGTTTGCACCGGGATGCACATTATAATTATAATAGCTGCACAACCCGTTTGCATTCAGCACTTCGTAAACACTTTTGCACCCATGGCAACAAAAAGATTTATCATCCATCACGATTGTGTCTTCAATACATTCGTTCCCGCAATGATAGCATAGTGTTTGGCCATCAACGGCGCTTTCTTTCATACCTGGTTGTCTATGCTTCAAAGATGCCCTATGGGGTTGTGTTAAAGAATGACTTAAAAACTGATAAAAAGTGACCCTCGTCAGTTTTTGGGTGGCAGTTAACCGGTAGCTTTGAGCGGTAGAACACCATTGACATTTTACCCTCCGTTAAAAATTATCCATGAATCATAAATTTCATATTCCTGTATTAGGGCTGGGTTATTCTATCGATACCCCACTAAAGGTCGCCAGGTATGGCATCTCATCTGTTGTTTCGGTTGTTGATGATGAGTTGACAGAGCGGATGCGGGAATACCATTCAGCAAAAAACGGTGAACCCTTTTTGCTGATAACAAAAAATGAAACTAATTACCGCGAAAAACGGATCACCGCTTACTTAAACCTGCTGGATAAGCTGGTCGACAAACAATTTGAGCAATTAAAAAACGAACCGTTTGAACCCGGGAATGATATATGCCGTTATTTCGACCTGTTGCCTGACAACTCGCAGTTAAAACATGGCTATGAGCTGATGATGGAATACCGCGGAAGCGAGGGCAACAACATATTCGGCAATCTGCTACGCCGGGAGATGCGGAAAGGAGCCATCGACGTAAATATCATGTCGAAGATTGACAAATTAAACTACAATGTGAATCATGAATTCACCGGCGAAGAAAATACCGATGCCCTGGCTGCACTTCGCGGGTTTGCACTCAGCAATTTAAACTCTTCTGTAGTATTATCTGCCGGTATGAATCCCCGGCTTTATACTTATATTGAATCGTTTGCTGATTTCCTTCCGGATGAAAGCGGGACCATGCGAAAAAAGATTATTCTGAAAGTAAGCGATTACCGCTCGGGCATGATACAGGCCAAATTTTTGGCAAAAAAAGGCTTATGGATCTCCGAATTCCGAATCGAATCGGGCTTAAATTGCGGCGGACATGCATTTGCTACCGATGGTTATTTGCTTGGCCCCGTGCTGGAGGAGTTTAAAAACAAAAGGAGGGAATTATATGCCGAACTTGTCCAAATGTACCGGTCTGCGCTGGCCAACAAGGGAATAGAAAGTCCTGGTTTACCTCAGCAGCGCGTGAGTGTCCAGGGCGGCATTGGGACCTCGGGCGAAAACGACTTTTTATTAACCTACTACCAATTGGACGCTACCGGCTGGGGCAGCCCCTTCCTGTTGGTGCCCGAGGCTACTAATGTTGACCAAGAAACACGGAAACAACTCGAAGATGCTGACCAGGAAGATTATTACCTGAGCAACTCATCGCCACTGGGCATATTATTCAATAGTTTTAAAGGCAGCAGCAGCGAAACACAACGCCTCGAACGTTTAAAAAAAGGGCGGCCCGGCAGTCCCTGTAACAAAAAATACCTGGTGTCGAACACTGAATTTACTGCGGAACCGATATGCACAGCCTCAAGGGAATACCAGCATCTTAAAATTAAGCAGTTAAAGGAGCTCGCTATTCCGGCTGAAGAATTTGAACAAAAGCTTGAAGCCGTGACAGAGAAGGTTTGCTTATGCGAAGGACTTTGTTCTTCAGCCTATGTTAAATACGGCATCGGAAAGCCAAAGGAAAGTAAAGCGGTAGCTATTTGCCCGGGCCCCAACCTGGCTTATTTTTCAAGGTCGTACACCCTGGATGAAATGGTGAAACATATTTACGGGTCGCTCGACCTATTACAAAACATTAAGCGCCCGCACCTGTTCATCAATGAACTCAACTTGTACATCGATTACCTTCAAAAAGAAATATCAGCCCACATAACCAGCTTCACCGATAAGAAACAAAAATACCTGGTGAAGTTTAAGAATGAACTGGAAGAAGGCATTGCTTACTATGAGCAACTTTTTCCGAAATTGACCAACCAGGCGCAAAGCCTGGCCACCATGCTGGAAGACTTGTATTTTGCTGAGAAAAAATTGAATAACTTAACGATATAATAATATAGCGCCGATTATCTTTAAGTTTAGATACCGGTTTTTTATTTCAGTTGACATCCCCTCGAATAAATGATTTGGTGCAGCTTTTGGGCTGACCGGGGTCATTCAACGCGCTTTCGGCAAAGCAGATTTTTGTTTAAACTCATTCTACTATGGAAATAGATGATCTTACCACCAAAAGCCGCAACGAGGTTGAACCACTATCGGCTCAACTTTTATATAAAATGGATGCTTACTGGCGAGCTGCCAACTACCTTTCGGTTGGGCAGTTATACCTGCGCGATAACCCGCTTCTGAAAGAGCCGCTCAAGCTTGAGCATATCAAAAACATGCTATTGGGTCATTGGGGCACTACACCGGGACAAAATTTTATTTATACGCATTTAAACCGGATCATCAAACAATATGATCTGAACATGATCTATATTTCAGGGCCCGGGCACGGCGGGCCGGCTGTGGTTGCGGGCACTTACCTTGAAGGCACCTACAGCGAGGTGTACCCTGCGATAGCGCAGAACGAGCTGGGGCTTAAAAAGCTATTTACGCAATTCTCGTATCCCGGCGGTATTTCCAGCCATGCCTCGCCGCAAACACCGGGTTCGATGCACGAAGGCGGCGAGCTGGGCTATTCTCTGAGCCATGCCTTCGGCGCTGTACTGGATAATCCCGACCTGATAGCAGCCTGTGTAGTCGGCGATGGAGAAGCAGAAACCGGTCCCCTTGCAACGTCCTGGCATTCAAATAAATTCGTCAACCCGCTTACGGACGGAACGGTTTTGCCAATCCTGCATCTTAACGGCTACAAAATATCCAACCCGACGGTACTGGCCAGGATACCGCACGAGGAATTGGAACAGCTTTTCCGCGGATATGGCTGGAACCCGGTATTTGTGGAAGGTTCGGACCCAGAGATCATGCACAGGCATATGGCCGCGGCGCTGGATTATGCCGTCGACCAGATCAAACAAATAAAACACGAAGGGCAGGAAAATACTTGTACCAGCCGTCCCCGCTGGCCGATGGTCATACTGCGGTCACCAAAAGGCTGGACGGGGCCAAAGGAAGTTGACGGCAAACAAATTGAAGGCACTTTCAGAGCGCACCAGGTACCGCTGGCGGTTTCAGCAACTTCCCCAAAGGATCATTTAACATTACTCGAAAGCTGGATGAAAAGCTACCGGCCCGAAGAACTTTTTGACGAAACCGGCCGCCTGGTATCAGAGCTGGTTGAACTTGCCCCGAAGGGAGACCGGCGCATGGGCGCAAACCCGCACACCAACGGCGGTTTGTTGTTGCGCGACCTGGTATTGCCGGAATTCAGGGATTATGCCGTTACCGTACCTTCGCGCAGTGTTGAAGGCGAGGGAGATGTACATGTAACCGGTAGATTTTTGCGGGATGTGATCAAGCTAAATGAGGCCGGTAAAAACTTTCGAATATTCGGACCTGATGAAACGATATCAAACAGGCTGGAAGCTGTTTTTGAAGAAACTAACCGGCAATGGAATACCATCACCCTGGATAACGACGAATTTTTGGCCCCGACGGGCCGGGTAATGGAAATGTTGAGCGAGCACCAGTGCGAAGGCTGGCTGGAAGGATATTTACTGACCGGCAGGCATGGCGTATTTAATTGCTATGAAGCTTTTATCCATATCATCGATTCGATGTTTAACCAGCATGCCAAATGGTTAAAAATGACCGGCGAGATTGAGTGGAGAAGAAAGATCGCCTCGTTAAATATCTTGCTTACGTCGACAGTATGGCGGCAGGACCACAATGGCTTTACCCACCAGGACCCGGGCTTTTTGGATCATGTGGTAAATAAAAAGTCGGAGATCGTTCGTATCTACCTCGCGCCTGATTCTAATAGCCTGCTATCGATTATGGATCATTGCCTTCGCAGCCGGCATTATGTAAATGTGATCGTTGCGGGGAAACACCCTTCGCCGCAGTGGCTAAGTATGGAAGAAGCCGTGGAGCATTGCACCCGCGGCATCGGCATATGGGGCTGGGCGAGTAACGACCATGATTGTGAACCAGACCTCGTAATGGCCTGCGCAGGTGATGTACCAACATTGGAAACGCTTGCCGCCGTATCGATAATACGCGAAAACCTGCCTGAACTAAAAATAAGGGTGATCAACGTTGTCGATTTATTGAAACTTGAGCGGCAAACTGAGCATCCCCACGGATTAAGCGACCGCGACTTTGACTCACTGTTTACTGCAAATAAGCCGGTGGTGTTTGCCTTTCACGGTTATCCATGGCTAATTCACCGGTTGACTTACAACCGTACTAATAACGCCAACATCCACGTTCGCGGTTATAAGGAAGAAGGCACTATTACCACGGCTTTTGATATGACCGTATTAAATGATATGGACCGTTTTCACCTCGTTATGGACGCAATTGACCGCTTACCCCAAACCGGCAGCAAAGGCACTTACCTGAAACAAAAACTGCAGGATAAGCTGATCGAACACAAACAATATATCGATTTGAACGGCGAGGATATGCCGGAAATAAGGAACTGGAAATGGACTTTGTAAGAGGGTGGTTTTGCTCTGCTAAATTGTAGTCCGCGAGGTTTTCTAAAAACCGGTGACGATATTTTGTCAGTGACAAAATATCGTCAGTACTTAATTTGCTAATTATCAGTCGTGTAGCGTTTTGTAGCAGGGTGTAGCACTTGTAGCGCTACAAAATCCCGCCCGTTCAAGGTTTTAATCACCGAATTCAAACGCAAAATAAAAGCCCTCCGATGAGAGAGGGCTTTTAAAAGACACGTATATGATGGAGTTATATTAAGGGCTTGATCAGTACTTTTCAGGGAACACCAGTAAGGGGATATTCAGGTGATCGGCCATTTTTTGCGTGTGGCTGCCCTTAAATATGCGGCTAAATAAATCGTGTTCACGATGCACCATTGCCAGTACGTCTACAAGTCCGTCCTCGCTCAGCCAATCGAGGCCGCGTTCAGGTGTGTTGCCTTTCACCAGGCGGTAGTAAATATGCGGGTAGTCGGCTTTGTTGGCTAACTCAACCAGGAAATTATCCAGCCACTTTTTAAAGTCATGTTTTTGTTCTTTTGCGTCTTCAATATGCGTAATCAGCAATTCGGCATTTAACGGCCTGATCAGGTTGATCAGCTTATAGATGATTTGCAAATCTTTGCCGGGCTCGGAAAAGTCGGTAGCAAACGCCACTTTTTTGATGGCTTTTATTTCGGCATTAAAAGGTACAACGAGCAACGGTATAGTTGTTTCTTCAATCATCCGCCGGCTATGGTTGCCCACCATCAGTTCGCTCAAAGTGTTTCCGCCGTGTGCAGCAATAACGCTCAGCAAAACATGCTTTTGCTCAACCACCTCGTTGATAACGTCAGGCAGCGTACCGACATCATTGGCGCAACGGATAACCGGTTTAAAAATAGCGTCCGGGTTTTCTTCCTCCAGCTTTGTTCGCAGGGCCTTCAATTCTTCTTCGCTGTCCCTCAGCATTTCTTCATATTCATACATCGGCCATGATACAAATCCGGCGTCAGGCACCTCTGCCGGAACGATAAAGGCGTTACACAATACCAAATTTGCCCGCAATTGTTCAGCGAGTTTATAGGCGTAATCGGCAGCGTGTTTGGCATTTGTCGAAAAGTCTGTTGCTACAAGTAATGTTTTCATTTCGTAAATTTTTATTGCTTCCTCATTGTCTGCAGTAAAATTCACCATTCCACGCCGCATAAATAATGACATTAATCACTTGAAATCGTGATTCTTAACTTTAAATAAATGATACTGGTCATTCTTTTGCAGGGCTGATATTTCAAAATTTGGAGATTGAAAAAATAAGGATCATGAAAAATATACTAGTACTGACCGATTTCTCTAAAAACGCAGGCGATGCAGCCGAATTTGCGCTGAAACTCGGCAGTAAACTGCAAGCCAATTTGCTTTTATTTAACACCTATGTCACCAATGCAGCCGTACCTTTTGTTGGTGAACCCTGGGAAGCCGAAGACCTGATATGGGGTGAGGATGACAGTAATGACAATTTGAACAAAACAGCCATGCAACTGAAAAGCGTGGCCGCCCAGTTTGCTGAAGCTGATTATAAGCCGGCGATCTATTGTGATAATGGTGAGGGAAAGCTTGGGACCATCATCTCCGATATTATTCACCGGCAAAAGATAGAATTAGTGGTAACGGGCGCGCGTTCATCAAATCCCGATGATGACAACTTGTTCGGCAGCGATTTAAGTTCTGTGATCCAAAAAGCGACGCGACCCATCATCGTTGTGCCGTCAAAGCTTGATCCCGACGGGTTAAAAAAAGTAGTTTTTGCTACTGCTTTTGATAAAGCCGATATGAAAGCCATTCATTACCTGGTAAAGCTTGGTGAAGTGCTGAAATTCGAGTTGGACATCATTCACATCGCCCAACCAGACCAGGCCGGTAAAACCAGAACCAAAAAGGAGCGTGCATTGGAGGAGCAGGTTACCCGCCTAAATTATCCAAAGGTTATTTACCACGAGGTTAAAGGCGATGATGTGGCAGAAAACATCCTGCGGATATATGATGACAGCAAAGGCGATGTTTTGGCACTAATGCACCATCAGAATTCGTTGATAGCGCGGTTATTTCATCAAAGCGTTACAAAAAAATTACTGGATAACCAGGAACTGCCATTACTGATATTCCCATCAGGGATGAAATAAGCAAAAAGTGACTACGATCACTAATCCTAATGACTGGCATCAACGTTAAAACGATGCAATAGCCCAATCTTTATGCCAGAATTAACAACAGTGAAAACAAATAAATCATGAACCCCCATTTACCGGCCGATCTTTCCAACTTTTTTATTGCAGGCATCAATTATAAAAAATCGGATGCAGCAACAAGGGGAATGTTTGCCATTAATGCCGACCAGTATGCCAATATCCTGGCCATTGCGCCTGAACATCATATTCATTCGTTGTTCATCATATCGACCTGCAACAGGACCGAGATTTATGGCTTTGCAGAAAATGCCGGACAACTGATCGGGCTGCTTTGCACCCAAACCGCCGGAAACAGCGAAACTTTTGGTCGGCTTGCTTATATAAAAAACGGCATCGAAGCAGTTGAACACCTGTTTGATGTTGGCGCCGGCCTTGATTCGCAAATACTCGGCGATTACGAGATCACCGGGCAGTTGAAGCAGGCTGTCAAGTTCGCTAAGAACAATAATTTTGTTAACTCATTTTTGGAGCGCCTGGTAAACAATGTGCTGCATGCATCAAAACAAATCCGCAACGAAACAGCATTGAGCAGTGGTACGGTTTCAGTGTCCTATGCCGCGGTAGAATATATCAGGCAAAACATCGGTCTGTGTAACGACAAAAAAATACTGGTAGTCGGTACCGGCAAAATCGGCCGCAACACATGTAAAAACCTGGTTGATTACCTGGAGACAACCAACATAACGCTGATCAATCGTTCGGAGGAGAAGGCTGCCGAACTGGCAGCAGAGTTAGGCTTGCAGTATGCCCTGAGTAATGCTCTCGGAAAACACATCGATAGTGCTGATGTGATATTAGTGGCTTCCAACGCAAATGAGCCGGTGGTTTTAACGTCACAGCTGACTGGCAAAGGGAATAAGCTGGTGATTGACCTGTCAATACCTTACAATGTTGAGGCTTCAGCTGGCGACTTACCCAATATAACACTCGTAAACGTTGATGAGCTTTCGAAAATAAACGACGAAACCCTGCTGCGCCGGAAAATGGAGATCCCGAAGGCAAAAAATATTATCAATGAAAGCATCGCCGGCTTTATCGACTGGTGCGAGATGCGCAAAAATGCACCCGCACTGAGTGCGCTTAAATCCAAATTGGGGTACCTTTACATACAACATTTTTCGGAACTGAAAGGCGACCCCAATAAATGCCCGATTATTGCTGCTGAAAAAAAGATCCAGCAGGTCATTAACGTTGTTGCCGGAAAAATGAAAGGGCAAAACAAGCCTGGCTGTCAATATATCGAGGCTATTAATGACTTCATTGCTGCTGTTGAGCATTAATTCCGGCTTGCAAAACTCCAGTATCTTTTTTTTAGCCACTTAACGATTTAGCTTACCGCCTTGGCAAGCAGGAAGGCGGCTGCGGCTGCGATAATGCCGATAGATGCAACCTTAATAGTGCCTTTCAACAGGTTTTGTCCTGTAAATTTACTCTTGAAATAGCCGAATATGACCAGCGCCATGATGGTTACCGTGCACGACAAGTAAAAGCCCGACTGATTTCTATTCGTGATAATATATGGAAACAACGGTATAAAACCGCCAACCAGGTAAGAAATTGCAATGGTAACGGCGCTTACACGAGCCCGGTTTTTTACAGGCTTTTCCAATTTCAGTTCCATCTGCATCATAAAGTTCGCCCAGTTGTCTTTGTTTTGACTGATCTGTAAGGCTGCGGTCTTGCTTAACCCGGCATCTACGCCAACGGATA
The DNA here is from genome assembly GCA_035656115.1 of Mucilaginibacter sp. GTDB lineage: Bacteria > Bacteroidota > Bacteroidia > Sphingobacteriales > Sphingobacteriaceae > Mucilaginibacter. Next base: position 37,607 of record DASRTD010000304.1, read on the forward strand.
TAAGGGCGTCTTCCACTTCTTTTAATTCAAGGTGCGGTACTGATTCAATTTCGTCGTACTCGTTTTTTAAGGCCGTATTATAATGATCTACTTCGCTTTCACCAGCCAGGAAACCGCCAAGTCCCATCGAAATGCAACCAGCGGCTATCTCGGCCAAACCTGAAACGATGATTAGCTGGTTGGTGTGCAGCGCGCCGCTTAAGCCGGCGGTTAAAGCAAACGGCACGGTCAATCCATCGGACATCCCAATAATAATATCCTTTATCAACGCCGAACTATGGGTATAACGATCGTCCATTTGTTATTTTGCGGGGCTTGAAAATAATTTACGTTAATAAGGGAATATCAATATGGGTATGGTAATTTGATCGGGTAAATGATCAGGTATCATTCTTCCAAGGATCTGCTCAAAATGGAAACGATGGTTAACAAGAGCCAGCATGTCGATATGCATACCATTGATCATTACGTCCACTGCCTTATTGATGTCCCTTTCCTTTATATTGTTAAAAAACAGCTTATCGTACCCTACATTATTTTTAAATTCATCATTAAAAAAGTTAAGCGCGTAGCCTTCGTCCATATGTGGTAAACCTTTCGCGGAAAGATGATCAATATAAAG
>DASRTD010000305.1:0-29086 GCA_035656115.1 Mucilaginibacter sp.
ACAGGGTAAAAGTGTTGTTATATGATTTTTCAAATGGCAGATGATTGCCTGCATCGCTGACGACTACGATGTGGCAGGCATAAGAGCTGTTATCCTGTGTTATTTTGTGTATGCCCTGATTATCATAAACACCACCGTCGACGAGTTTTGGGTCAACAGATTTAGCCAGCGCTGGGTCCCGAAAATAAGTTTCATCAATAGATACCGGCGTAAAGGCGAATGGCACACACGAGGAAGCCATGACTGACCGGGCGACCGGAAAATCAGCGCCATTAAAGTATATGGGTATTGGATAATAGGCGTAAGTTGAATCTTCCATTTTTCGTTTGGAAAATGTAAAATGGCGTGAGGTTTGCAAATTGGTTGACCCAATGGCAAGTTCGGGCTGCTCACATAAATCTGATAGCGTAGCTTCGTGATAAAAAAATTCGTTGTAGGCTTTTTCAATGATACGACTCAGCGGCAGCAGCTTGAATTGATAGCGGACGATTAGGACGATCAATATTAGCAACGGCAGTATCGAATAGCGCGACCATTGTGTGAAGGGCAGGATAAATGAAGAAAGCAATAAAATCACACCTGGTATCGCTGCACGGAGAAACAGCCACGAGGTCAAGACGTATCTAATCACGCTTTTTGTAGTGATCGAGGTTACCATTTTCTCTTCGAAGGATTTAAAATCACCCTGGTGTAAGCAGTAGGCTGCGCCCGTTATGGAGCCGCCAGAAATAGCGGACAGAACGTCCACCTTGGCTAAAACACCTAGCTGATTAAGCTTTTTCAACGTTCCTATGTGAAATCCGGCGGCACGATAACCACCGCCGGAAAGCGCTACTCCTACTCTTTTATTATTAATCATCTTCTATAACATGGATTAAATTAATTATTCAAAATACATACGGTAAAATGACTTCAGGGGTCACTACCGTTAAAAAAACCGGCAATGGTACCTCTTGAATTTCGAAATCCTTTTTAAATGACATTACCGAACGCATATCCGTTGTACTCAGCTTATTTGGTCCAAACGGGTGGGTATGCCATTCACCGACATAACCCAACTGCCCGCCTGTTTTCTGTGTTATCTCAAAAACCTGTTCAGGCAAATCTTGAATTCCCCGTAGGAAATATACATCACTTGAAGTGCTGTCGGAAGGCTCGGTGATAATATCAACAACATGTATCGTATTGGTACTATAGTTCACAGACCCTATGAGTACGCCCCCGGTTTCGTTAGGCATTTTAAGTCCCATTTGACTTTTCATAGTATCAATGACTGCTTTCACAAATCGAATTTCCCATATACTTTCGTTGATGGTAGAAAAACACACAAAAGGTTCAACAGCAAAAAAGTCAGTTTCAATTATTAGTGAATCCCGGTTACCTACACGGCTTAAAAATATTTTTCCGGTGTGTTCAGTATTTTCCATTTCCCTTTTAATAACCATACTGGAGTAACTTGCGTGAAGGGAAATTAAGTCATCAGCAATCACCGTCGTTTCAGAATTGCAGCCAACACCGATGTTCAACGCGATATCTTTTGATTGTGATTGATCCGACTCTCTGCTTAACCATTCTGTAACCCAAGTGTAGCTTTTATAAGCAGCAATTAGGCTGATCTGAAGATCATCAATCCGAGGATTCCGCTTGCAACCCTCCAGAATCGTAACGCCCATCTGCCCATGATCTGAAATACTCACCCGGCAAATATTCGGGTTGGTTAATTTATCGGCTTTAACTAGAGTATTAAAAAAGTTTTCTGACGCGGTAAAATCAAAAACCCATTTAAAACCGTTGCTAACCTCTTCTGTAAAGGTTGGATCTATATGCGAAGATAGCCCTGTCATCAAAATTGATTCTGCCGGATATAGTTTTTTAATTTCTCCGGCTAACGCCTCAGCCTTATTCCTGCCTACATGATTAGCGAATAAAGTATGGCGTGATAGATTATGAGAAGATAGTTTTTCCTTATCAACCACAATAAAGTTAACGTACCCGCTGCGACCTAAATGTGATAAAATTTTGGAGCCGAGCGCCCCACAACCAACCGCCAAACTTATACCGGCAGGAATAAATTCGACCCCTGAAATTTTCTGTGCCAATTGAACCGTTAATGGCTGATTATGGATATACTGGTTTACAGCTACATTATCACTCAAGACACCACCCGCCTTGTCTGAACCATCTACAATAATAACATGATTAGAAAACTCAATTGGACCGCTAAACCCAATTACCTGCAATGGTCTCTTTATACCAACGACAATAATGATCCCTTTAAAATGGCTACTATCATTCATAGCGATATACCGACCCAATGGTTCTAAATCAATACCATACTTAGTTGCATAAAGCTTTAATTGTTGCCAGTTATCAGGTGCTTCTATTTGATAAGTGGCGATAGTCTCATCTGCGGTATTCCAAACGATATAGCCAATATGATAATGCGTAGTTTTAACACCGTCATCTTCTTTCTTAAAAGCTTCAGCTAATAGTGTTACGATTTCTTCTGCATTATCAGCATTTACAATTTTGTGAATTTGAAAGGTGCTGTCGGCTATCCTTTTAAAGATAGCCATTGCAAAATTTGCTTCTCCCGGTAAGATTTGATTTTTCTGAACTATACCTGCAAATTGATCGTAATCATATACAAGCTTCCCTACATATTCTTCATAACGCATAGGGTCAAATTGACCTCCATTTAACGTCAGGTCGCCATTTGCCGCATCTCGGAGCCAATTACCGATCCTTATAATTAAATCTTCGGGCTTTTTCTTTGCATACCAATCTGCCATATTACCGCGCACCAAACAAAATGCTGGCGTTTTTCCCCCTTTGGCTACATAAAGGTGTGCCAGTGCGTCTTTAGGAAAATCTAAGCGGTCGGTTTTTACTACTGGTGGTACCGACGGGTAATTCTTAATATCAAAAAGAATAATTATCGGCTCAACTGGTCTGATATCAATGTCCTGGAAATTACCCAACGGAGGTAACTCAACTTTTATTTTTACCGCTATCGCGACTATACCCTCAGAATACTGCTTTAAAACGAATTTTTTTACGCCTAAAAATTTCCCAATTGAAACTAAAGAACCCCGCGTTGCGGGGTTCTTTAACTCTTCCGTAAAGACGGGTAGCGAAGCACTATAACCCTTTGCTGCCATAAGAGGATACGGAATTAATAACACTTGTACCTGCCATACCGGCGTTACGGTTTGAACCTTCTGCCGCTTTGGGTTTCATGGGGCCTTGAGTAGACACTTCAAATACTATTGGTTGAGGGGTTTTTCCTTTAACATCATAAACCTCTGTGTTTAAGAAATTAGACTCACCCACTTGATTTACGTACTGTTGTTTTGCCTGGTAATGAGGCGGGTTATCCTCATTATTCTTAATTGCTTTGCTTGAAGCTATTACGCGGGCACCGGTCCTTGAATAACCAAGAATAGTAGTAGAGCTTGCCACAGGTTTTGGATTTTCGCTTTGCGGAGTATCGTTAAAAAACGTCCAGGAACAATGGTGAGGCGATAAAAATAAGTCCCAAGCGAGGGCCTGTTCTTTCGTATCATTACCATGTTTTTTAGTTTGTTCCAATATGTTTTTGAAGGCATAATGATCCGCATCACCACCGAACATAGCCAAACAAGTAAATTTACTGCGGTCTAACGGATGTATAAACCGTGCCTGAAATACTATACTGCAATGATTTTTTTCAGCGTCATTTTGCATCAATTGCTTTTTATATGGCGAGTGAACGAAAATGGAGAAATCCGTACGTGTTTTGTTGTTAAATCGGGTAATAACCTGACCAGGTACATAGCGAACAGTATTTAACGTGCTTAATTCCTCGCTGCCATCATCACCAATGATAACAATCCTGTTACCCGCAATATCTTTATCGGAGTGATTATCATTGTGTAGTTTGATCCTTCGTTTTGCTTCCCGGCGGAAGGCTTTCGCGTCATCATTGGTACCTTTTTCAAGAGCCAAGGGTGAAAACCATAGCACATCAATGCGTATCTTTTCACTACGCGCGTCAGTATCACTATAGTTTTTTGGATCGCCGAGGTAAAAGTTATTTTCAAATCCCAAACAATGATCTTCATCACCGTGGGTCAATATGAAAACGTCGGTAAAAAGAATTTTCCCATCCTTTTTTAAGGATTTAACCAAGTCAGCCTTAACGTCGAACATAGAAGGATCGGTAGTACCTTTTGAACTTTCACGGATATTACAATCTATAATAAACGTTGTATCGTCCGTAAGAGTAATTAGCACGGTGTCACCGTTGCAAACCGGATAATACTTGATTGTCGGATTAGCCACAGCACACCTCACTTCCTGGTAAATCGGTCAAACCATCAAAGCATAAAAACGTTACTTTCGGGGATAGGAAACATAGCGTTGCTTCCGGCCGGCTCGTATAGCCATGGATTAACAATTTTTTCATTTACAATTGTTTTGAGTGAAAAATAACCGGGTCTGCCGTTGACAGACCCGGCGTTATTTGTTGATCCAGAAATAAGGCTATGCGATAGGAATTAATGTTGAAATGTTAAAAAGATTTTGGTAGTCTAAACTTTTTATACATTTTTGGCGTTAAAATATACAAACACAGTACAGCAGGATGTCGCGGTGATAAACCGCTTTCTGAATCTGGACACCCTAAAAGTCTGAAGGGCGGAATCCTTCAGGCTTTTTCTTTTATCATTTGTTATAAAGAACGAGTTGATTTTTCTACGGCTATTATTGTGCCATGCAAATTGCTTTGTAACAATTCGGTAAAAAATCTAAAAAAACAACCTTCAATGTCAAGCTGTCAGTTAACCTTTTAAAACTATGTCAGATATTCGACTGACAAAAAGTCTTTTTCAGCTATTAAAGTTAGCTAAAAACAGTCCGTCCATCTAAAATAATTAGCCAATCGGATGCCAACTAATTAATTATTTGCATTTTATTTGCAATAATACAAAAACTTATTCTATTTTTAAAGTAATTTAAGGGATATTTGCACCAACCAAAAATATTTATGATTATTCAATTTACCGTAGGGAACTTTCGCTCATTTCATGAAAGGCAAACCATTAATTTCAGGCCAACTGGTTTAGTTTCCGAAAATAAAGACGTGGATAAATGCAATACTCTAAACACCAAAGACGGCTCACTACTCAAGATTTTGGGGGTTTACGGGCCTAACGCAAGTGGTAAGTCAAACCTTATCAAAGCAATTGCCTTTTTTAAGGAGTTTGTGGCTAATTCACTCACGTTTGAAAACTTCCTTGCCAGTGAAAATAACCCCTTTAAACTTTCATCAACGCCCGCGGACAATTCGGGATATTTTCAAATTGTATTGCTAATAAAAGGAAAAAAATATCGTTACGGCTTTTCAATCGACAATAAAGCTACTATTCAGACCGAATGGCTTTTTGGCCCGGCTGACAAGAATGAAACTTTTTATTTCACAAGGAAGGGCTCGAAAGTTGAGGTAAATGAAGAAAGGTTTAAAGAAGGGACGCAACTTCCCTATTCGAGATTACGTGCTGACGCACTTTTTTTGACTTTTTGTTCGTCTTACGATGGGAATATTTCCGAGAGAATAAAAGATTACTTGACCCAACAGGTCATAATTGAAAACGCATTTACACGCAGCCCTTTTTATTCAGCAACCTTCAGCCGTTCCCGAACGAATCGACTATTGAAGACTGGGAAGAAAGAAATCGTCCTGCGATGGCTTGCTGAAGCCGGATTAAAGTTCAGCGATATTGAACTTCGTGAATTAGACACATCGAATACACGTTTGCGAAATTTCGTTTTACTGACCAAAAACGTTTATAATGGAGAAGGAGAAATAGTTGATAAAGTGATAATGGATCTTGATGCGGACGAGTCCGAAGGCACCAAAAAGTTTTATAATTATATCGGAGGTTTGTCAGAGCTATTCGCAAATGGTGGAATTTATATTTCAGATGAAATAGATAACAATTTTCACCCTTCGTTATTATTAAAACTGATTAGGCTTTTTCAAGATAAATCTGTAAATAATGCAGGCGCACAACTATTGTTTACCAGCCATGACGTCAATTTAATGGACCCTAATATTATGCGGCGTGATCAATTCTACTTTACTGAGAAGACGCTTACTGACGCTACCAAATTGTACTCGCTTGCTGATTTGAAGGGAATAAGAAACAATGCAGATTTTGCGCGCCAATATTTAGCTGGATATTATGGGGCGCTGCCTAAGTTGGGTACTTTTTTAGAGGAGGAGTCAATATAACGTTATGCCGGAACAGTGGGAATTAAACGTTAGCGATGAACGCAGTGCCGATCAGATAACTAACTACATTATTTTTTGCGAAGACGAGGTTTGTGAACCCTATTATTTCAGTTCCTTTCAGGTTAGTGATAGCTTGCGTATCAACGCTATACCTAATCAAAGACAAGGTAAATTGAATTTGGACAACAATCGCCCATTGTCATGGCAACGGTTTACTCGAATTTAAAGAGGACAATTATCAATTAGTGGAGGAACAAAACGAAAATATATGGTGTGTGTATGATCGTGATATGGAGCATGAGCAGTTTGAACAAATACGTAAATCACAAAATGTAGCGTTCGATACAGCAATCGTTTCCGCTACAAAGTCAGGATTAAATGTGGCATGGAGTAACGATGCTTTTGAATTGTGGATCTTATTACATTTTGAAAAAGTGCCAGCTGGTCAAATATTGCATAGGAACTATTGCTATTCCAGACTGACGGAAATTTTTAAGGCGATCCATCCTGAAATTGAAGAGTTTCAGGAGATAGTAAACAATCCACATTATAATTATAAATCGACACTGAAAAAGAGAAGCTTATTTGTCCGGTTCGTGTTACCTGTTTTACGCGATAATACGGATGCGGCCATGAAAAATGCAGCCGAACTTGAGGCCAATTTTCATAATGACATGGCATTTCACCTCCGAAATCCGTGTACCATGGTGCATCATCTTGTGGAAAGGCTACTTCGGTTCCAAAACTGAGAATAGGTGGAATTCTAAACGTAGGCTATTTTTTTGTCTCGTTATTTAACGTCATTAGCTACAAGTCGCTTTCACGCCGTACGTAAAGCATTTTCTTTTTCCTGGCTGAAAAAAAATATTATGGCAAGCCTAAAAAGAAAAGTCGAACTAAAAATAGTAAGATGATCTAATTCCCATTTTAGATTACAGGCACAAACAAAAGATAATTTATTTTAATACAATTACTTACGTAATAAACACAATGTTGACTAAGATTAAAATATCGGCTATACACCTCAAATCTTCAAAGTACTGGTTCAACTTTAGGCCCGGTAGCGCTGAGCAGCTTAAATTTTCCTATTTTCCTTAAATCTTCTATGAATTGGTTTGGTATTGTACCACAGAGTTTAGCCTATGGTACAATACTTGCCTATCATCTACCAAGTTTCTTTCGCAAGAGCAGCATATCCTCGCCAATCTTCTTTTCCAAAACACGGGCATAAATTTGTGTTGTTGCTATTTTAGTGTGTCCCAACATTTTGCTAACGGTTTCAATCGGAACGCCGTTTGACAATGTCACGGTGGTCGCAAAAGTATGCCTCGCTACATGAGAAGTTAAATTCTTCCTAATGCCACATCCATCCGCGATTTCCTTCAGATAGCTGTTGACTTTCTGGTTAGAAAAAACCGGGAAAACATGGCCCGGCTTTTTATCTCTAAAGTGATTTAGATATTTAACGATAAGCCGTTTTGCTTTTGGTAACAACGGCGTGTTTACTGCTATCTTAGTCTTTTGCCTACACGTCTTAATCCAATCTTCCCCATCAATCCCGATAACAATATTTTCCGTCTGCAAGTTGAGGACGTCAACGTAAGCGAGCCCAGTGTAACAGCAAAATAAGAAAACATCCTTCACTATTGTAAGACGCTCAAGTTCAAATTTCTTCTTTTCAAGCGCACCTAACTCGTATTCGTTTAAAAAATCCTTCTCAATCCTTTCGAATTTAAACTTATAATTTTTGAAGGGGTCGTTGTTTATCCATTCGAGTTTTATAGCGAGGGTCGTCATTTTTCTCAACCGTAACAGATGTTTCATGACGCCATTATTGTTCATTGCCTTTTGATGGTCGGCCGGCTTGTGACGCCTTAAAAACGTTTCAAAATCTACTATAAATTTGTAGTTGACCTCATGTAAAAAAACATCGTTTTTTTTGTGTTTAGCTTCGAGAAATCTCTCCAAGTAGCGTTCGGTAACTTTGTAATGCTTTAGCGTGCTCCATTCCAATACTGCTTTGGCCGTTTCAAAATGATACTCAATCAAACGGCTTAATGTATTTGGTTCATCATCGTCATTTCCCAAATAGGCGTCCTTTACAGCGTTAGCTGTAACCAGTTGCCCTTTAAGCTGCAACTGGCGATGATGGTTGCCAAGCGCCAGCCTAAGTTCTTCCAGGTCATTGTTGATCTTCGAAATATCGCTTTTGTTTCCCTTGCCATAGCCTTTGCGCAAATCCCAATATTTAGGATCGATCCATTGCTTTAACGCGAAATGAACAATCTCTCCATTGGCGGTTATTCGCGCATAAATGGGTGCTTTGCCGTCTTTAAGTTTATCCTGGCGGATAAGAAATTGCACACCAAAGGTGTTTAACGGCTTCATTTTTTTCTCTTTCGTTTCCATTTTTTTGATAATTTTTGATTTTGTTTGCTAAAAAACCTCAGCTTTAGGTATCGAAAACGGGTCAAAAAAGCATCAAAAAGGGTCAAAAAATATCAAATTTTTTACAGGTTAAACTATTGATATACAGATAATTAACCCCGTTTTCAATACCTCAAAGCTAAAAATCGAAAACAGGTTACGGAATAGGTATTAAAAACCTTGAGAAAGTATGATATAAGTTGAGGGGTCTAAAAACATAAAACCCTGTAAACCAATAAGTTTACAGGGTTTTGATACGATTTGATATCGTATTTTGTGCGCCCACCTGGGCTCGAACCAGGGACCAAAAGATTATGAGTCTTCTACTCTAACCGACTGAGCTATAGGCGCGGTTTTTGAAAAACGGCTGGAGAAATATTTCAGCGCCGTTATTCAGGCTGCAAATGTAGAAATTTTATCATTATCCCGAAAACGATTTTTAAGGTTTTCTTGCCGGGGCAACAGTCATCCGGGCTAATTTTTGATATTTGTGCATGGCAAATCTGGAAAACATCAAAAATATCATCTTCGATTATGGCAACGTGATCTTTGCGCTCGATTTTAATAAAAGCCGCCAGGCATGGATCGACCTTGGGATCGATAACGCCGATACCTTCTACAGCCACAAAGTGCAGGATAAGATATTTACCGAATTTGAAAGTGGTGATGTGAGGGCCGAAGAATTCAGGGCATATATCCGCAAAATATTGGAAAAACCGCAGCTAACTGATGATCAGATCGATCATGCCTGGAATAGCCTGCTGGTAGGGGTGCCTGAAGGCAATCACGAATTGCTGCTGAGCCTGAAGCCAAGATACCGGACGTTTTTGTTGAGCAATATCAACCCGATCCATTATGATCATATCATGCGCTACCTGAAAACCGATTTTGGGTTTGAGGGCAATGACCACCTCTTCGAAAAAGTTTACTATTCCCATCTTGTGGGTAAACGCAAACCCGATGCTGCGATATTTGAACAGGTGCTTAATGAAAACAACCTCGATCCGGCCGAGACTTTATTTATCGACGACAGTCCGCAGCACATCGAAGGGGCAAAAAAATTGGGGATAAACACGTATTTGCTGACAGCGCCCGATAATATTCAGTCACTATTTGCAGGTGGATCGAGGTGAAAGGCAAAAGGTGAAAGGCTTTTAAACCTTTCACCTTTCACCTTTCACCTTTCACCTTTCACCTTTATCCTTTCGCCTTTGACCTCCTCCGTACTTCTTTTACAATCAAACCCAACTCACGGCTCATCTGGCCGGCGATGGCAGTATTTTCCTGCGCGCGGCGGAATAGGTAGGGTAATACGGCTTTTATGGGCCCGTAGGGGACATATTTGGCTACATTATACCTGGCGTCGGCGAGGTTAAAGCTGAGGTTATCGCTCATGCCCAGCAATTGCGAGAAGTACACATGAGGATTTTGGTGGTCAATGTCTTTTTTATTCAATTGTTCTGCCAGTGCCCTGCAGCTTTCTTCGTTATGGGTGCCGGCTACGAAGGCAATTTCGCGGACATGATCCGTACAATAATCCAGGGCCGCATCATAGTCACGGTCTGTCGATGCTTTGTCGGGCTGTATAGGGGAGGGGTAACCCATTTCGGCTGCGCGCTTACGCTCTTTTTCCATATAGGCGCCGCGAACCAGTTTCGCCCCTAAAATAAAGCCTTCTTTCGCGGCTACCAGGTGATCATTTTTTAACGACTGTAACTTATCATGCCGGTACAACTGATAGGTATTGTAAACGATGGCTTTTTCTTTATTGAACAGCCGCATCATGTCCAAAGCAAGCTGATCGATGGTGTTCTGAATCCATGTTTCTTCCGCGTCGATCATCACCGGGATACCGGTATCATGCGCCTTTTCGCAGATGGCTAAAAATCGGGCGCGGGTTTTTTGCCACTGCTGCTCTTCTTCAGTGGTCAAAGGAGTTTTAGCGTCCAGCTTTTCCAGCAAAGCAAACCTGGCGATACCGGTGGGCTTAAAAACTGTGATCGGGATAGCAGACTCCTTTGCCGCGCGCCTTATGGTGCGCATAATTTCTTCGCAGGTATTGTCAAAAGCCTGCTCGTCGTCCTCACCCTCGATTGAATAGTCCAAAATGGTGCCTACATGGCCTGCATAAAGGTTTTGAATGGTTTTTTCGCATTCGCGGATGGTCTCACCGCCGCAAAAATGCCTGAAAATGGTAGCTTTTATCAGCCCTTTGATAGGCAGGCCGATCCTGATCGCAAAATTTGTGATCGGCGGGCCTATCTTAACTAAAAAATTAATATTGATAACCCTAAACAGCCAGTAAGCGCGGTTCAGGTCGGCATCGGAGGAATGGCGGAACGCGATCTCCGTGTTTTCGAAAGAAAGTTGGTCAGTTTGAATCATTTTTTAGTCCATAGTCCATAGTCCATGGACCATGGCAATAATTGAACGGTTCAACTATGGACTATGGTCCATGGACTATGGACTAAAGTGACAAAAATATAAATTGCCCGCTAAGATTTATCATTATTGCAACAATAGTTTAATTTTGGCGCCGCATGATAGAATTTAAAGTCGAAGGCGAATTTATACACCTGATACAATTATTAAAGGCAACCAACCTGGTGCAAACCGGCGGCGAGGCGCAAATAGTTGTTACAGAGGGTGAAGTGAAGTATAACGGCCATGTCGACTACCGCAAAAGGCTGAAAGTTAAGCGAGGCGATACTGTGGAATTCAACGGTGAAATTATCAGGGCAATTTGAGATATGAAGACGATTCAAAGCGACGGCTACCCCATATTTTTTGAAAACAGTATTGAAGAACTTGCCACGTTTGTGAAAGCTGGCAATTACTCACGCACGTTTATTTTAACCGATGAAAATACTGCGGAGCACTGCCTGCCGCTGGTGGAAAAATATTTTGAAGACAAAGATAATTACGACCTAATAGAGGTGCCCTATGGCGAAGAAAACAAAAGCATCGACACCTGCATAGGGATTTGGAAATTGCTGATCGATTTTGGCGCCGACCGCAAGGCTTTGATGATCAACCTTGGCGGCGGCGTGATTACCGATATGGGCGGTTTCGCGGCATCCACCTTTAAGCGCGGGATCGATTTTGTGCAGGTGCCCACTACTTTGCTTTCGCAGGTGGACGCTTCAGTCGGCGGCAAAACTGGCATAGACCTGGATGGGGTAAAAAACATCATCGGCACCTTTACCCAGCCAAGGGCGGTATTTATTTCGGATGAGTTTTTAAAAACCCTGCCCCCGCGCCAGGTGCTGAGCGGCACGGCCGAAATGCTGAAGCATGGCCTTATTATGGATAAAGGCTACTGGGAATCCCTGAAGGCCAGCGATTTGAGCAAACCCCATAGCGAATTGATCTATCGCTCCGTCGAAATAAAAAATGAAGTGGTAAAGATCGACCCGACGGAGAAGGGTCTGCGCAAGGCGCTTAACTTTGGCCATACCATCGGCCACGCGGTGGAAACGCACTCCCTGCTGAACGATAAAGACCCGCTTACCCACGGCGAAGCCATTGCGCTGGGTATGATTTGCGAAGCCTGTCTCTCCCACAAAAAAGCCGGCTTGAGCAAAGCCGAACTGGATGAAATTACGGCGGTGCTAACCAAACTCTACCCCAAATACAACCTCGCGGCAGCAAACTTTACCGAATTAGGCTACCTGATGCTAAAGGATAAGAAAAATGAATTTGGCAGGGTCAATTGCACGCTGCTATCCGCCATCGGCACCTGTAAACTGGATAATATTTGTACCGAAGAAGAGCTTTTTACGGCGTTAGAGTATTACGCGGGATTATAATTGGCCATTGTATGCCAACGGAGCAGGACCAGCTATTCCCCTGCATCACGGATAAATTGTTCGGCTAATCGGGTTGATAACCTGAAATTGGTTTGCTGGATCAATTTTAGATACGGTCGAAACCGTGGGATGACACCTAATTGTTTGGCCAATAATAAAACACCGGTAGTCCCTTTGATCGGAATACCTAACGAGGTCGCCAGTTTCCTCGCCGCTAAATCGTCTACAATCAAATAATCGCAGTCGATTGTGGTTGCCAGGGCGATGGCACTGGCCTCACCTTCGTCTACATAGTTGTAAAACTTATTTTTTAACACCGTATCGGCATTTTTCACAATTATCCACTCAGGCAGTGGCAGCCCGTATTCTTTTGCGATTTCTGTTGTAGTAAACACGGTTGAAAAAACCTGGTGCAAAATTGGAAGGGCGCCTATTTTATCAAGCAAAATCAGGCAGCTCGTATCGGTAATAACGACTTTAGCTTCAGGTGGATTTTTTAAAGTCATCTAAATCGGCGGCAGCGGATGCATCAAGAAAGTGAACGCCATAATCAATAAGCACCTCCGCAAAATCCCACTTTTTCATACCAGCCATTTCAGCGGCTTTTCCTAAAGTAAGCTTGCCGGCTTCGTACAACTTAGCCGCTAAAAAGCGCACGGTTTCTTCGTGGTTTTTCTCCAACTCCTCCGGTACTTGCAGGGTCATCGTCGTCATGCCAATCCAATATTTAGTTAAAGGTAGGCAAAATTTGATAAAAAACACTTGCCTTGACCAGATTAGATGCGTTCTCCTACCTTAACCTTTCACCTTCCTTCGCCCGCCATAGCTTTAGTGACGGCGGATCACTATTCACTCCTCAAAGTCTTCACCGGGTTCATCAATGCCGCTTTCATCGCTTGGAAACTTACCGTTGCAATAGCGATGACCACAGCCGCCAAACCCGCCAGCGCGAATATCCACCATTGGATGGTGATGCGGTACTCGTAGCCCTGCAGCCAGTTGTGCATGATCCACCATGCCGTTGGGAAAGCGATAAGACACGAGATGACCACCAGCTTTAAAAAATCTTTGGACAACAGCCCTGCCAGTCCCGAAACGCTTGCGCCCAGCACTTTGCGGATACCGATCTCTTTTAGGCGGCGCTCGGCGGTGTAGGCGGCCAGGCTGAACAGGCCCAGGCACGAAATTACAATGGCCAGCGAGGCGAAAATGCCGGATAGCTTGCTGGTTTGCACCTCGGTAGCAAACATCTCGTTAAACTGATCGTCCACAAAGCGGTATTGGAAGGGGTATTGCGGGTCGTCCTTTTTTACTACGGCGGCAATGGCGGCCAGCGTTTGCTGCGAGTTGTGCCCGGGTTTAATGTGTATGTAAGCCAGGTTATCGTCCGCGTGCACCGGGTGCTGACAAAGCAGGATGAGCGCCGGGGCGCCGGCCCAGTACATATCACCAAACTGGTAATCATCCACTTCGCCTATTATCCGTAAGTTTTTAAATTGCTTGTCGGGCATGTCCCGCGGCGACTGGATAATCTTGCCTACTACACCGTTGGTATCGATTCTTTTGGCAAATGACTTGTTTATAATTGCGCTAACAGTATCGGCGGCTGTGCCGTTAAAATCATGCCCCGCCCAGAGATGCATGCCCATGGTGGATATAAAATCGGCGGTAACATTGCGATAGGTAACCCCAACATTCAGGTCTTTGGGCTTGCCCTGCCAGTTAAAACGGTTATCTATATTACCGCCGTACAGCGCCACGTGGTCGGTAAGGGTTGCATTGTCGACCAAGCCCGTGTGCAGCAGGTCCTGCCGGAAGGCCGAAAAATCCCGGCGGAAATCGTGCTGCATATCCACCTCAAGCAGGTTATCCTTATCAAAACCCAGGTTGCGGCTTTTTACGTGCTGCACCTGCATAAAAACTACGATGGTGCTGATGATAAACACCACCGAAATACCAAACTGCAGCACCACCAGCCCCTGCCGCACAAAAGCCGCCCCGCCTGATTTGATACGAAGGCCCTTAAGCACTTTCACCGGGTCGAACGAGGAAAGGTATAACGCGGGATAGCTGCCCGCCAGCAGGCCGCAAAGCAGCGTAAGTGCAACTGCGGCAATTAGGTGTGATGGATTAAGCCAGCCCATCTGCAGCTGTTTTTGAACCAGTTGGTTAAAGGCAGGCAGCGCCAGCGCCATCAGCCCAATGGCCAGCGCCATGGCCATGGCCGACATGAGCATAGCCTCGGCAATAAACTGCCAGATCAACCGCTGCCGCCCCGAGCCCAGTACCTTGCGCACGCCGATCTCTTTGGCGCGTTTCTCGCTGCGGGCGGTGGCCAGGTTCATAAAGTTAATGCAGGCGATGAGCAAAATAATGCCGGCGATGATGCCCATCAGTCGCACCTGGGCAATGCGCCCGCTGCCGGTGGGCTTGCCGTTGGCAAAATCGCTGTACAGGCGCCACTGGCTCATGGGGAACAAAAAGATGCTGCTTTTTTGCGTGGCATCCTTGCGGTGTATAAAATTGGCTATGCGGGCATTTACCGCGTTTACATCCGTGCCGGGGGCAAGCTGTACGTAGGTAAACGGCCCGTAGCTGTTCCAGCCCAGGTCCATATTGCCGTACTGCTCCAGTTGCTCCTGCATCTGCACCTGGTAGGGCGCCAGCCAGTCAAACTGCAGGCTGCTGTTTTGGGGATTATTCTTTATTACGCCGCTCACTATGTAGTCCCTTGCGTTGTTCATGCGCAGGGTTTTGCCTACCGCACCCTGGGTCGTACCAAAAAATCGCAGCGCCGTTTGTTCGGTCAGCACAATGGAGTATAATTGGGGGAAAGGTTTGTGCACGTCACCCTGCAGAAAGGGAAGGGTAAACATTTGGAACAATTGCGGGTCGGCATAGCGGCCGGTGGCATATTGTTTTTTATCGCCAAAAGTAAACAGCGATTTTACGTCCTCGTCCAAAAACCGGCAGCTATTGGCCACGCCCGGGACCTCGGCCTTCAGCGAGGAGTACAGCAGCCTCGGCGTTGACTCCATCGTAAAGTTGTTGCCGCCATCGGTCATGCTCACCTGTACCTGGTACAGTGTGGCCTTGTTTTTATTAAAGTTGTCGAAACTCAGTTCATCGGCAATCCAAAGGCCCATCAGCCCCGCGCAGGTAATGCCGATGGCCAGTCCCGAAATATTTAAAAAGCTGTAGCCTTTGTTGCGCAGCAGGCTGCGGACCAGGGTTTTGAAGGTGTTTTTAAGCATGGCCGGTATTTTTTGTGGTGATTTGGGTAAAGGACGCAGGGCGGAGATGTATGTTGCATCAATTTGGCCGTAGAGACGCAATATTTTGCGTCTCCGGAACGAAATGACCGCGTTAAACCCATACGCCATTGTGCCGGGGCAAAAGATGCAATATTTTGCGTCTCGAAACGTGCGCCGGATATTTGTCGAATCGGCTACCTGTCAGCGGGAGACGCAAAATATTGCGTCTCTACACCCCCCAATTCTGTCACGATTACACCCTTGATATACCATGCCGCCTGCGGATATTTGTTATGGAAAAACATAATCAATTAATAAAAACGATTACCATGCGAAAACTAAAATTACAAATGCAAGTCACCCTCGACGGCTTTGTGGGCGGCCCCAACGGTGAGAACGACTGGGTGTTTTTACCCTCCAAACCGGACCCGAACGCTTTGCTAAAGATCATTGAGATTGCCGATACATGCGACACTATTTTGCTTGGCCGCAAAATGACTACGGAATTCTGCGCTCACTGGGAAAACGTGGTCGACACCCAGCCCGACAGCCCCTGGCATCCTTTGGCGCAACTGATGGTCAATCACCGCAAGATCGCCTTCAGCCGCACCGAAACCGCCATCCCCGGCCGCAACCTCGAAGTGGAAAACGGCGACCTGGCCACCGCCGTACAGGCCCTGAAAAACCAACCGGGCAAGGACCTCCTCGTTTACGGCGGCGCCAATTTTGTCAGCTCCCTCATCAGCCTCAACCTCATTGATGAATATTATTTTTTCCTCAACCCCGTGGCCATCGGCAGCGGTCTGACTATTTTTAAAGAGCGGAAAATACTGGAACTGGAAAGCTCAACGGCGTATTTGAATGGGAAGGTGTTGAATAAGTATGTGGTGGTGGTGGGTTTATTGAGTTGAATAAGTTGATGGGGTTCAGTGAGTTGAAGTTTCTATATGATCGCTGCTTGCCGGAGACATGGGAATGGAGTCAAAGGCTCCATGCATTTTAATCCGAAGTGGAATGCTTCGGACAACGGGTGGTGTTTCATTTTAAGCAGATTGTGTACTGTCAATATTACACAATCCCTGCCAGTATTATAATTAAATGTACCAAAAAGAAAATTCCAAAGATTGCCGTATTAAACGAAAAAGAAATTACCGTATTCATCAATTGTTTTACGAAATCCGGTTGCTTTGATCGTTCAATCATAAAAATTACGAATCGTCCAACATAATGTACAAATATTAGTAGCAATATCATACCGGAACAATTAATATAAGTGCTCAATGGCAGCAAGCACACTAAATGAAACATAGGTAAATACAATACTAGGACAATTAACCAAACTGTGGAAGCAATAATTAGCCATTTTCCTGCCTCCGCAATTTTCCTGCCTAACCTTAGATAAAGTAAAACATCTATAGAAAAGAATAAAATGAGGTAAAGCAATTTAACTATCATACTATTGTGTTGTTATTTCAAAATTCGGTTGTTGAAATTTTCCGTCGGCGCATGGTCTCCAGCACGGGACCCTGCGCTGCAATAAGGGTGACGCAGGGTCCTCTGCGAGAGACCCTCCTGAGACGGTAAATTTTATCAGCCTTGCTGTTTCTTCTCCTTTGAAACGCTCCAACTTTTAACTAACGTTACCTGTTTTCGCATTTCTTCTAAGGAATAGCCACGCTGTTTTTTTAGCTCCTTTTGTGCCAGCTTATCCATTTCTTTGAATGATATGTTGTAATTCATCCTTTGCATTTTTTATTAATGCTTAATAATCAAATGTAGGATTTTTTGGAGATTTCAAATCCTTCCCATTTTCCTTACCTTCACCTTCATGAAACCCATCCCCAAACCCACCCCCGACGAATACGCCCCCTACGCTGCCGTTTATGTGGACCTTGTACCTGCAGACGGCAGAATGTTGCAGCACTTGAGTGATAATTTTAAAGCTGTGCAACAACTGGTGGCCACACTTTCGGAAGGGCAATTGCTGCACCGCTATGCGCCCGGCAAATGGACGATAAAAGAAGTGCTGGTGCATATGGTGGATGATGAGCGCATTTATGCCTACCGGGCCATGTGTTTTGCCCGCGGGGAGCAACAGGCGCTGCCCGGTTTTGAACAGGAGGATTATGCCGCCAACAGCGGCGCCAATGAGCGGAGTGTGGCAAGCATTATGGAGGAATATGAAGCCGTGCGGCGATCCACCATTGCGCTGTTCAGCAGCTTTACGGATGTGGCGCTGGCAAGGTGGGGGAATGCCAATGGGTATTTGTGCACGGTGCGGGGGTTGTTGTATCATTTGGCGGGGCATGAGTTGCATCATTTGAAGATTATTAAGGAAAAATATTTGGGCAACACTTAGTTGCCATATTGACCCGAAAGTGAAAATATAAACCATGTCATTGCGAGCGAGGTACGAGCGAAGCAACCTCGTCGCTGACAGGGCGGTGATGCAATGGCGATGAGGTTGCTTCGTCGCGTCCGGCGCACTTCCCATGCCGCTCCTCGCAATGACATGGTGGTGTTGCCGCTCACTATCTTGTTCATCCGTCAAATCTTATAAATCGTGTTCAGACAACTTGCACATCCGCAAATCATCCCCTATCTTCACGTCATAACCGATTTGAATTATGGCGAAATCCTTACCGCTATCCAAACGTCCGGTTGACATCGCACTGATCGTGTTCTTTTGCGTCAACCTGTTTTTCATCACGTATATTGTCGACCTGGAGCAACTGGTCATCCCGGACGCCAATCATTTTACCTACCCGGCCTGGCCGCCCGCGAAAATGGTGGATTTGGTGCACTGGTACGGCCATAATTTTGACCCGGTGCTCATCGCCCGCCCGGCCTGGTGGCGCGCAACGATATGGATCGATTCGCTGTTTTTCGGCCCGTTTTATGCCCTGGCTATTTATGCTTACTGGAAAGGGAAAAACTGGATACGTTTTGGCAGTGTGATGTGGGCCTCGGTAATGCTGACGAATGTGAGCATTATTTTGTTTGAGGAGGTATGCGGCGAACATGCTTCGCCGCAATTGGCGAGGGTGTTTTTATCAAATGCGGCCTGGGTTATTTTCCCGTTAATTGTGTTGTACAGAATGTGGCGGTCGGTGACGCCGTTTAGTCGCGCCGGGAATGCCTAAATTTAGGTTCGAAGAATCAAGAGTCAAGAATCACGAGCCAAGACAAAAAATGAATGGTGATCTTCTTATCTTGACTCTTGATTCCTGGTTCCTGACTCTCAACATAAGATGACTTTTAAACAAAAATACGGCTATATCGCCCTGGTTGCGGGCGCATCGGAAGGGATGGGCGCGGCGTATGCAAATGCCCTTGCAGCGCGCGGGCTTGATTTGGTGCTGATTGCACGGCGTAAAGAGCCGCTGGAAGCAACAGCGGAGGTCATTAAAGCAAAGTACGGGGTAGAAGTGCAGACGGTGTCCTGCGATCTTGCTTCACCGGGCGTGCTTCAGCTAATCGAGGCTGCAATAGGGGATAAGCAGATCGACTTCCTGGTGTACAATGCTGCCTTGTCGTATATCGGGCCTTATTTGACTACTGATCTGTCCACCCACCAAAACATTGCTTCGGTAAATATGCTTAGCCCAATGGCTTTGGTGTATTATTTTGGCGGTAAAATGGTGGAAAGGGGTAAAGGCGGGGTGGTACTGATGTCGTCTATCGCCGGTTTGCAGGGATCGGGCTTCCTGGCCACCTATGCGGCCACTAAGGCGTTCAACAAAATATTTGCGGAGGGTTTATGGTACGAATGGAAAGCAAAAGGCGTGGATGTGATTGCCTGTTGCGCGGGGGCCACGGCCACAGCCAACTATATCAACACCAACCCGGGCAAGGCCAGCCCGCTGGAGCCAAAAGCGCAGCGACCGGAGCAGGTGGTGGAGGAATGTTTGCGGAAGATCGGCAAAAAGCCTTCGTTTATTAGCGGCAGGGGCAACAGGCTGGTTACTTTCCTGATGCAGCATGTTTTTTCGCGCAAAATGGCCGTGAATATGATGGGGGATGGGATGCGGAAGATGTATGGGATAATGGATGAGTAGCAGTGGCAGTAGCAGTAGCAGCAGTTTGCGGTATTAGGAGGTTTGAGTGGATTACTTGCTTAGTCTACCCGGCGATACGCCAAACTTCTTTTTAAAAGCGTTGCTGAAGTGTTGTACTGAAGAGTAACCCAGCTCAAAGGCAATTTCGCCGACTGATTTTGTCTTTTCCAGCAGGTCGTTTTTGGCGAGGTCGAGGCGGGTTTCGGCTAAGTAGCCGAAAACGGTATTACCGAAGGTCTCTTTAAAGCCTTTTTTGAGTTTGTATTCGTTGATGCCGGCTACGCGCGCCAGGTCGGACAGGCTGGGCGGCATATCCAGGTGTTTGATCAGGTATTCGCGGGCGTAAATGATGCGCTCCTGGTCGTATTCTGTTTTTAAAAACTTTGGGGCGCCGTCTTTCACCCTATTATAAGCCTCGGCCTGCAAAACCAGCAGCTCGATGCTTTTGGAGAGCAGGAACATTTTCTTCAATTCAGGCTGGTATTTGCAATCGACGATGGCGTTTATTCCGTTCAGCATATTAATGTCCATAAACAGGCTTTTGGGGCTAAGGGCGACGGTCTTCCCTTCCACCACATTTTCGCCGAAGCGTTTCAGTACATCGTTTGCGCCTTCGGTTATCCGCAAAAAAGCATCTTTGGTAAACTGTACCAGGAAAGAATTGACATACAGGTCATCGTTCTTCAATGTTCCTTCGCCGGTTTGCGAGTAGAAGAGGTTGTGCTGGTATTTGCCCAGCTCGAAGGGTTTATCAAAATGGCTGTTGTTGATGGTGGTTTGGCCCTTCATATTAAAATAAAGCGTCACCATATCCAGGTCGCCCTTCCATTCCATTTCTACCTGGTCGTGGTAATGCCAGTTGGAGTAGCCCATGCGGATGCCATCAAAATACCATTGCTGCATTTTGGCATCGGCAAAGGGAAGTTCAATGTGCATGGTGTTTTCGACCAGTTGGCTGGTATTAAAATCCTCACCCGAAAGGTCGTTGCGGTGCAGCACCTGGTTATCGGCCTTATTTTTCAGTTCGAAACCCATTTTTATCCCGATGATATAACTTTTGCTCCGTTTGGTGTAAATTGCGACACCGGTTTTAGCCGGACATTTGTCTGTATGTAATTAAACACGCATGCATGCCGTAAGTTACACGTTTAATTAAAAATTGTACATGAACTTTAAAAAATTAAGACAAATGATCAAGGAAAAAGGAACCGGAAATATTATTTCCAAAACCATAAATGTAAGCTCTTTTGTAAGGCTGCACGTCAGCGTGAGAGGGTATGTAGAACTTATACAGGCCGAAGAAGAAAAAGTGATCGTTGAGGCCGACGACAATTTGGTGGATTTTATCCACACCGAAAACTCGGGCCGCACGCTGTATGTCACCGCCGAGGGCAAGTGGCGCATCGCTGAATTTACGTCGCTGCGCATCAAGATTTTTTACCGCCAGCTGTACACTCTGTATAATGCCAGCGAAAAAGGCGAACTGGTGTGCGGTAATACCCTCCGTTCAGGCGAGCCGGTTGAAATTAAGATCCATAGTGAAAAATGCAGCACATCATTGGATGTGGACGCAGCATCGGTAAAACTCATTACGGCCTGCGAAGGCGATGTGACCATCAAGGGTTCCTGCATCCGCTTCGAGGTGAACGCCAAATCAGAGGGCAGCCTGTATGCAAGGGAAATGATGGCCAAAAACGTGGTACTAAAAAACTACTCTGAAGGCAACATTGAGCTATACGCCGAAGATACCATCTCCATCCGGAATTACGGCGAAGGCTATATCCATTATTGGGGCAATGCGGTGCTGAAGGATATTAAGCACTACGGCGAAGGCGAGGTGAGGCACCAGTTGGTTGATTAGTTGATTAAGTTGAATGGTTGATTAAGTTGATTGGGTTTGGACCTTATCGCGTGAATAAGTCGATTGCGTTTTTACGATACAACTCAATCAACTTAATCAACCAAATCAACTCCCCAAAAACATCCCATGATAGAGATATTTAAAACAAACGTAAGCAACAAAAGGCTGGCCGGGCGGGTATTGAAGGCTTTGCACAGGCAACTGCCGGCTTATACCTTTAACTTCGACCTGGAGGATTGCGACAGGATTCTGCGCGCGCAGACTAAGGACGCGAACTTAATGGTCGGTGATATTATAAACATCGCAAAAAGCTGCGGGCTGGAAATTCAACTCCTGGTTGATTGAAAATTGGAATAGACTCATTTCCAAAAAGGGGGCCTTTTATTTGTCCCCCGTAAGGTACAATCCGCGCAGGGCCTGGTGGTGGCGGTAAAGCCCAAAATCTGCCCCCCGGGCCCCGCAAATATCGCGTCGATCGGTATATCCGGATTGGGGGTATGATAAATGTCATAGTTGATATAAAAGTCAACCTGGTTCGCGCCCTGGGAATTATATAAACAACATTGCGGAATAAGCGCACAGCCGGGATAAAACGGGATGGTTTTCCAGTTGGGTAACTGCCTGGTGGTAATAAATATTCGCCTCGCTGAAGACGCGCCGACACTTACATAACCGATCACCGGCTCCGCCGGATTGGTAGTACATATAATATTGCCATTGATCTGCGAAGGTTCCGCATCAAAAATACTGCCCAGGCTTTCGGTATTTTTTTTCATGTTGGTATAAAAGTTATAAGCATCAGCCGTCAATGCATATTGCGTTACCAGGATGCTGTATTCGTCCTCCACTTTCTCGGATGTAGAAACTATCGAGGTAACCGGCATATGATAAATCAAATCCTGCGATAGTTTAGCCGTCGAGCCTAAAAGGATGTTGCTTGATGTGTCCACACCCCAGCAGTCGGTAATGTTTTGAGTCAACAGGTTCCTAACCAGCACGGTATCGCCGTTCGAATAATAAAGCGACGGGAAACTGGCGCTAAATATCCAGCTTTCGCTGTAGGCCCAGCGGTAATATATTACTTTGCCTGTCGGGTCGTGTGTATTTACATAAACATTCAGCCCCTGAGTGTTAAGCGCGCCTTTCGTGTCCCAGGAAACGCTATCGATCGGCGGAGCGTTTAATACCTGCTCGTAATCAGACGAGTACACTTCATTATTTGCGGCTTTTATTTGCAGATGATATCGATGGTTATTATCCAAATTTAAACCCGGACTGCCATACTTTCCGTTACCTATTTCGGTTAAAGGATAGGTGGTATTGTTGTCGCCCTGCACGGTTAATGTGGCATGCAGCTCGGGCTGTGAGCCGGTTATGCTGTCGAGGTTAACGGTGCGGCTAAGCTTGAATATCGTGGAATCGGACCCGGTGTTAATGATCCCTTCCACCACCAGGTATCCTCGCGGAGCGTTTATAGCAGGCGGATCGTAAGGTTTCCTGCAGCTTACCGCCGCAATGACGATCGCCAGCAATATCATCGCTTTTTTCATCGCAGGGTTTATGGTTTATAGTTCAAGGCAAAGCCAAATATAAAAAAAAGATCGTTTAAATTATTAGCTGAGGGTGAAAGGCGATGGGGCGCTTACGTCTGCACAAAGCCGGTGCGCTCATTGTATACTATTTATCTTCATTTCACCCTTTCCTCAACGGGCGCCAGTTCCTTTAAGTTATCCGTCGGTTTATCTAAATAAAAATAAGCAGTTGCCGAGTAATCGTCCACGCGGTAAAAATTTATCCAGCCTGCGGGGAAGGTGCTGTCGTTCAGGTTTTGGGGATGCTCAAACAGCCGGATAAAACCTTTGTTAAAGCTGGCCGCCGTTACCGGGGTAAAAGGCACGCCTTTGACCTGCATGGACTTGAGCTGGTTATTAAGCCCCCCGCCGATCTGCTGCAGCGCGGCTTTAAAATTACGGTCGAAATAAATGGCGTCGGGGATGTGGAAACGGTAAAAGGCGTATTGTTTTTTGGCGGTATCGGCCAGCAAGCAACCCTGGTACTGGTTGGCAAACTTGTCTTCGCCCCAGCCGGTGCCGATGTAATCTTCGGTGCCGGTGCCGTTTATGCTGGGGTATTTTTTGTCGCCGTCGATATACATTTTTACTTCACCTTCGCCCCACCAGGTGGCGCCATAGGCGGGGTCGACGTTGACGCCTACGTTTACGCCCAAAAAGCGGCCGCGGCCTTTAACTTCGGGCAGCATTTCGAAATCGGTGCCCAGGGCTCCGTGTTGGGAACGGTTCCAGCAGGCATGGAAGTATAGCATATCTTCCTGTGGTTTATCCTGCGTAATATAGTCGATGTCGAAATATACGGCGGCGAGGTCGTGCTTGCTTTCGTTGGTGAGCACTACTTTGGCGCCTTTTTTAAAGGGCATGGGGATATAGCAGTTAAAGCTGTGCCCCTCCGGGTCGGTAAACAGGGCCGACTGGAAAGCCACCGGCCGACCCAGCATGGCGCAAAAGAAATCGCCGAAAGGAACATCTACGGCGGGTTTGCCCTGGCCATCCCAATACATGCGCAGGCGCAGGGAACGCAGCATGGCGGGGCTGCGGTCGATAATGGTGAACCACATGCGCTGCACCATACCAGCCGACTGCACCTCCAGCAGGGTTTTACTTTCCCCGGCCTTGAGTGATTCAAAAGCATTGCCCTTGGCGCCGTTATTGGTTTTGCCGCCCGCGCCTTTTTTGCCGTTCAAATTCTCAAAGCTGCTCACGTGCGATTGTACGCCTTTGGGCATGGTGTAAAGGTCCTGGGCGGAGGCTTTTGTTAGTAGCAGTAGTAGTGGCAGTAGCAGCAGTAGTGGCAGTAGCAGCAGGGCCGTACGGTTGGCTGTTTTCATGATGGTTGCATTATTAACCGGTTTATGAGTTGACGTAATAAAGCTAAGGAAATATTTTGAGCTCCTTACGCGAAGCGCCGTAATATCCTGGCTTTTGCTTATTTAAAAGACAACGCCCGGCTTGTGGCCAGGCATTGTCTTTTTATTTACATTTCGTTACGGACCGCCCGGGTTAGCGTACGGACAATAAAGATTTTTAGCTATAGATGCTTAACCCATTTTAACCGCGTTTTTCCTGGGGAGCCGGTTTTTGGGCCTGGCGTGGTTGCTGCGCGCGCGGTTGCTGCGCGCGCGGTTGCTGTGTACGTTGTTGCTGCGGTGCACGTTGTTGTTGGGCGCGTTGCTGTTGCGTACGTTGTTGCTGAGCCTGCTGTGTGCGTTGCTGCTGAGCCTGCTGTGTACGCTGCTGCTGAGCCTGCTGTGTACGTTGTTGCTGAGCCTGCTGCGTGCGCTGCTGCCCGGCCTGCTGTGTGCGCTGCTGCTGGGCCTGTTGTGTACGTTGCTGCCTGGCCTGGGTCTGCTGTGTGCGATTTGCAGCAGCATTAGCACGTGTTTGGTTCGCGGCGGCATTTGAACGGGTCCTGGTTGCTGCGGCGTTTGAACGTGTTTGGCTCGGGGCGGCATTTGAGCGGGTCCTGGTTGCCGCAGTGTTTGCACGTGTTTGGTTCGTGGCGGTATTTGAACGGGTCCTGGTCGCTGCAGCATTTGCAGGAGTCCTGGCTGCTGCGGCGTTTGCACGGGTTAAATTTGCTGTCCGGCCACCCGAAGTATAGGCACGTCCGCCAACTTTGTTCATGGCTGCCGCGGCGGGATGGCCGTGGTTTACATTTGCAAACTGGGCCTTGTTCCTGCTTGCAAACTGCTGGTGCTGACGCTGTGCCGCGGTAGCTTCAACATGACGTTCGTTCATTGCCGACTGTTCCGCGGCGTTTGGCCTTCTGTCAATACCGCCCGGCCCGTTAAAGCTGTAACGGTTAACAGTAGTATTGTTGATCACCGTACGGTCGATATAAGTGTTATGTATAAAGGTGCGGTTTACGTTCACTACGGCTGTATTATACCTAAACCGGTTGCCTTCCCAGCGTCCGCCGCCAAAGCCGAAGCCGCCGTAGCCAAAGCCATAATTAATACCGCCGTAAAAGCCTACATGCGGTCCCCAGTAGCCCATGTGGAAGCCGTAGCTGCCGCCCTCAAAGCCCCAGTAACAGGGTGTCCATAAAAAGCCGGGATTTGGCGGTGCCACCCAAACACCGGGCACCCAGTAATAACCGTCGGCAGGGTCGTATGCCCAGTAACCCGGCTGCCATAAGTAGCCGTCGCTGGGGCAGGCCGGCTGTACATAAATGGGCAACGCCGGAGGGGCTATATTTGCGGAGATCTCTACCCCCACACTAATTTGTGCATAGCTCTTTGTGATTGCCAGGGCGGCCACGCATATCAAGAGTAATAATTTTGCTGTTTTTTTCATTTTGGATTTTTATTTGTCGGTAATACGACAAAGCAAACCCCGAAAGGTTTTAATTATATTATTGCATGGCGAAAAGGCGGGGTAAAATGGGGGCTACAGGCATCGTGTAGCCGTCGAGTTTCCGTGCGGACAACCGGGAAAACGCTTTACGGCTGTATATATTATATGTTCCAGGTGGAAAAAAATTCAAAGCACGAGGCTATAAAAAATAGCGGAATTACAAATAAATACACATAGCCAAGGTCGGCCAGACTGGCTTTTTGGATGCGGAATTTCCATACATACCAGCCTTGTATTTTGTTATGGTTGTAAAAATCGACACCACACTTCACACCGGCGCCGATTGCCAGCGAATAAGGGATAAATTGAAGCAGCAGCACCAGGAAATAATAGCATGCCGGTTTGAATTTAGCAAGCCGGCTTTGATGTTTATCATCAACCGAAACGATGCCGCCGACCCAACCCTGAACTGCGACAGTAAAAAATGGGATAACGATGCTGAATCCCGCCAAAGTTTGAGGTACAGCGCCTAAAACCAGGTTCTCCGAAAAATCGGCCAGCGCAGCCGAAAAGTGTTTGCCTTTTGCATAATTTATAGCTGCCTTATCGGTTTTTTGCGCACGGCCAACCAGCTTGTCCCGATACGAAAGCGCGTAGCTGCTGCCATTGTGCACCATCATTATTCCTGTAAAACACGACAGGCAGTATATCGCGAAAATAGCCGATACATAAACCCGGCATCGTTTTACCGCTAAAAAAAGCTTGCTTATCATGATATTTGATTTATCAGCCACGTTTATCCTCCCGCAATCACCGTATCGGTTTCCTTTTAATTTGGCTATATAATTTTAGTAAAAATTAAGGAGATATTTTTTGCTAATTCAAAATATCAGGCCTTCCCCCAGCCGTTTTGTAACACCCTCATATAATTGGACCAGCAGATATTGTCAATGTCCTGGTCGCTTATTCCGTCAATGCCGGCGATGGCGTCAACCAGGTCTTTCATGTGCACCTCGCCTAAAAGGTCGTCGGGTATGGTGGTAAAACCATCCAGGTCTGTCCCAATGGCGATGTGGTCGTAAGTGCCCGAATTACCGGCGCTGTCAGGCACATCACGGATAAAGATGATGCTTTCTACAATAGCGGCGATAGCCGGGCGATGGTCATCATCCCCTGTTAGCCAGTAATCCATAAAGATCAACCCCAGCACGCCATTGCAATCTTTTATGGCGGTGATGTCGGCACTGTTGGGCAACACCCGTGCGTATTTCGGGTCCATGCCGGGGTTGTGCCGCATGGCGATCTCGTAAATGCCGGTATGTGCAAAAGTTAAAGGCCGTTTATTGGCGCCCCGCGCATTATTCCGGTCATAAACCATTTGTTTGGCATCCGGGTAGGTATGCACCAGGTCGATAATGATACCTAAATCGAGTATTTTATCAATTACATCCATAGCCAGCTGACCGTTATAACCATTGAGATAGGTTTTAGAACTATCCGGGTCATAATTTAAGCTGGTAGCCAGGCCCGGCGGGATGCCGCCGGAGGACGAAACCAGTATGTTCTCAAAAAAGTGCCCCAACGTGATCTGGCATACGCCGATATTAAAAAACCAGGTGAGATTGCTTACCAGTTCATCAAAAGTGATGGGGTAATTGCCCAGGCAATGCGCACCCTCCAGGCTGTGCAGAAAAACAGTTGTGCCGTTGTTTAAGTTAGCCTGAAGATCGGCAAAACTGTTGGCAATAGCCACGTTATACCCCATTCCTGTAGCCGTGTGGATATCAGAGACAAACGTATTAATATAGGTCTGCATCTGGTTAAAGGAAGCCGACGGCGTCGATTTGTCTTCGACGATGAGCGGCAGCCGGCCGCAAAGCAGCTTTAAGGCATCCAGTGCAAGGGTCATCAGTACGCTCTTCATATGTTCCGTTTCCAGTTCAGCCTCCGGCAGATAATAAACGGAAACCCCTGCGCCCACGTTGCCCGTTTGCATCTCGTCGATATTGACAAAACAATTTTCGCTGAAATCGGGGCTCGAAGGATAAAAGGTGTCATAAACATGGTGCGAAGGAAAAAGCCAGGTTTTTAAACAGGGGTGACAGTGTATATCAAAAACTTGCTGCTCAACGACCCTTGTTGGTACGGATGTGGTTGGTGATTCCATAGTGTGTAAGTTTTAGTTTATAAATTTGCAAACTGATTTTCCGCTGCTGATACTGGTTAGGCTAAGGCTAAATTACTGATTTATAATAAATAAACGATAGTCTATTTAATTAAAAAAAACTTAAGGCAGCTGGTTTGCCGGGTGGGAAGGTATATTTATTCCGGCGTATCGAATTATGCGGACCGGATCAGATTGCTGATGTGGATTGTTTGTTTTTTTACTTTAGTGGGAGACTGCAAGC
This sequence comes from Mucilaginibacter sp., assembly GCA_035656115.1. Lineage (GTDB taxonomy): Bacteria > Bacteroidota > Bacteroidia > Sphingobacteriales > Sphingobacteriaceae > Mucilaginibacter. The sequence goes on from DASRTD010000305.1 coordinate 28,462, forward strand.
ATAATGTATCCGTAGAGGAACGCTACGGACAGCGAGGTAAAGATTCTGTGCCTATTAGGTTTTTCTTAAAATAGGCTGTAGTCGCAGACCGGCATAGCAGATCCGTAGAGGAACTCTACGGACAGCGGGGACAAAGGCAAATACGGCCTTCCCCGCCTTTGTCGGAGTTTTCTCCAACAAACCGAAATGCCGCGTTTATCCCGGTTTTGTAACTGTAGTCACAGGCTACGGGCATAGTGTACCCGTAGAGGAACACTACGGAGAGCATGGAAGACCTGTCAGCGGCACAGTCGCGCTTGAAGAGGTGGCTAGGAGGCGGCAGCGCACGCAGTGCAACATATAGCGCAAGGGTTAAAATAAATCTCCAAAACTTTTGAGAATTTAATTTATTAAAATAACTTTATAATGTTTTGGAATAGACCACTACACTTTTTAAATCTTATCATGGACTCAAATCAAAAAACAATCATTGACCTTATTAAAACTAAAGGTCTGAATCTACAGGGGTCGGCTTATATTGATGCTCCTGCAACTGTCATATCGGCACTCGTTAAATTTTTAGGCGACAAAAATTTTCCAACAGACAAACCCACCGATCTGATTGGAGACTCCTATGTAACCTGTT
>DASRTD010000306.1:0-10137 GCA_035656115.1 Mucilaginibacter sp.
GGTTTATGTGGTTTGGAACAGAAAATGGATTAAATCGGTATGATGGCGACAGTATAATGGTATTCCACCACGATATCAAAGACACTTCGAGCCTCAGCGATAATTTGATCCGAACTATTTATGAAGACCTACAGCATCATTTATGGATAGGAACTCAAAATGGGCTGAACCGCCTGGATCCTTATAAAAACAGCTTCACCCGTTACCTCCCTGTTAAAGGAAACAGCCATAGCATCAGCGGCAAAACCATCTCAAATATTTACGAGGACAAGAACAACAATTTATGGATAGGTACGCAGGATGGCGGACTTAACTTGCTGAATAAGGCTTCCAATACTTTTTATCATTTCAAGCATAATAACGCAAACAAATCCAGCATAAGCGACGACCAGGTTAACTACATTTTTGAAGATGCTGACCATAACCTTTGGGTGGCTACCCGGTCGGGACTCGACCTTTTTGACCCGGCAGCCAGATCATTCACCTTAATTAACAATCCGTTTGGCGTGGCGGGCAACGAAATAAAATATATTCAGCAGGATCGAGACGGAAACCTATGGCTCGGTACATCCTATGCCGGGGTTATTGTCTTTAATTTTAAACAACATTCCTTTAAACAATACCTGCATAATCCAAAAAAAACAGGTAGCCTGTCTGCCGACATTTTAGGTTTTTATTCAGGCGGATTACTCATTGACCGGGAGGGCCGTATTTGGGTTGGTACCGTTGACGGAGGACTAAACCTTTACGACCCCCAAAGCGATTCATTTTTTCACTACCGCCATGATCCTGACGATGCAGAAAGCCTGGCGCAAAAAACCGCCTGCGCACTACTTGAAGACCAACAAGGAAATATGTGGGTTGGAACCCGGCATGGCGGCGTAAATTTATACACGCCCGGCGCCGACAAATTTACGACATACCGGCGTGAAAAATTCACAAACAGCATCAGCTACAACGATATAAAGGCTTTTTGTGAAGACAAAGCCGGCAATATATGGATAGGAACGGATGGCGGCGGGTTAAACTTTTTCGACCGCAAAAATCATACGTTTCGCTGCTATAAAAATAACCCGTTTGATCCTTCAAGCATAAGCAACGACGCGATCACAGATATCATGCCGGATAAAAATGGCAAGTTGTGGGTGAGCACCTGGGGTGGCCTCAACTTATTTGATCCGCAAAAGGGAACATTTAAAAGATTTATTACGATCCCCGGCGACAGCACTTCAATCAGTTCCAATTGGGTGGTGAAAACTTTGCTGGACAGCCAGGGGAATTTTTGGGTGGGCACATGGGAGGGGCTTAATTTATTTGATCCGAAAACCGGCAAGTTTAAACACATTAATAAAGACCCTGTTGGCGTTACAAGCTTATCGGGCAGCAATATATGGACGATTAATGAAGACAAAAATGGGAATATTTGGTTCGGTGCGATTGACGGCGCGTTGAACTGTTACAACTTGCACACCCGGCGTTTTGTTCCCTATTTTAATTACTATTGCCGGGACCTGGGCACAGTTTTTACCGACAGCAAAGGCAGGGTCTGGGCCGGCAAGATCGGTTTGTACCTTTTTAACGCCGCGACACGGCAATTTTCGTTGTATACCAATGAAGCAGGTTTATCAAAGGAGTTGATCAAATGCATTTCCGAAGATAGCCAGGGCAATCTGTGGATATCTGGCACTACAGGGCTCATAAAGTTTAATCCGGATACCTATTTATCAAGGAAGTTTAAACTTAATGACGGAATTCAGGCCAACGAATTTGAATACAACGCTGCATTTCGGGCCAAAGACGGGGAAATGTTTTTTGGCGGAGTAAAAGGCTTCAATACGTTTTACCCCGACCGGATAAAAACCAACCCATTTATTCCGCCCGTTTATATTACCAATTGCCAAATTTACAGTAAAAATAGCACTGCAGGCGAGCCGGCTTCACCCTTAAAAGCCGAAATAAGCCTGGCAAAAGAAATAGACCTTAATTATGATCAATCGTCAATTTCTTTTCGATTTATAGCATTAAATTATCTGCAGCCCGAAAATAACCAATATGCCTATAAATTAGAAGCGTTTGATAAGGACTGGATCTATTCAGGAAGCGTTAGAAAAGCGTCGTACACCAATTTGGACCCCGGAACCTATATCTTCCGTGTTAAGGGATCGAACAATGACGGTGTTTGGAACAATACAGGCACATTTTTGAAAATTGTAATTAACCCGCCCTTTTGGGCAACCTGGTGGTTTAGGTGCCTTGCCGTCGTGATCGTGTGCGCCGGGTTGTATGGATTCTATCGTTATATGATCCGGCGAATAAAAAGACAGAAGGACAACCTGGAACTGCAGGTTAAACTGCGCACGGTTGAGGTATCGGAAAAAGTTAATGAGTTGCAGGCACAATCGGAGTTTTTAAAAAAGCTCAATGCCGAACTTGAAAAAAAGAAAGAAGAGGAGCGGTTGGCGCGAGAGGAGGCGGAAAAAGCTAACCAGGCTAAAAGCATATTTTTAGCCACCATGAGCCACGAGATAAGAACGCCGATGAACGGCGTTATCGGGATGGCGTCATTATTACGCGAAACGGACCAAACCGCTGAACAAAGAGAATATACCGATACAATTATCAATAGCGGCGACAATTTGGTAAGTGTGATCAATGACATTCTGGATTTCTCGAAAATTGAGTCGGGCAAAATGGCTTTAGAAGAGGAAGACTTTGAACTCAGGAAAACCATTGAAGACGTAATTGACCTGTTTTCGAAGCAAGCGGAAAAACAAAATATCGATCTGATTTACCAGGTCGATTTTAATTTACCAGATAAGATTATCGGCGATAGTCTGCGCCTGAAACAGGTATTGATAAACCTGATCAACAATGCACTTAAGTTTACCGATCACGGCGAAGTATTTATTAAAGCTGAAGTTTTAAAAGAACTTGAAAACGGGGCAATCGAAATTGTCTTCATCATAAAAGACACCGGCATCGGTATACCGGCCGGCAAACTTTCGAGCTTATTCCAGGCTTTTTCACAAATCGACTCGTCAACAACACGCAAATATGGCGGCTCAGGCCTGGGTTTAGCAATATGCGAACGGCTGGTAAAGCTAATGGGGGGCGAGATATGGGCGGAGAGCTTGTTTGGCGAAGGCACTTCATTCCACTTCACCATCCAAACCAGGGTCTCAAAGCTTCAGGAAGGATCAGCCAAACAACAATGGATTCCCGGCGGGCCTGAAGGAAAGGCGGTACTGATAGCGGATGATAATGAAACCAGTCTTCGTGTGTTAAAAATGCAGCTTGAGCGTTGGGGGCTCACAGTCCTGGACGCAACATCGGCAAAACGGGCTTTGGAAATTTTTGATGCGAACAACCTGGATTTTGTGATCACCGATATGAAAATGCCTGGGATGGACGGGGTATCACTTGCGGGCGCAATTAAGGACAAAACAGCGCAAATGCCGGTCATTCTGCTGGGCTCAAAAAGTGAGGAATTAAAAAAGAAGTTCCCGGGGCGTTTTTCAGCCATATTAACAAAACCTGTTAAACCACAGCTTCTTCTTAAAAATATTAACGCCATACTTAAAAACGAACTGCCTGGTGCTGATCAAAAAGAGACCAGGCTACTGGATAGTCAATTTTCGAACCTATATCCCTTTAAAATTCTTGTTGCGGAAGATAATCCTATCAATCAAAAACTTATTCAGCGGGTCTTAAATAAGCTGGGCTTTGAAATTGATACGGCTGTAAACGGCCTGGATGTTTTAACTATGATAGCTGATAAAAGTTACGATGTGATTTTTATGGATGTGCAAATGCCCGATATGGATGGTATTGAAGCCACCCAAAAAATCCGCCGGCAAAACTCCCGGCAGCCTTACATTATTGCCCTTACCGCTAATGCCATGGTGGAGGACCGGGATTTATGCCTGAAAGCAGGAATGAACGATTACCTGAGCAAGCCGATGAAAATTGAGGAATTGACCGACGCCTTAAAAAGGGCAGCGGCGGCGATAGCGGACGGCAATTTGGTAAAAAAATAACGGCGCCCGGCCATGTGTGAGTCAAGTTATATCCATGCACTTTATTGACAATTTTTGGCGCAGTGTTGCAAAGTGTTGCAGGGTGTTTCAGTTTTTATGATGTAAGCTGCTGATTTACACATGGGTGTGTTGCAGGTGTTTTACATGTTTCATTCCGTACGCTATTTTCGTGCAACAGTGAGACCATAGCCAGGCAAACCGGGGAGCTGCTTACCTCTTTCGGGCTTTCCCGACTTTCGGACTCCCTTACTTCCTAATCTCGCCACAAAACCCTAATTTCGCCGGGGAACAAAAGTGGAAAAAGAGCTGGATTATTTAGGAGGTTTAAACCCGGAGCAGCAGGCGGCGGTAAAGCAAATAAAGGGGCCGGTGATGATCATCGCGGGCGCGGGATCGGGCAAAACACGGGTGATCACCTACCGCGTGGCACACCTGATACGCCATGGGGTTGATGCCTTTAATATACTGGTGCTTACGTTTACCAACAAGGCCGCCCGCGAAATGCGCGATCGTATTAACCACCTGGTAGGCAGCGAAGCCAAAAACATCTGGATGGGCACATTCCACTCCGTTTTTGCCAAATTGCTTCGCGTTGAAGCGGACAGGATCGGTTACCCAAACAACTTTACCATTTATGATACCGATGACAGCAAAAGCGTACTGAAGGCGATTTTGAAAGAAATGAACCTGGATGATAAGCTGTACAACCCGAATTTTGTACACAACCGCATATCGGCTGCAAAAAACAACCTGGTGAGCTGGCAGGAATACCAGCAGAATGAACAGATACAGGCTGATGATAACGGAACACAACCACCACGGCCATTGCTGGGCGTCATTTACCAAAACTATGTGACCCGCTGTTACCGCGCCGGCGCAATGGATTTCGACGATCTCCTGTTTAAAACCAACGAACTGCTGAAACTGCACCCCGATGTGCTGAACAAATACCAGCACAAGTTTAAATATTTGATGGTAGATGAGTACCAGGACACAAATTTTTCGCAGTACCTCATCGTAAAAAAACTTGCCGCGGTAAACGAAAACATTTGCGTGGTGGGCGACGACGCACAAAGCATCTACGCCTTCAGGGGGGCCAATATTCAAAACATCCTCAATTTCGAAAAGGATTATCCTGACCTCAAAGTATTCAAGCTGGAACAAAATTATCGGTCGACCAAAAACATCGTGAATGTTGCCAACAGCATAATTGCCAATAATAAAGAGCAATTGAAAAAGCTGGTCTTCAGCGAAAAAGAAGAAGGTGAAAAGATAAAAGTAATGCGCGCCTTCAGCGACAATGAAGAAGGCAAGCTGGTGGCCGAAGAAATCCTCCATCAGCGAACAACAAAAGGATTAAAATGGCACGATTTCGCAATACTTTACCGTACCAACGCACAATCGCGTTCGATGGAGGAGGCCCTGCGCAAACAAGGAACACCTTATAAAATATACGGGGGCTTATCGTTTTACCAGCGCAAGGAGATAAAGGACCTCATTGCCTATTTCAGGCTAACTTTCAATCCGGCCGATGAAGAAGCGCTGAAACGCGTGATCAACTACCCCCGTCGTGGCATTGGCGACACCACGGTTGACCGTATTATATTAAGCGCCGGTCAGCATAATATCTCCATTTGGGAAGTGATCATCAACCCGGGGAAATACCTGGATGGGCGGTCATCGGCCGCGGTTTATGTTTTTGCAACGATGATCCAAAGCTTCCAGGTAATCACCAAAACATTAGGTGCTTACGACGCAGCCCTGCACATTGCTCAACATTCAGGTCTGCTAAAGGACCTTTATGAAGATAAATCGGTGGAAGGGCTTAACCGTTACGAGAATATCCAGGAGCTATTAAACGGCATAAAGGAGTTTTCGGAGCGGGAAGACATCGAAGAAAAGGGGTTGGATGTGTTTATGCAGGACGTTGCCCTGCTTACTAATGACGACAAAGACAACGATCCCAACGCAGATACTGTGTCGTTAATGACCATCCACTCGTCAAAGGGCCTTGAATTCCCGCAGGTTTATGTAGTCGGTTTGGAGGAGAATTTGTTCCCGTCCCAAATGTCGCTTAGCTCGCGCAGCGACCTTGAAGAAGAACGGCGATTGTTTTACGTGGCCACAACTCGGGCCGAAAACAAGCTTACCCTTAGCTATGCCACCTCGCGATTTAAATTTGGAACACTGATTAGCTGTGAACCAAGTCGTTTTTTAGATGAAATTGACGCGCAATTTCTCGAACTTGATTTTACTGCAAAGCCTATACCATCGGCCAATGCGTTTTTTGATGATGAGCGGAGTGCCTGGAGTGCCCGCAGCGACACATTTTCAAAACCAAAACCACACATAGCGAAAACTACCTCTATCCTTGCAAAAGCCCATGTGCCGAGCCCGGGTTTTGCGCCGTCCGATACTTCGAAGCTGCAGGTTGGTATGGAAGTTGAACATGAGCGTTTTGGATTTGGTAAGGTAATTAGCCTGGAAGGCAGCAAACCCGATATAAAAGCCACGATCTTCTTTAAAGAAATAGGCCAAAAACAGTTGTTGCTTAAATTCGCCAAACTCAGAATATTATAGTGTAACGAAAAAAATACCCACACTTTGTGTAATTTTTTCCCCAATTTTCCCAGTATAACATTAAGTTAATTATGTCGAAAGAGTCGCTTACCCAATAATTAATATTGGCATAGCGTTTGACCGTTTTTTAATCCTAATTGATAAATTATTGAAATAACTTTGACATGATCGACAATTTAAAGAAAAAAGCGAATAAAACAGTTGGCGCAAATATTCGCACCCTGCGGCACCAGCGCGGCTGGAGCCAGGAAGATGTTGCCCATCGCCTGGGAATTTCTATACCGGCATTTTCAAAGATCGAAACCGGGGTTACTGACATTAATCTGTCCCGGTTGGAGCAGATCGCCAATATCTACGATGTCAATGTTGTCAATTTATTATCACTGGAGGTTGAGGATAAAGAACCCCAGGCTTCCAGTTTGAATATTGCTCAAAAGAAGATACAGGATCGCGAGGCTGAGATTGCCAATTTGCAACGCAAAGTTATTTTGCTTTACGAGGAGTTGAGAAACAAAACGCCTGAAGCTGTATAACACAGTTCCCGCCCGCTGTTCATAATACCTGACACTTTGTACTAATCTTCTGTATATTATACCGCCAAATGCCTTTTGCGGTTCCGGCGTAAAACGCGCCCAATCGGGCAAACTGCGCTATATTTCACCTTTTCAATCAAAAAAACATCCTTTTTGGAGTAGTGTTTGTATGGCAGCTATTACAAAACTGCCTGTTTATGTCAAATTATTGGATATCGATGCCTGGAAAATCGGCAAAACACGACGAATTGATTCACGACCCGGACACCAAATTAAAGGTTAAGGCAATTGATCTTTTAAAATCAAGGTTTAAGCCAAGAAAGGGGGAAGTGTATTACTTTGTCACTTCGGGCCAGGATACTTTCGCATTTGAGACGCGGGGCTACCGGAGGCAACGTAAATTGCTTATTCTGCATATGATAGCCTGGTATTGCATGTATCTGGGGTTGCTGAAAGCGCAGATTCATACATCCTGGCCGCGATAATAGCATCAGGTGAGCCAACAATATCGAAAATTTAATATTGAAAAAGTTGTAAAACAGGCGGAGTGTGCGATGGTGGTTGTGTCAATCCATTAAAATCCCGCCCGTCCCGGATCATGAAGCATATCGCTCATCTCAATGATCTTATCATCTATTTCCGAAACGCTTTTGTTCATCATCCTTATACACTCGCGCTGATCAACCAAACCCTCTTTTTCAAGATTTAGCAAACCTTTAAGCGTTGCAATAGGGCCGCGTATCTGGTGTGACAGATAGGATGAGTATTCTGAGAGCTTCTTGTTTTTTACCTGCAGGTCCTTTGTGCGCTCATCAATTATTTCTTCAAGGTGATGATTTATCCGGTCAAGATTGTCCTTCTGCCTTGAAACTTCTGCATTAAGGTTGGTTAGCTGCACATTGGTTTTAGCTTTTCGTTTAACATTGCTTATCAGCAACCCAACCAAAAACAATAAAAGGCCTGCCACAACGGTCACGCCCCAAAATTTTACCCGGTCATAATTCTGGCGCTGCAAAAGAATTTCGTTTTCTTTTTGCTTTGCCTGCTGGTTAGCTTGTTCCTTTATCAATGTAATTTCGTTCGAGGTATTTTGTTTCAGGGAAGTGCTGTCTTTATGATAAATTTCATAAAGCGCTGAAACTGCGCCTTCATAATTTTTTCGTTTAAATTCCAGCTGATAGCTGGTGTATTTAAAATCTGATAATAGCTTGTCGTCCTTAATGATCTCCGAGAAAGCCTCACCTTCCTGCACCGTTTTTTCAGCTTCGTTAAATTTACTTTCGGCAATGTACAAAGCGGCGAGCGTCAAATCTGTCCCGGCTATCGGTTCATTCAGATCGAGTTTTTTGGCCTCTTTATTGGCTTCAATCAGCAGCTGCTCGGCGGTGGCAAATTGGTTTAAGTTATAATAAATCACGCCTTTATTCTCCAAACACTGCACCATATTGGCAGAGTCTTTTAGGATCGCAAAAAGCTCGCTGCTTTTATCATAATAATTAAGGGCTTGGTAATAACTCTTTTGCCGGTAATGGACGTTACCTAAATTCATATACAAACTAGTCATTAAATGTTTGTCGGATAACTTTTGAGCAATGGCCAGCGATTCGTTTAAATAGTGCAGCGAAGCTTCATAATCGTTATCTATATATAAGCAGCCGATATTATTATATACCTTCCCTTCTCCTCTTAAATCGTTGGCCTGCGTAAAATAATCCAATGCGGCTAAATAGCTGTCAATTGCATCCTTAGTCCGGTTTAAATAAAAATAGCCGACTCCCATTACACGATATGATTCGGCAATTCCATCTTTATAGTCAATATTCTTCGCCATGGCTAATGCCCTGCCTGCATAACGGATTGTTTGTTCGGAATTGGTCATCCGGCTGTCGAAGCCCTGCTTATCAAGCTTTATGATTTGAGTAGTATCCGGCGTCGAATCCCCGTGCGACGAAAGTGCTGACGCCGGAAATTTAATTAAAGCGAGAATAATAATTATGTAAAGCTTTTTCATTCAAACCTTTGTACGTTCAATTAATAGGAAAGTTATATTTGTATTCCACATTGCGATAATTATAATAAAAAGCAATTTTTAATTTATTTGATAATTTTATTTGGATAATACGAAAAATATTATTTACATTTGAGGCTGATAAATTATTGATTAACGAAAGTTCGAGAGATTTAAGAAGTACCAAACGAAATACCAGGTTCACCTATTTGTTCCGGCAGTTCCATTTGTATTTCTAAATCACCTACAACTATCTGATTTCAAGCACAATACGGTTTAAAATAAGGTTTTACCCTGCGTTCTTTTTAGCTTCTTTTATCAAAAAAAATTGAAAATAACACCCTGTTCAACTGGACAGATGTCTTTTTCAGTCGTTGTTTTGATCAGTATTTTTTTCACTGATAAAACCTCGGGGCGATATTTTATGGGAGCTTTTACGGACTAAGTCACTAAAAAGGTACAGAGTAATAGAAAAAAATTGAAAAATAAACAGAATTATAAACAAGCTTAACAATCTAAATACTTAATATGAAAAAGTTAATTTTATCTGCAGGATTGGTTTTAGCTGTCGCGGGACTCAGCAATGTAGCCTTTGCCCAGACAACTCCTGTTAGAGCCTATTCAAACCTTTCCGACAAGAAAGATGTTGGTACCGCTGATCTTTCCGACAAGAAAGATGTTGGCACCGCTGATCTTTCCGACAAGAACGACGTTGGCACCGCTGACCTTTCCGACAAGAAAGATGTTGGCACCGCTGACCTTTCCGACAAGAAAGATGTTGGCACCGCTGACCTTTCTGACAAGAAAGATGTTGGCACCGCTGATCTTTCTGACAAGAAAGACGTTGGCACCGCTGATCTTTCTGACAAGAAAGACGTTGGCACCGCTGACCTTTCCGACAAGAAAGACGTTGGCACCGCTGACCTTTCCGACAAGAAAGATGTTGGCACCGCTGATCTTTCTGACAAGAAAGATGTTG
>DASRTD010000307.1:0-2920 GCA_035656115.1 Mucilaginibacter sp.
GGCTATAAACCGGGTGTGGATATTTGCCTGGCATTGGACTGCGCTGCTTCAGAATTCTATGTAAACGGCAAATACGATTATACCAAATTTGAAGGTGAAAGAGGCGCCATCCGCACCAGTGCTGAACAGGCCGAATACCTGGCCCACCTGGCCGCAAAATACCCGATCATCTCTATCGAAGACGGCATGTCGGAAGACGATTGGGATGGCTGGAAATTGCTGACTGAAAAAATCGGCGACAAGATACAACTGGTAGGCGACGATCTGTTTGTAACCAACGTAATCCGTTTGCAGGAAGGTATCGACAAGGATATCGCCAACTCTATCCTTATAAAGGTAAACCAGATAGGCTCGCTTACGGAAACCATCAACTCGGTAACATTAGCGCAAACTAATGGCTATACTACCGTAATGAGCCATCGTTCAGGTGAAACAGAAGACTCAACCATTGCCGACCTGGCAGTTGCCTTAAATTGCGGGCAGATAAAAACCGGTTCGCTTTCCCGTTCAGACAGGATGGCAAAATATAACCAGTTGCTGCGTATTGAAGAGGAACTTGGTGATACCGCAAAGTTTATCGGCAAGAATTTTAAATATTTCAAAAACAGATAGACACTAATTTTCACGAATTGGTGCGAACCTGCCTGCCGGCAGGCAGGTTTCACGAATTAAGGCTGGTTGAAAAAAACCGGCCTTTTTTTGTAGAGAGACGCAATATTTTGCGTCTCGAAACGAATTGCCCGATCTCGACATTGCCATTTGAATATCAGGATCCGGGACGCAAAATGTTGCGTTCCTACAGTTTTTCCATCACTGTATCGCCGAAATATTAACTTTGCACGCTTTAAATCAAACAAAGCCCCTTCAATAACATGACATCGAATAAAACAACCAGGATAATTTTCATCATAGCACTCCTCGCCCTCAGCATCGGCGTCGACCAGGTCACCAAAATCTTGGTGCGCAATCACATGGATTATTATGATGAATACAGCTACCTCCACCATCATATCACCATCCACCGCGTTGACAACACCGGCGCTTTTTTGAGCCTGGGCGATTCACTTTCAGGGCCGTTGCGCTATATCCTGCTCAATATTCTTCCACTCATCGCGGTGCTTTTCGGCCTTTATTACGTATTCGCCAGGCCAAACCTGAACCGTACTACACTGATCGCCATTATATTGATCATCGCCGGCGGGCTCGGAAACCTTTACGACCGTATTCGTTTTGGCTCCGTGACCGACTTTATGCATATGGATTTCTTTATCTTTCAAACCGGGGTTTTTAATGTGGCTGATATGTCGATCATGGCAGGTACCATTACGATCATTTTGCATGCGTGGTTTAAGAAGAAGCCGGAGGAGGGTGAGGTAAAAAATATAGGTGAAAACCAAGTTTGATAATTTTTAAAGCACATGATTAATTTGCTTTTTGTTAACTTTTAAGTTACCTTTGTCATAGAGAGACGAATCATATTCTATAAGCAATACTTTCAGAAATTTTATCTCGAAGCGGACGATAAGGTAAAAGACAAGATCGATTATATATTTCGGCTAATTAAGACTGTTGAGAAAGTGCCGGAAAAATTTCTTAAACACCTGGAGGGAACAGAAGGTCTCTACGAAATAAGAATTGAGGTCGGCAGTAATATTTATAGAATTTTTTGCTGTTTTGACCGCGGCCATATCGTAGTGTTGTTCAATGCTTTTCAAAAGAAATCGCAAAAAACACCGCCGCAAGAGATAGTGCTGGCAGAAAAACTAAAAACAGAGTATTTTATTTTAGAGGACAAGCAAGATGGAAAAGAACGAGGCAATACTAAACGCTAAAAACTTCGACGAATTACTTGATATCCGGTACGGAAAAGTCGGCACTGAACTACGTGATCAATTTGAGGAAAAAGCACAATATTTCATAATCAGCGAATTATTGAAGGAGGCCAGGCGCGAAGCTAATATGACCCAAGAGGAGCTGGCGAACAAAATCGGCACCAAAAAAAGCTATATTTCAAGAATTGAAAACGGAAAGTGTGACATTCAATTGTCGACGCTTTATAGGATTTTTGAATACGGGCTAGGACGACGGGTTAATCTTCTGATCAGCTAATTTTAATTTTTAACTCTGTTTCCACAATCGTATAACAGACTTGGAGTATACCGATCTCTGACACCTTTCAAACCGGGGTTTTTAACGTAGCGGATATGTGCATCATGGCAGGAACTTTCATGATCATTTTGCATGCGTGGTTTAAGAAGAAACCGGAGGGGGAAAAAAAGGATATTGAGCGGAGCGCCTAATTGAGCACAATCTTATATTTCAGGCTATCTAGTTGCTTTCTGGTAAGATCAATCTTTTTGTAGATATCTTTAGTTGATAACAGAACCCTGGCTGGTAGTTTCTCTATTTCTTTTTTGTAAAAAAGTATCGTTATACCGCCTTTTTCTCCTGCAAATGTCTTCCATGACGTATCCATTTTTGAGGGATGTACCATATCACCAGGATTAAAAGTATATCCCATTATTGTGTCAATAGTTTTATTGGTCTTCATATCGGTCATTCTTTCAAAGGCCATATTAGCAACACTTTGATCTTTAAATTTGTACGAGCCTACATAATAATACAAGGTATCATTGGTATTATTTATGACCGTTAAATCGTGATTGGGCATACTGACATGACATGAAATTAAACTCATGGCGAAAATTGTAAAAGGGATAGTTATCAGTTTATAGTTCATTATGATTGACGATGTTTTTAGGTGCTTCAATCTGTGGTTAGGCAGGGCTGACGCATAAGAAACAGTAAAAATCAGTGTAGATATTAACAAGTTGTTGATAAAGAGGGAATAAGTTCAGCTATTCAAGGCCGTGTTAAAGGCATTGAGCGGTGTTTCTTTGTGAAAAGCATATGAGCACCA
>DASRTD010000308.1:0-10926 GCA_035656115.1 Mucilaginibacter sp.
TCACGGTTAGCGAGTATTTCGGCGATTTCAGCACCACCTTCCGGACCATTCTGTTTTACTTTTTCATCTTTTTAAATCTCGGCTTTATTGGCTGGCTGATACTGCCCCCGCTACTGGCCTGGTTTAGGATCGGCAAATCATTAACGCACGACCAGGCGGCCGGGATCATCGGCACCCATTTTGGTGATGTGAAGGATAAACTCCTCAACACCCTGCAGCTAAAAAAGCTGGCCGACCAGGACCCGCAGCACCGCGCGCTGATCGAAGCCAGCATCGATCAGAAAATTGAAAAGCTGAAGCCGGTTAGCTTTCCATCGGCCATAAACATTCGAGAAAACAGTAAATACCTCAAATGGGTGATCGCTCCTGCGGGCGTGATCTGCATTCTCGCTTTTGCCGCGCCATCCATCCTTACCGAAAGCACCAAAAAGCTGATTCGCCACAACGAGTATTTTGCGCCGGTTGCACCATTTAGCTTTGTTCTGCAAAATAAAACACTTTCGGTTGTACAGGGAGATGACCTGAAACTCGACCTGAAATTACAGGGTAATAAACTGCCAAACGATGTTTATGTTGAAATGGGCAGCAATACCTTTAAGCTGGATAAAGATAATATTACCCGCTTTCATTACCTGTTTACCAACCTGCAGCAAAAAACCGTTTTCAGGTTAACCGCAAACGGGTTCAATTCTCAACCCTACGAAATAAAAGTAAACCTGCGGCCATCGTTACTTCATTTTGACGTCGCCTTGAATTACCCGGCCTACCTGCATAAGAAAAACGAAACGCTGCCCAATGCCGGCGACTTAACCATCCCAGCCGGGACCGAAGTGAAATGGAATTTTCACACCCAAAATGCTACGGGGCTGCAGTTTGAGATGAATGGCAACCCCGGCAATGTAAAGACGGACGGCCCTGATCTTTTTGAGCACCAGGAAAAAGTGCTCAAAAGCAGCGTTTGTAAAATAACCCCGCTAAATAGCCAGGTGAGCCACAGCGACTCAGCCAGCTACCGGCTGAATGTGATCGCAGATGAACCGCCGACCATCACCGTGCAGGAAAAACAGGACTCGGTTAGCATAAAAGTGATGTATTTCGACGGCAACATCCAGGACGACCACGGCTTTTCATCGCTCACCTTTAATTACCGCGTTGGCGACCCAAATGATAAGGCGCATCAAAAAACCTATAGCCTGCCGGTTAAGGCCGATCTGGGACAAACCCAATCGAACTTCTTCTACTACTGGAATTTAAAAGACACGGGGATAAAGCCCGGCGACCAGGTGACCTATTATTTTGAAGTGGCTGATAACGACGGTGTGAACGGCCCCAAAAAAGTACGCTCTCCCGAGCATACGCTGAACATCCCTGACGCAAATGAGCTGAACAATCAGTTAAACGAGGGGACCGAAGTGGTGAAGCAAAAAATGGAATCGGCTGTAAAGCTAGCCGGGCAGATTGAACGGGAATCGCAAAAGCTGAACGAGATGCTGCTGGACAAGAACAACATGTCGTTTGACGAGAAGAAACAAATACAGGACCTGCTGCAAAAGAAGAAGGATTTGGACGATTTGATAAAGGAGGTTCAAAATGAAAACCAGAAAAACCTTTACAACCGGCAGCAAAACCAACAGCAAAATGCGCAATTAACCGAAAAGCAGCAGCAAATGGAACAGCTGCTCAGTAAACTGCTCGACCCGAAGACACAGGAAATGCTGGAGCGCCTGCAACAATTATTACAGCAGGACCAAAAAGAATCTGCACGCGATCAATTGTCGAAGATGCAGATGGACAGCAAGGATCTGCGCAAAGAGCTTGACCGCATGCTGGAACTTTACCGCAAACTGGATTTTGAACAGAAATTAAACCAGAGCGCCGAGCAGCTGAAAAACCTGGCGAACGAGCAGCAACAGCTTTCTGACCAGGCCAAACAACCCGGCTCCGACCCGCAAAACATGCAAATGGAGCAGAAGAGCCTGAATAAGAGCTTTGAGGATATAAAAAAATCGCTTGACGAGCTGGACAAAACAAACCAGCAGGCCGAGCATAAGCAGGACTTTGAAAACCCGAAGCAGGAAGAGCAAAGCATTGAGCAGCAAATGGAAAAGAGCGCGGAAGAATTGGGAAAGAACGACACACAGAAGGCATCTCAATCACAAAAACAGGCTGCAGACCAAATGAGCCAAATGGCCGATAAGATGCAACAAAAGGAACAGGAGGGAGAAGAAAGCCAGAATACGGTAGATGAAGCACAATTGCGCCAGTTGTTGAAAAACCTGATCAACAGCTCATTTGAGCAAGAGGCGGTGATGCAAACCGTTAAAAGCACCAGCACCACCGACCCGAATTACATCGCCCTGGCGCAAAAGCAAAAAGGCATCAAAGACAACCTGAAAACAGCGGAGGATACACTATATGCCCTCAGCCGCCGCATTCCGCAGATACAATCAACCGTAAACCAGGAAGTGTCCGGCATAAACGATCATATTGACCAGGCGCTTCAAAATATGGGCGACCGGCTTACGCCCGAGGCTTCGCGCAACCAGCAGTATGCCATGACATCAATGAATAACCTGGCCCTCATGCTGAGCGAAGCGCTGGATCAATTGCATAATGCCATGAAGAACGGCAAGACCGGAAAGGGGAAAGGAAAGCAGATATCAGTATCGGAACTGGCGCGGCAGCAGCAGCAGTTGAACCAGAATATGGAGAAGGCCCGGCAGCAAATGCAGCAGCAGGGAAATAAAGGAAAAAGTGCGGAGGGAAATGGTGAAAATATTAGCGAACAATTTGCTAAATTAGCGCGGCAGCAACAGGAGATCAGGGAAGCATTGCAGCAGCTTAACCGCGACGAAAACAAGGACGGAACCAACGGGCTGGGGAATTTGGACAAAATTTCGCAGCAAATGGAACAAACCGAACGCGATCTCGTAAACAGGCGCATATCTGAGGAATCGCTAAAGCGCCAGCAACAGATCCAGAGCCGCCTTTTGGAGGCCGAGAAGGCAGAACAGCAGCGCGAACAGGACCAGCAACGCGAGAGCCATGCAGGCAAAGATATCCCGCCGGGCTACATAAAAGCCCTGCAGGAATACCAGCAAACCAAGGAAAAACAAACCGAGCAGGTTAAAACAATACCTCCTGCTTTAAATTTTTATTATAAATTAAAAATTAAATCTTACTTTGATCTACTCAACGCTAAATGACATGGACCAATCAAATGTTCAAACGAGTGAAATGTATACCCTGCAGCTTCCTTCGAAACAGGAAAGCATAACACTGCTGGAAAATTTGATAGAAGAAATTGCCGATAAACATAACGTCAGCGAAGATACTTTTGCCAATATGATGACTACCCTGAGCGAGGCTACCATTAATGCCATCGTGCATGGGAATAAGCTTGACCCCGCCAAAAAAGTAATTGTAAACGCCGAAGTAGAGGGAAAACGGATCATCTGGACCGTAACCGACGAAGGCGAAGGCTTCGACTACAACAACCTGCCCGATCCTACCGCACCTGAAAATATCGAAAACTTAACCGGCCGCGGCGTATTCATCATCAAACACCTGGCCGACCAGGCCATCTTCAACACCAAAGGCAATGAAGTTGAACTTCACTTTAAAATATAATGCCTGTCCTGAATTTTTTTGAAGAAGACATCTCCTATAAATTAAAACATAAAACCCTGGTCAGGCGCTGGATAACCGAAACCATCAAAGCCGAAGGGTACCGATTAAAAGAGCTCAATTATATTTTTTGTTCCGACAATTATTTATTGCAGATCAACCAGCAGTATCTTAACCACGATACCTATACGGATATCATCACGTTCGATAATTCAGAAGAAGAAAAGTCGATCACAGGAGATGTTTTTATTTCGATCGATCGTATCCGCGAAAATGCCGCTAAGTTTAATGTGGTCGAAACCGACGAACTGCACCGGGTAATTATACACGGCGCGCTGCATTTGCTGGGTTACGGCGATAAAAAGGCATCCGACAAGAAAAAAATGACGGAAAAGGAAGATTTTTATTTAAATTTGAGAAGGGTTTAGTGAAAATCTCTGGCTATCACAAAATCCACACCAATCAACAACCTGGCACACGCCTGGCCATCTCGTTAACTTAGCGATAATATGGCGCTCAAATAGCGCCGTCAGGTGCTATAGGTCGGTAGAGAATTAAACACAATCCATCAGCGCGCCGTCAGGTGCGCACTTCGCCAAGTGCTGCACCTGACGGCGCAGTTTTGCTATTCTCCTTTTGTCTACCGACCTTCGACCCCTACGGGGCCGGCTGACTGACCGACATTGACCATTGATCCGGCTGGTTGGGAGCGGTTGTTGCCTGGCCGAATGCCATCTGTAACAATCACGGTTACAAAAAAATGACACAAAAAGAAGATTTCTATTTGAATAAGCGGGTTTTTAATGGCTAATTTTGGGCTTTCCGCTGCAAAAACCAATTTTTTTAAGATATGAAAGCACTTTTTTTATTTTTTGGCTTACTGTTTGTGACAGCGCCCTCTTCGGTTTATGATTTTAAACTGAAAAATATCGATGGACAGAATTTTTCCCTCGACCAATACCATGGCAAGAAATTGCTGATCGTTAACACAGCTTCCAAATGCGGTTTTACCCCGCAATATGCCGAATTGCAGAAGCTGGCCGATCTTTATAAAGACAAAGTAGTAGTAATCGGTTTCCCTGCAAACAATTTTGGTCAGCAGGAGCCCGGCACCGCTACGGAGATCAAAACCTTTTGCTCAAAAAACTACGGCGTTACGTTCCCGCTGAGCGAAAAGGTGAGCGTTAAGGGCGACGACATCTGCCCGCTGTTCAAATTTCTAACAGAAGCGCCAAACCCTGACTTCACCGGAGAGATCAAATGGAACTTTGAAAAATTCCTGATAGACGAAAACGGCAAGCTGATCCATCGCTTCCGTTCACAAACAACCCCGCTTGATCCGAAGCTGACCCAGTATTTGTAAGAAGACTATACCAATATTTAAAAGCCGCCTTTATTTGATAAGGGCGGCTTTTCTTGTAGAGACGCAATATTTTGCGTCTCCCGCCAGAAAGGAAAACGCAGTGCAAGGATACGACTATGTTTTTTAATATCATTCTTCACCATCCTCCATCATAAGCGCTACCCTGCCATATCTGTATTTATAGGTTCTTACCTTTTTAACTAAATTTTCCGGAATCCGGATACCGCATTCTTTTAACTTTCTTGCAGATTTCACTTGGGTCCAATATTTCTCAGGGTGATCCAGCCCCTCGCTCCCGTTCAGCAGCCGCGTATCTAACAGTAAAACGGTATCTGTTTTTGACCTATCTGCCTTGTCGACCGACGCGCAAATAAATATGTCCGCTGCCGAGATAGAGCTATCACCTGGTTTGCCCCTATCGGCAAAGTAAGTTGCTATAACAGAGGGACCCTCCGCCGTGTCCGCTGCGCTGCTATCCGCTTCTGACATCTTATCGGTATGCAAAATAAACCACGCTTTTTTGGAATCATGCGGGAAGGCGCTATAAATGACCATGCCGATCACAGAGAAACCGATGATAACAATTAGGGCAAGAGCAACGGCGCAGGCTTTCATTTGGTTGGTTTTTATATTAATACCGATTGGGGAGAAATGTAACCTTTTATACGCCCCGGCTGACCGAAGACGACATATCTTCGATTTAACATCAGCCCATCAACCCTTTCAAGCTGTCCCGCCCACAATCCTTTTTCTCCATTCGCATGCCAAATCCCACTATTGGTATATACCATCCCTCCGTTGGTGTAATTAACTACCGGCCTTTTATTTTTTCATTTAGCTTTATCCTGATCTTTCCCTTAATACCTGTTGATTGCGCCGATATGACTAATATGCAAAACCAATCGTTTACGGTGGCTGACTACCTGTTGACCCGCCTGAAACAGTTAAATGTGACCGACGTGTTCCAGATACCGGGCGACTATGTAAAACATTTTACGCAGGCGCTGGAGTATTTCGACGGCGTAAATGCTGTCGGCGCAGTTAACGAGTTGGATGCCGCTTATGCCGCCGATGCGTATGGACGTACGCGCGGACTTGGCGCCGTGTCGCTGCAATATGGGGTAAGCACCTTTAGCGCGTTGAATGCGATAGCGGGCGCTTATGTGGAGTACAGCCCGGTGGTGGTGATCAGCGCCTGCCCGGGTGCGGATGCACGGCAGATCACTAAGATGTACGATGTGCTTTATCATCACTCAACGGGCAATATGGCTGCCGACCAGCAGATTTATGAACATGTTACCGTTGGCGCCATCACGCTGAGCACCTCCGTTGGCGCACCCGAAAAGATCGACAACTTGCTTATTGCTGCTATTACGCATAACAGGCCGGTCTATATTGCCTGTTACAAAGAAGTTTGGGGCGAACCCTGCCCTCGGCCGTCGAACATCCCACTGCAGCCCATCGTAACCAAAAGCGATCCGCTGGCTTTGGAAAACGCCGTAGCGACCGCATGGACGCAAATACTTGCCGCCAAAAATCCGCTGATATTTGCCGGGGTCGAGCTGCTGCGCTTTGGACTTTCTGATTTGCTGCAGCAGATCATCGACGCCAGCGGAATTCTTTACACCACGACAACGGAAGGGAAAACGGTTTTGGATGAAAAAGGTGACAAATTCATCGGCACCTATTCAGATGCCGCCTCTATAAAAAGCGTACAGGAGCTGGTAACTGCTGCCGACTGCTTTCTAACTTTCGGCACTATTATTACGGACGATTACCTCGTTTTTATTGAGAGCAAATACCCGGACATGGTGCTTGCCACCACGCAGCAAATCCGTGCGGGCTATTTTATCTATAAAAATGTCACCATGAAAGATTTCATGGAAGCGCTGCTGGCGAAATTTAAGGCTAATAAAAAATATCCGCTCAACACGATCGCTCCGCCGCCGCCGGCATACCCCGAGCCCTGGCGGTCAAACTCCGACCCGATTTGGAACGGTCAGCCCGACGTGATCACTTACAATCGCTTTTTCCAGCATTCGATGAAGTTTTTGCAGGACAACGACCTGTTAAAAGATATTGTCATCACGCTTGGCGTAAGCTCTTCCTTGTATGTAGCCACCAACGCGTACGGTTTGTACCAAAACAGTTTTATAGGCTCGGCCGCCTGGCAATGTATCGGGTTTGAGACCGGGGCCGCATCCGGCGCGCAGTTGGGCAGCGGCAAACGGGCCTGGACCATCGCGGGCGATGGTGGCTTTATGATGATTTGCCAATCGCTTTCTACATTGGCGCGCAATAAACTGAATGCTGTAATATTTGTGATCAGCAACGGTGTTTACGCCATTGAACAGGTATATGTGGACATGACTTCGTTTGAACCCGGCCCTGAACACAAGTTCGACGCATTCGATATCCTGCCAAAGTGGGATTACCTTGCCCTGGCAAAAGCCTTTGGGGCAAACGGCTATAGTGTGAATACAGTGACGCAACTAAACGCTGTGCTGGAAAAAATAAAAAACACTATGGATAAGCCAACGCTGGTAGAGGTGGTGATTCCTGAAAAGGACCTGCCGGGGCAAATGAAAAGGTTGGGGTTGGAGTAAAAGTAAAAAACGAGTTGGCGGTTACACCTGGCGTTTCGTTCGCCTCACCCCAACCCCTCTCCAAAGAAGAGGGGCTTAAAAACGCCCTCTCTCAACCATGCATCGAAGTCCTCTCCTTTGGAGAGGATTTAGGTGAGGCTAAACGGCGTGCTTGAGTTAAACAATTCCGATAAATTAACAACGATACAATCAATATCCTCATGAAAAATAAAACCTATTCCATCTTCGGCGCCGGCGCTTCGGGCCTTTACACCGCCTGGCGTTTACTGTGGGGCGAGCCCGCGCCCGGCCAGGACGGCGCTAAACTACCGGCGGCCGGTGATGTGATCGAGCTATACGATTGGGGCCACTACGATTTTTCTAACAAAAAAGAAGCCCACAGCCGCGTGCCCGGCGCCCGCGTTTGCACCTGGCATTTTAATGACGATGAAACCAATTCGTACCTCGAGCTGGGCGGCATGCGCTATTCAGAATGGAACATAAATGTACCCAACCCTAACGCAGCC
Organism: Mucilaginibacter sp.; assembly: GCA_035656115.1. GTDB lineage: Bacteria > Bacteroidota > Bacteroidia > Sphingobacteriales > Sphingobacteriaceae > Mucilaginibacter. The sequence continues at coordinate 8,103 of DASRTD010000308.1, forward strand.
AATAACCCGGGGCAGCGTGTAGTGACGAATGTGATCAAACGGCTTGGGCTCGACAAGTATTCCGTCCCGTTTAATGTGTCTCAAAATACGCTGTTCTGCCTTCGTTCAAAAAACATCTACCTGCAGGATATCAGCTCTACCAACCCGGCGCCTTACAACGTCAATAATTTTGGCGCCACCGTTTCACCGGATAATGGTTTTGGTGTGATCGAGAGTTTGGCTGTCCCTCAAGGCAAGGCAAACACCCGCATGGATTGGTGCAAGTTTTACCGTGATGGTGAAATTATCGTCGAACTGCCGGAATCATCGGTTTATCAAAAAGGCAATAAGCTAAAAAATATTGGTTACTGGGATTTGATGTTTGACCAGCTTGGGGCGGAAGGATTTGCCTATACGGCTGACGGAAATGGCTATACCTCAAACGTCATCAACTGGAACGCCGCCGTTGCCGTGCAGTCAAATGATGAGTTTACGCCGGGCAGCCAATACAAGACGCTCACCAGGGGCTACTCTTATATGTTCAATGCCTTGTTTGACGATATCGTAAAATTGGCCGCTAAAAAGGGGGTAACGTTTAATTATATCTTTAACACCCGGCTGCATTCCATCCTGCAAAAAGGCGCCGAAGTTCATTATACCATCGCCACCCGCGAAAATCCTAACAAAAAATCCGGTTCAGGCGTTTGTGACTTTGCATGGATGGCTATGCCGCCGTACGCGCTGGATCTTGTGGCCCAGGCCACGCGCTATACCGATCACGGCGGGGTAGATGTGCTGAACCACGAAAAAGTACAAAACTACCTCAGTTCGGCCATTCAGCAGCCCTCGTATAAGATCGGGATGTTTTTTGATTCGCCCTGGTGGATAAATGATCCCGGCAACTCTGTTTCAGCAACTTACCCGGCCCAAATCCTGGCATGGGAGCTTACTGATGCTGTACTTGTGGCGCTGGAGAAAAGCGGTTTCCCCGAAGCGTATATTGAAAAGATGGCGAAGGACCCGTCGATCCTTCAAACCCCTTTTACGTCAACTCAAGAAATCATCAATAACGTCCAGCAGTGCGTTGGCGAACGGCTTACTATCAGCCAGGAAAACACTTTACTTGCCGCATCGCAGCGCAATACCATCGGCCCCAGCATAACCGACACGCCTATACGCCAGGTGGTATATTTTGGCAATAACGCTACAGAGAAAAAGGAAAAACCGATCTACGGCATCCTGGCGAGTTATGACGACGAGCAATTCACCAGTTTCTGGGAGGAGCTGGAATACGGGAACAACGATGCCGAAAAAGTGCCGTTCTCTGAAAATTACCAGCCGCTTAACGGCCCAAAAAAAGCCACCCATGTGATGATAAAAATGCTGCGGCAGCAACTCGCCGCTTTGCATTTCGGCCCGCAGGCGGATTACAGCACTGTGCCCGCGCCGCTGGAATGTAAATATATGGACTGGTCGCTGCCGCCATTTAATGCCGGGTATCACGCTTATGCCGCGCATTATGACGTTTGCGACGTGCAGCAAAAAATACGGAAGCCCTCGCAGCTCATCGATGGCGCCGACGCCAATATTTTTATTGTCGGCGAAGCCTTTTCAAACGACCAGGCATGGGTTGAAGGCGCTTATTGCACCGCCGAATCAGTGTTAAAGGACTTTTTCGGTATGGCCCCTATTATCGACGATACCTACTATCCTTTTATCTGCCCTTGCTGTTAAAAAACAAGAACTACCATAACTGACCGGCCGTCCAAATTTGGTTTTTGGGCGGCTTTCTTTTTTGTTAGTGATAAATGCTTATAAATAAAGGCTTTGAAATACGGCAAATCCTTATATTTATCTACATGTTCCGTCACGCTGTTTTAGCCGCTGCCCTTTTACTATGCCTTAGCGTTAGCGCACAGATGATGCCATTTAAAAACTACGGCATTAAGGACGGATTGAGCGACAACAACGTACAGGCGGTGATCAGGGACAACAGAGGTTTGCTTTGGGTGGGTACTGATTTCGGCATTTATTGGTTCGACGGGGCCCGATTTTACCGGCCGCAAATAAAGGCCAAAATCGGCCAGTTGTACGTAACCGGCTTTTACAAAGACCAAAACGGTACTATCTGGATACTTACCTTTTTTAATGGCATTTTCAAATACCAGGACGGTCGATTTACCAACTACATGGTCGACCCCGAATTGAAGGACGCGACGACAAATTCCATCGCAGACATGACCGAGCTGTCTGCCGGCAAATATCTTGTCGTAACGCAAAATCGTCCCTACATTTTCGATGGGAAGCGCTTTTCTCCGCTTGAATCGGAACATATCCAGGTCAAAGCCAATGCTAACTGCGTAAGCCACCTGCCTGATCAAACCACGTTGCTGGGAACCGAGGATGGTCTTTTTCTGTTCAGGTACAACAAGGACCAATTGGTACTCAGCGAACACTTATTGCCGGGTACTGATATTGTAAAGATGGCCGTGCAAAAAAACCTGTTGTGGGTGATTACAGATAAAAATCTGATGAGCGTCCCCTACCAGGACACTTCGCCTTTCCTGGCCAAACCGACCGTTTATTTTAGCGGCAGGGCTTTAAAAGACATTGTGGCGGGCAAAAACGGGGAAATATGGGCCACGGGCAATAACGGTTCTTTCTGGGACGTTGCCGACACTGTTTTTAAGATTAAGGATAGCAAAGTAACGGCCTACAACAAGGGGAACGGCCTGCCCGAAAATGTTCAGCAAATTTACGCAGACGATGAGGGGATTGTCTGGTTTGCTAACCGCAAGGGGCTTAGCATGTTGGCCGACGAGTATTACGAGTTTACCCGCATGAT
>DASRTD010000309.1:0-12623 GCA_035656115.1 Mucilaginibacter sp.
CATCGCTTTCAACTTCCTGCTGACTTTTTAATATGGCGAAATTATAGGGCGAAACCAATTCTTTTTGGTTCCAAATCCGGCCTTTCTCAATGTCGTAGCTGAATTTTGCCTGTTTAGGCAAGGTTAAAACAATGGCGCAAACGCTCACCAGGGTCATCAAAAACTTAACGTTACGGGAGTATTTGCGAAATATCGCCTTTTGGCGTGTTTTAGCAGTTTTTGCCATGGATATGAATAACCGGACAAAAGTAAGACATTTTCTGCTTCGTAAATTTTTTATTGCTTTTATTAAAAGAAATATGATAGCTTTGTGATATCAATTTAAAATCAAAAATGCCATGAATACCGAAAAAACTATAAACCCTCCTTCGGGGTATGCGGCCTTCGCTTTATTTTTAATTTTGCTGGCTTTAAGCATAGGAACAATTGCTGTCGAAATGTTCGCAGTGGGCGTTACGGCGGCGCTGGTAAACTTTATTTTGGTGCTGCCGGGTTTGGTTATCGTCAACCCGAATGAATCAAAGGTGCTGACGCTGTTCGGCAAATATGTAGGGACGGTAAAACAAGATGGTTTCTTTTGGGTAAACCCATTCACTGTAAAGAAGAAGGTTTCGCTCAGGGCTTTTAACCTCAACGGGCAGCAACTGAAGGTTAATGATAAGGTCGGGAACCCTATAGAGATTGCTGCCGTAATTGTTTGGCAGATCACCGAGACCGCCAAGGCTGTTTTCGCCGTTGAAAACTATTTACAATATGTAAATATTCAAAGCGAAGCAGCGGTAAGGCACCTTGCCAATTCATTCCCATACGATAATATCGAGGATGAAAACGCCACTATCACGCTAAGGGGCGGCGCGGAGCAGGTGAGTATATTGTTGGAAAAAGAGCTCAATGAGCGCCTTGACCGGGCAGGAATTACCGTACTGGAAGCCAGGATATCACACCTTGCCTACGCACCCGAAATTGCACACACCATGCTGCAAAGGCAGCAAGCCTCTGCTATTATCTCTGCACGCAGGCTGATCGTTGAGGGAGCGGTAGGAATGGTTGAAATGGCGTTGGCCCGGTTATCCGAGAAGAAAATAGTTGAGCTTGATGAAGAGCGCAAAGCCGCTATGGTAAGCAACCTGCTGGTGGTTTTATGCGGCGACCGGAGCGTAAACCCAGTTGTTAATACCGGCACTTTATATCATTAACATCCAAAAATATGGAACAGTTCAGCTCATTTGATCCAAGCTACACCGGCGACCTGGTTGTATCGCAAAAAGGAACGTCTTCAACATATACCTTAACTGACGGCATGAAGGATTACGGAGAATTGAGTTATCCGAATGACCGGCTGAGGATAATTAAAACAGCTCAGCACAATTGGAACTTCGTACCGGGAAAATCTTATAAACCGGATATTGTAATAAATGATATGTTAACCGGGCAAACCATTGCTGTTGCTAAAACATCCACCTGGGGTTCCAAAATAACCGTGGAGTTTACTGACGGGCAGATCTTCAAATTTCATCGCCCGTTCGTATTTACAAAAAAACCGTATTGGCACAACGAGCAGTTTGGAAATGTTTTAAGTTTTGAGTATGAACCTGTTCACCTTAAATTACATTTTAAGGTCATGCCTGAACAAAGCGCGTTTAGAAACAACGACCATTTACTGATAATGACATTTTTAGCAGTTCACTTAGTAGCAATGAGAAGAGTTTCCGGCTTTAGAGGGATGCAAGACTGATTATGGCAGAAAAGAAGGCATTTATATTGCGCATAAACCCGGAAGTTTTGAAGGACATCGAGACCTGGGCGGGTGATGAATTCAGAAGCACCAACGGGCAGATCGAATACTTACTGCAGCAGGCTTTACACGAGCGAAAGAAGAAGAGCAGGAAAAGTCCTAAGTCTTGAGTCCAAAGTCTTAAGTCTGAAGAATGCTAACCATGACTTGAGACTTTGGACTCAAGACTTAGGACTTTAATATGCATGCATAATAAATTGATCGGTTAAAAAAACCTAACTTTGTCCATTCAGTTTTAACGAACATTACATGAAGGAACTGGTTATTGTAGCAGCGACCCGTACGCCAATCGGCAGTTTCGGGGGTAGTTTGGCGGGCCATTCGGCAACACTACTGGGGGCTGCTGTTATCAAATCGGTTGTTGAAAAATCGGGCCTGAAGCCTGAATACATACAGGAAGTTTACATGGGCAATGTACTTTCGGCCAATTTGGGCCAGGCGCCAGCTACCCAGGCGGCTATATTCGCCGGCTTGCCTGTATTGCCGGCCACAACTGTCAATAAAGTGTGTGCCTCGGGGATGAAAGCGATTATGCTGGCTGCTCAAAGTATCGCCATTGGGCAAAACGATATTATTGTCGCCGGCGGAATGGAAAGTATGAGTAATGTGCCCTATTACCTTGATAAAGCGCGCAATGGCTATCGATTAGGCAATGGAACAATTACAGATGGCCTGATAAAAGATGGCTTGTGGGACGTTTATAATGATTATCACATGGGCTCGGCAGCTGAGTTATGCGCCGCAGAGTGCAAAGTGAGCCGCGAGGACCAGGACGCTTACGCCGTAACTTCATACAAACGGGCGCAAAAGGCACAAGGTGAAGGAAAGTTTAAAGACGAAATAACACCTGTCGAACTAAAGGACAAAAAGGGCGATACTACCTTATTTGCCGACGATGAGGAGCCGAATGCCGTAAAATTTGACAAAATACCATCGCTGAAACCTGTATTTAAAAAAGATGGAACGGTGACGGCGGCAAACGCATCCACGCTAAATGATGGGGCCGCAGCCGTTGTACTAATGAGCGCTGAAAAAGCGAAGGAGTTGGGCATAACTCCTTTAGCAAGGATCGTTTCCTATGCCGATGCCCAGCAGGTCCCTGAATGGTTTACAACGGCGCCTTCAAAAGCTATTCCGCTGGCTTTACACCGCGCTGGCCTATCAACAGAGCAGATCGATTTTTTTGAGATCAACGAGGCGTTTTCGGTGGTTTCCATAGCGAATAACCGGCTGCTCGGCCTCGATCCTGAAAAGGTGAATGTCAATGGCGGCGCCGTGGCTTTGGGGCATCCGCTTGGTGCTTCGGGCGCCAGGATCATCGTAACCTTACTTCATGTCTTGCTTCAAAACAATGGAAAATATGGCGCCGCAGGAATTTGTAACGGTGGAGGCGGCGCCAGTGCAATGGTTATCGAAATTTTGCGTTAATTAGTGTGATGAAAAAAATTGCCTTTACCCTTCTTATTATCGGCTTACTGCCACGTTTTTTGTTGGCACAGCATTCCGACGAAACCGCTAACACAAAAATGCTGCGGTCGTACGAGGATAGCCTGATCCTGCTGGGAAAAAAAATGGTGAATGACACAGAAGAAATGAACCGGCAAACGGCAAACTATGCTTTCATAAAAACCCTTGTAAACGCGTTAAAAATTCCGAATTCATTTCTTTATCCCTTTGACTCCGTTAAAGCGGTGAGCATTATCAACTCACCTGACAACCGTTTTCGAATCATTACCTGGCCGCTTATGTTTGACGACGGCAGTTACCGGTTTTACGGCACCATACAAATAAACACCGGCGGCAAGCTGCTGATGTATCCGCTAAACGATGTTTCGCCGGCTATGAAAAATCCCGAAGATACGATAACCGATAATCGAAAATGGTACGGCGCCGAATATTACCGCATTGTACCGGTGTACACGCCAAAGCTATACTACATATTGTTGGGCTGGAAAGGGAACAATGTCAAATCGACCAAAAAAGTGATTGAAGTGCTTTCCTTTGCCGACGACAAACCTGTTTTGGGAATGCCCATTTTCGACGGCAATGGTAAAACCCGCAAACGGGTGGTTTTTGAGTACACCCGGCAGGCATCTATGCTGCTTCGCTATATTGCCGATCAAAATCTCATTGTATTTGACCATCTCTCGCCTCCCGATCCTAAAATGAAAAGCCAAAAGGACAGCTACGGTCCTGACCTGAGCTATTCAGGCTACAAGATAAAAAACGGCCGCTGGGTTTATGTAGATGACCTGGATATGCGAAATGAACCTCAAAACCGCGACAATGACTATGTTGATCCAAAAAGGCAGGCACAAATAGACAAGGCGGCTGCCGGTGCTTCAAATCAGTGATTTTCTAAAGTTGACGGGGCTACCGGGAGTGGGCATACCCTTCCACTTTTTCTTTTTTGTAAAATCCCATTTATCGCATAATACCCAATCAAACCGTTTTAAACAGCATAAATTCAAAATATTGTTGCCACCAATGGAAACATCGTCAGTATTTAATTTTGATTTACAGGAATTGTAGTATTTTAGTCAAATTTTTAACTGACCGCAATTTATGTCCGAAACAACTTTGTCAGCTGATGCTGTCCCAAAAAAATCCAGGTTCCCAAAAGCTGTCCCATTTATTATTGGCAACGAGGCCGCCGAGCGGTTTAGTTATTACGGATTGCGCTCTATCCTGGTAACTTTCCTGGTGGCGCAATTTTACAATCACGACAAGATAGCATCGTTAACCACTACTGCCGAGGCGAAGGCAAATGAGGTCACTCACCTGTTTGTTACTTTATCCTATTTCATGCCGCTGGTTGGGGGAATTTTAGCCGATTGGTACTTCGGAAAATATAAAGTGATCTTGTGGATATCTATGGTGTACTGCCTGGGTAACCTTTTCACCTCGTCGTTTACTACCAGCCTGCCGTTGTTTTCATGGGGTTTGGTTTTGATCGCCATCGGCGCGGGAGGCATTAAATCGTGTGTATCAGCAAATGTGGGCGACCAGTTCGACAAATCAAACCAGGACCTGCTCTCCAAAGTATACGGCTGGTTCTACTTCAGTATTAATGCCGGTTCAATGGTTTCAACTGTTTTAATTCCATGGGTTTATCAAAACTATGGCCCGCGCCTGGCATTCGGAATTCCGGGGGTTTTAATGGCGCTGGCAACTATCATTTTCTTCTCAGGCCGAAAAATGTATGTAAGGGTAAAGCCCTCCGGTGTCAACAAAAATAATTTCCTGTTTATATCAGCGTATTCGTTGGTTCATATTGGTAAAAAGCAAAAAGGACAATCCTGGCTTGACGTCGCCAAAGGCACCTACGACCCTGAGAAAGTAGAGGGCATTAAAGCAGTTTATCGTGTGATGTCCGTGTTCTTTTTCGCGCTGGCATTCTGGATCGTATGGGACCAAAACCTGTCCGAATGGGTGTTGCAGGCAGCAAAAATGAACCGCACAATAGGCATCGGTTCATGGCATTTCACTATGCTGGCAGGCCAGGTTCAGACATTTAACCCCGTGTTCCTGCTAATTTTTATACCAGTCTTTAGTTATTGGATATATCCTTTTTTTAATAAAATCGGGCTCAAGGCCACCCCGTTGCGTCGTTTGGGAGTTGGTTTGATCTTAACGGCTTTGTCGTTTGTAATTATTGCGATTGCACAGGGCATGATCGATCGGGGCCAAACTCCGTCAATCTGGTGGCAGATATTCGCTTATGTCGTGCTGTCCGCCGCAGAGGTTCTCGTGTCCATAACCGGCCTGGAATACGCGTACACCCATTCGCCTAAATCGATGAAAAGCACCATGACAGCGATATGGCTGATGGTGGTATCGATGGGCAACCTGATCACGGCGGCTGTGAACAGCAACATTGCCGATAAGGGCATCCTTGCAAAATATCTTGTCGGGGCCAATTATTACTGGTATTTTGATGTGGGCCTGGTTGCCGCGTTTACTATTGCGTTCCTATTGGTTTCACCCCATATCAAAGAGCACAACTATATCGAAAACCCGGAGCCGGAGTTAAAAAATCAGATAATAGCAGATACGGACAATCTATAATCCTATTTTATAATCTTTTATTGTAACAGGAAAGTTAATAAAGCTTTCCTGTTTTTTTATCTTAATAAACCTAAATCAGCTATTTTTGTCGTTTTATTTGATAGAAACCTAAAGTAGTGCCAGACAGCATCGTTATTATTCCCACTTACAATGAGAAGGAAAACATTGAACGGATGATCCGTAAAGTATTTTCGCTTCCCTATGATTTTCACGTTCTTATTATCGATGACGGCTCGCCCGATGGCACACAGGACATTGTAAGAAGGCTTCAAACCGACTTCCCTGAGAATTTATTCATGGAAACCCGCGAAGGCAAACAAGGCCTCGGTACGGCATATATTCATGGATTTCGCTGGTCCATTGCGCGCCAATACGAATATATTTTTGAGATGGACGCGGATTTTTCGCACAACCCCGACGATCTTTTCAAACTGCGCGAAGCATGTGTTGAGGGCGCAGACGCGGTCATCGGCTCAAGATACATCAATGGCGTCAACGTAGTAAACTGGCCTATGAGCCGGGTATTGATGAGTTATTTTGCATCCGTTTATGTGCGATTTATAACCGGTATTAATATACAGGATGCCACCGCGGGCTTTATGTGCTACAAACGGAAAGTTTTGGAAACGATCGAATTGGATAAGATCAAATTTGTGGGTTATGCATTCCAGATTGAAATGAAATACACCACCATCAAGCACGGCTTTAACCTGGTTGAGGTGCCAATCATCTTCACCGACCGCACTGCCGGCACCTCCAAAATGTCGACCAGCATTTTCCGCGAGGCTTTCTGGGGTGTAATACAGATGAGGATAAACGCGATATTCAGGAAATATCCGGAAGGATGATTTGATTTCGGATTTCGAAATTTCGATTTCGGAATTATTGATTTACTACACAATTTTTACAGTCCTTAAATCCGAAATCGAATATCCGAAATCCGAAATAATACCTAATTTCGTTGGCAATGAATGAGCATCTCGATCCTGCCCGTGAACACCTCTCTGCTGCCGAACGTGATATCGAAAAAGTGTTGCGGCCGCAGGTTTTTGAAGATTTTACCGGTCAGCACAAAATATTGGCCAATTTAAAGGTGTTTGTGCAGGCGGCCCGCCAGCGTGGCGAGGCGCTCGACCATGTGCTGCTGCATGGCCCGCCCGGGCTTGGTAAAACCACCCTCTCCTACATTATTGCCAATGAAATGGGATCAGGTATTAAGGTCACTTCCGGGCCGGTGCTGGATAAGCCCGGGGATTTAGCCGGCCTGTTGACCAACCTGGAGACGAACGATATCTTATTTATCGACGAGATCCATCGCCTGAGCCCGCTGGTTGAAGAGTATTTATACTCGGCGATGGAGGATTTTAAGATCGATATTATGCTGGAGAGCGGACCTAATGCGCGATCAGTGCAAATATCGCTCAATCCTTTTACGCTTGTCGGAGCCACAACACGCTCTGGTTTACTCACCGCCCCGCTTCGGGCCAGGTTTGGCATTAATTCAAGGCTTGAATATTATGATGCAAAACTATTAACCACCATTTTGCTGCGCTCCGCATCTATATTAAAAACGCCGATCAGCGAAGAAGGCGCATTTGAAATTGCCCGCCGCAGCCGCGGTACACCACGTATCGCCAATGCCCTCCTTCGACGGACAAGAGATTTTGCGCAGATAAAGGGCGATGGTAATATCGATACCGCTATTGCCAAATATGCGCTGAACGCGCTGAATGTTGATGAACACGGCCTGGACGAAATGGACAATAAAATTTTGAGCACCATCATTGATAAATTTAAAGGCGGCCCTGTTGGCTTGAAAACCATTGCAACCGCAGTTGGCGAAGATGAGGGCACTATTGAGGAAGTTTACGAGCCATTTTTGATACAGGAAGGCTTTTTGATGCGGACCGCGCGGGGGCGGGAGGTTACTGAACTGGCGTATAAGCATTTGGGGAAGTTGAAGACGGGGGGCAATCCGTCTTTGTTTTGAAAATAAATTATTAATCCAATCAAAGCGATGAGTTTAAAATTAAGGATATTCGAAAGGTTTTGAAAAGCAGCGGCCAGGGGCGATTCCTTCCCTGGGGAAGGGAAGGTAGGGGTTTCACGAACTATTTTAGTTGTACGCCCCCATCGTTATTCTACTGAGAATTACGGCGAAACCCCTCCCTGGCACTTCACAGCCAGCCGCACCCCTCCCCCTGGGAGGGAAATTTTAGCTGCAGCTTTACGTTTCGAACACCTAATGTTTAAAACCCATCGCTATAGATAAATACCACCATCTATTACATGAAAAAACTGTTTTTATTTATCCTGCTCGTAACCTGCTCCATCAAATCCTATTCCCAACCAAAAAATAAACTTCATGACCTGATCGAATACGTCAACCCTTTAATGGGCAGCGACTCTAAATACGACCTATCCAACGGTAACACCTACCCTGCCATTGCTCTGCCCTGGGGCATGAACACCTGGACGCCGCAGACCGGCAAAATGGGTGATGGCTGGCAATATACCTATGCTGCCAATAAGATCAACGGCTTCAAGCAAACGCACCAGCCCTCGCCATGGATGAACGATTACGGACAATTTGCCATTATGCCGGTTACCGGGCATTTAAAAATATCGCAAAACGGGCGCGCAAGCTGGTTTTCGCATAAAGCGGAGATTGCCAAACCGTATTATTATAACGTTTACCTGGCCGATCATGACGTCACCGCTGAGATCACCCCTACGGAACGCACCGCCCAATTCAGATTTACCTACCCCAAAAGCGACAGTTCGTATATTATCGTAGACGCGCTTGACCGAGGTTCATTTGTACAGATCATTCCAAAGGAAAATAAGATTATTGGCTATACAACCAGGCATGCAGTACGGTCGACCAAAAATTTTAAGGATTATTTTGTTATTTATTCAGACAAGCCGATCACCGTGGCCCAAACCTACAGCGACAGCACTTTAACCGATTCGCTGGGGCTGCACGCTAAACATGCTATTGCCGTAGTCGGTTTCAAAACGCAACGAGGCGAACAGGTACACCTTCGCGTGTCTTCCTCTTTTATCAGCCTTGAACAAGCCGAAATCAACCTGAAAAGAGAACAAGGTAATGACAGCTTTGACATTACCGAGCAAAAGGCCAAAAACGTTTGGAACGAAACACTGAACCATGTAGTGGCTGAAGGTGGTTCCATTGACCAGGAACGTACCTTTTACTCCTGCCTGTACCGGATGTTGTTTTTCCCTAATAAGCTATACGAGATAAATGCGAAAAACCAAATCGTTCACTACAGCCCATATACCGGCAAAGAAGAGCCTGGTTATATGTTCGGCGGCACCGGCTTTTGGGACACCTTCAGGGCTTTATATCCCTTTTTGAATCTTGCCTATCCCCACATCGTAAAGGAAATGCAGGAAGGCTTAATCAACGATTATAAAGAAGGCGGCTGGCTGCCGGAATGGTCAAGCCCGGGGTATGCCAATGTGATGATCGGTAACAATTCGGCATCAGTCGTGGCCGAAGCTTATTTAAAAGGCGGCCGGGGGTATGATATTGAAACTTTATACCAGGCCCTTGTGCATGGTGCAAATAATGCGGGTCCGAATGGTACCGGCCGCGAAGGCGTTGAATATTATAACAAATTGGGCTACGTACCTTATGATGTAAAAATAGATGAAAATGCCGCGCGAACGCTGGAATATGCATACGATGACTTCGCGATTTACCAGCTGGGTAAAGCGCTGCATAAGCCCGAATCGGAGATTTCCATTTACAGGCAGCGGGCAATGAACTATAAAACACTGTTCGACCCGCAGACCGGTTTGATGCGCGGAAAAAATAAGGACGGTTCGTTTGAAAAACCATTTAATCCATTTAAATGGGGCGACGCCTTTACCGAGGGCAACAGTTGGCACTATACCTGGGGCGTTTTCCAGGATATTAAAGGTTTGGAAAATTTGATGGGTGGTAAAAAACAGTTTTTAGCCAAGCTGGATTCGGTTTTCATTTTGCCGCCGGTATTTGATGACAGCTATTATGGCGAAGTGATCCACGAGATTCGCGAAATGCAGATCGTAAATATGGGCCAGTACGCCCATGGCAATGAGCCGATACAACACATGCTTTACTTGTATGATTACGCCGGCGAACCCTGGAAAACGCAGTACCATGTTCGCGATGTGATGAACAAGCTTTATTTTGCCACGCCTGATGGCTATTGCGGCGACGAGGACAATGGCCAAACTTCGGCCTGGTATGTTTTTTCGGCTTTAGGGTTTTACCCGGTTTGCCCCGCCAGCGACCAATATGCTTTAGGCGCGCCGCTGTTTAAAAAGATCACCCTTAATTTAGAGGACGGCAAAAAAGTGGTGATCAATGCACCCAATAACAGCGATAGCAATATCTATGTAAAAAGCATGAGCTTTAATGGAAAGCCCTACGACTTGAACTGGCTGAGCCACCATGCCTTAATGCAGGGCGCCGTGATCGATCTTGATATGTCGGCAAAGCCCAATATGCGAAGAGGGACTAAAGACACTGATTTTCCATACTCATTATCAAACGACAAATAACATGAAAAAAACTATTTTTTCCGCGCTGCTGTTGTTCACGTTTCTGGCAGCATCGGCACAAAAACCAATCAGGGTGTGTGTAGCCGGCTTAAACCACGACCATGCGCACGGTATTTTGAGACGGTACAATGATGGTACCGTAGATATAGTCGGTATTGCCGAGCCAAATAAAGAATTATGGGTAAAGTATGGCAAATTGTACCATCTACCGGATTCGCTCTTCTTCACCGACCTGAAACAGATGCTATTGCTGAAAAAACCGGATGCTGTTTTGGGATATAATGCCGTTGGGAATCATGTGGATGTGGTTGAAATTTGCGCGCCGTTACACATCCCGGTAATGGTTGAAAAGCCCCTGGCTGCTACCCTGGACCAGGCCAAACGCATCGAAGCTTTGGCCAACCAATATCACATAAAAGTTTTGGTGAATTACGAAACGGAATGGTACCCGTCCAACTATTATATTTATAACACGGTGGCATCAGGCGCCATCGGTTCCATAAAAAAGATGGTAGCGCACGACGGACACCAGGGACCTGTTGAGATTGGCTGCAGCAAGGAATTCCTGGCCTGGCTAACGGACCCGGTGCTCAACGGCGCGGGGCCGATCAACGATTTTGGCTGCTATGGAGCGGATTTGATGACGTGGATGATGCACGGGCAGAAACCAATTGCCGTTACCGCCATCGCCCGGCATTATAAACCGGAGGTATATCCGAAAGTAGAGGACGACGCCACGATCATCGTTGAATATCCCGGCGCTACCGGGCAGATAGAGGGCTCGTGGAACTGGCCCTTCAGCATAAAGGATTTTGAAGTTTTTGGTGAAACCGGCTACTACCATGCGCTGGACGGCACCCATATTGCAAGCCGTATGCGCGAAAACACCACCGGCACCACAACCGCTTCGCCGTTGGCTGCGCCCATCAACGATAATGTCCTTTATTTAACGGCGGTATTGCGGGGTCAGTTGCCCGGTGTTGATGACCAATCATCATTAAACTATAACATGGTGGTGATGGAGATATTGGACGCGGCAAAACGGTCGGTGAAGGAAGGAAAAAGAATAGTGTTGTAGTTGTCTGAACACGATTTTTGGGATTTAAAAGATTTTTAAGATGGTCTATTTAAAATTATTTTAAACTTTTTGCGCCTTTTGTTCTTTGTTAACAAAAAACAAATTGTGTTACATTTGCCCGCTCAAATCAGGCCACCCATTTTATGTTAAAACAAACACTCACATCTGCCGCCCTTTGTTTACTGGGCTTATCTGCATTTTCTCAAGCCAATAGCGCCGCTATAATTGCGCGCAAACAGGTGCCGATTCTTTGCTATCACCAGATACGCGACTGGAGGCCAAAAGATAAACCTGTTGATAAGGATTATATCATACCACCTGCTTCATTTAAAGCACATTTGAAAATGCTGGCCGACAGCGGCTATCATACTATACTGCCCGATCAGCTTTACGCCTATCTTACCAAAGGCGCGCCGCTGCCCAGCAAGCCTGTTATGCTAACCTTTGACGACACCGATTTGGACCAGTGGGACATCGCCCGCCCTGAAATGAAAAAATACGGTTTTAAAGGTGTTTTCTTCATCATGACGGTATCATTAGGCAGGCCGCATTATATGTCGGCAGCGCAGGTTAAACAGCTTTCGGACGAGGGAAACGTGATTGCGGGCCATACCTGGGACCATCACCGGGTTGACCGGTACAAACACGATCCCAACCCGAAAAAGGACGATTGGGTAATTCAAATAGAAAAACCAACCAAAAAGCTCGAAGAGATCACCGGCAAAAAGATTGACTATTTTGCTTATCCTTTCGGCGTATGGAAGAAACCTGTGCTGCCCGAGATAAACAAATATGGATTTAAACTGGCGTTCCAGTTAGGTGATAAGCGCGACCCTGACTATCCCTTATTAACCGTACGACGCATTTTGGACAGCGGCTACTGGACAGTCGCTGCCTTTGGAAAAAACGTTAAGGGCAGCTTTAAATAGCCCTTTTAATATAATTGATGATAAAAGGCCTGGCAAAATATCCGAGGGCACTGAAAAAGTAGCCTTTTAACCGAGGAGCGACTAAAGGGAGCAAGTAAGAGATATTTTTACTTGCTCCCTTTTTTATTAGCTCAGTATTTTTGAGAAGTTCATTTGGAAGGGACTTTGCCGATGAACTGGG
>DASRTD010000310.1:0-35324 GCA_035656115.1 Mucilaginibacter sp.
TCCCGTCAAAGGAGTGCCCCGATCGAATCGGGGCCCCGAGTACAAAAGCTGACCTACGGTCGGCTTTTTTTGTAGCGCTACACGTGCTACACCCTGCTACAAAACGCTACAAAACTGATTATTAGCTATTTAACTACTGACAAGATTTTGTCACTGTCAAAACAGTGTCACCACTTTTTAGCTTTTTAGGAGGTAAATTTGTACATAATCATGCGAATTGAGAGTCAAGAACCTAGAGTCAAGAGTCAAGATAAAAAGGCATCGGCAGGTCAACGTATCGTCAAACAAAGATTTGCTGGCTATAAGAGACGCAATATTTTGCGTCTCGGAGGTAAATGTTCAGCATATTCCCGCAAGCCGTATGCGTAAAAACCTGTCTAAGGCATCTTCCTGAATTTCTAAATTTGGGTCATAGACGCAAAATATTGCGTCTCTACTGCCGTTTTTGATTTTTTAAACAGGCGCCAACACCTTATTATGATTTTTCTTGACTCTTGGCTCTTGACTCTTGGTTCTTAACCCCTGATGCGCACTTAATCATCAAATCTTATGTACCCACCACAAATTGAAGCCATCCGCCGCGAGCGGGAAGATTTTAACAAACGCAAACTGAAGGCCGGCCAATGGCAAAAAGTATTCGGCGCCGGCCTGCTCAACACCAAAACCGCTAACGACTGGATGAAACAGGAATTCGGAAAGCCTGCCGCAAGGCCGCTTTTTGGCAGCCTTTGGTTCGAAAATGAGCTTTGTATCCTTTTTGCCGACACCAACATGGGCAAATCCGTGCTGGCCGTGCAAATCGGCGACTGTTTAACCAAGTGCTATTCATTCGAACCGTTTTATAACCAGGTCGACGAAGCGCTGAAAGTACTCTATATCGATTTTGAACTCAGCGCCAAGCAATTCGAGGCCCGGTATGTTAAAAACCCCCAGTTTGACAGCTACCTGTTTTCGCCCAATTTTTACCGCAGCGAATTTAACCCCGAGGCCGACGACGGCATCGCCGGCGATAACTACGAGGAGCACATCCGGGGTGCCATCAGCGCCGCTGTTTCCGAAACCAAAGCCAAAGTGCTCATTATCGATAACATCACCTATGTAGGCAATGGCACCCAAAACGCCAACGCCGCGCTGCCGCTGATGAAAGCGCTAAAGGCCCTCAAAATAAAATACGGATTAAGCATTTTGGTGCTGGCCCATACGCCCAAGCGCAATGCTTACAAGCCCCTAACGGTTAACGACCTGCAGGGCAGCAAAATGCTCATCAACTTTGCCGACAGCGCCTTTGCCATCGGCCAAAGTTATGCATCCCCCGGCCGGCGTTATATCAAACAGATCAAACAGCGCAACCAAAAAGAAGAATACGGCGAAAACAATGTCTGCCTTATCCGCCAGGAAAAACACATCAATTTTTTACGCTACAAATTTGAAGGCTACGCCCGTGAAGCCGACCACCTGCGCCCGCCCGAAACACAGGAAAACGAGGTTTTAAAACAACAGGTGCTGGAATTGCACGAAAAAGGGCGCTCACTAAGGCAAATAGCGAATGAATTGGGCGTACATTTTACGACGGTGGGGAGAGTGTTGAGTAAGAGCGAAAAGGAAGTTTAGCTATTCCAAAAGATTACCACCGTTATTTAACGAATTTCAAGCCGGTTGTAAAGCTCTGCCGTGTTTATAACGCGGTCAAAGCCCATTGTTTTTAGATGTGCTGATAGCTTTTTGTCACCGGTCCACAACCAGCCGCCAGTTTGTAGCGCAAGCGCGACAAAACTTACATCCTTACTGTCAACACCTGACGTCAGCCGGACCGCTTCCTGCCAATATTCGGTGTTAATAATCTCTTCGTTGATGAAGTCAATTTGTTTTAATATTGTCGAAAGAAGGATATCTACATCTTCCTCCATGTAACCTGACAATTTAATGAGTTTTGATTTGTGCAGCGCCAATTCTTCTATAGCGAAATGGCTGCTTGTAAGCTGGGCATAGGGTGGCGCATTAAACAGGATTTCGAATATCCGGCCGGCGGGGGTAATACAGGCGCTGAAAAGGATATTCGTGTCGACAATAAAAATCATTTAATAAAGCGGCCCTTGTTTTCGGCCCACCATTTTTGATTTACTTCATCTGCCAGCGCGGCAGCCTGTTCCTCCGTTCCCTGCGCACGCGAAGTTATTTCAAGCACATTAAAATAATCAATAATCTTTTGCACCGCTTTCATATTCACCGGGGCAGTCGTTTTTATCAAAATTCCTTCGTTGGTCCGTTCAATAACCATTGCTATATTTTTTTCTATATCCAAATATAACGTTTTTTAAGTCTTTTTTCATTTCATCTGATAATGGGGATGTTTTTAAAACCATCAAACACCAAAACCATGACAAGCGAATTTACCGCCTGGTGCAACTATTACTGCCAACTCACCATGCTGCTTTCAGAATACGAGGAATATTTCCAAAACCTGTTGGACAATGCGCCGCTTTATTGCGGGCAAGCCCGGTTAAGCGAAGTAGACGCCATCATCAGCTACTACCGCAGCGTGCAAACCGAAAAAGCGAAAATGGATAAAAGGGTTGACGATTTGAGGGAAGCAGAACGCACCATCCTGGATATTATGCGGCACTTTGAAATTCCGCCCGGCACGGTCTTTAACGGCGAAATACCCGGAGAGCTGAGGTATGCGCTGTGGGCGGACGAGCGTGATGCACTCCATGTCAGCAAAACTGAAGATATTGCGGCCGAGGATGATGATGCCAATATTATGGTGATTAAATTTTCGGGCCAGGGTAGGGACGGTGATTGATGGGCGGCGCATTAAGCATGAGTAGCAATTGCGCACTTGGTTGCCCGTCAGACTCGCTTGATACCGGGGGACGTAACCAAGTGGGCTGACGTTGGCGGTTTGTTTTTTTAATATTCAAGATAGATAATCCAACTTTTTTTCCATTTCATCCACTTTAAATCTATTACCTAATTGAGAATAGCATACCTTAAGATTTTTTAAAGCATCATCATTGTTTGGCATAAGAGCTAAAGCTCTTTCAAAATATTCAATTGCTTTTACTAAATCTCCCGCTTCATGATATTCTACCCCCTGATTATTTATGGTATCACTTTGCATTGCTACCTGCATTTTTTCTTGCATAGACATACTTGTGTTCCATCTATGCGTGAATTTTTTAAAGTCGTCAAAGTCAGAAAACTGATTTAGATTTTCTGATTGTACCATGTTGCCAGCCTTTTGGTATACTATATCAACATTTCTGTCGTACATATGTAACGTTACCTTATTAATATTGCCATTTGATTTGTGAAGTGTTAATCCGTAATCAGCAAATGAAGCCCCCGTTACATCTGTGCCGAAACCGCGAAGGTTAATTTCAGCACTGCTTTCTTCAACCAACTTCATTTGCTTTTCTGCCATTTGAATATTGTTTCCCCAAACTGGGTGGTTTCCATTCATATTATACATGGTCACGTGAAAAGTGTTATTGTAGGAAGTTTTAACTCTAATCCCTCTCCAAGCACCCTTATTGTCAGCGGTTATTGGTCGTCCATTTTCAATTCGAGTGTGATCGTCAGATAGAAATCTGAAATCATCTAAATTAATTGATGGTTTCTTAGAACTAGAATTAAGGAAATCAAATAGTCCCATTACTTATTATTCAAGAGTAAAATTCTACAAGTGTATTTGGATTGTGAATAGTGTATGTGACCTTAGATAAAACACCCTGATTAAAGAATAAAGACGATATATCAGGATTATTATATTCAACGTCATCTGATGTATTAAAGATGTCTTTACTCCACATCACTCTGTCACGATTGGTTGATATTTCGCCAAAAGAAAAATGTTTTTTAATATACTCGTTAATCATAATGTCATCGATGGTTACTTTTAGGTGGTTATTATCAATTTTGGCAATAATTTGTCCATTTGAACTAGCTTTGTAAATGCACGCGCCACCTTGCCAAACTTCAAATCTACTGTAAATGAAAGTAAATGGTTTGCGTTCGATAGGACCAGACATTTCACCAAGATTCAAAGGGAAACTATCCCAAATTTCTGCCATTATTTTTTTGATGTTTAATTTTTAGCTTACTATATTCAGTTTTAACCTTCCTGTTTATTGCTATCATTACGGGATGACCGTCAACTTGTTTATAAATGCTATAAATATATAAATCCTTTACACTAAATAAAAGCAAAGTTGGAAATCAATACTATCCAAACACAATGTGCAGATCGCCCCCTCCATTGGGTACCAAAAAAATATTTTCCTTATTCGATAATTTACTGTTAGTTATAATTAGGATTGAAAAAAAATATATTCTGTAAAGTTCCCTCTTGAATTGCTGCTGTTAAATCAGCTAAAAATCCATCGTAACCTACCTGAAAGTCTTGATTGCGAATTTTTTCCAGCCAATTTACTGGTGCATCCGAAAAAATTTCCGCCAATCTGACCGGAACCGATTGCGCCCACAAGGTCTTATTGGGTAATGGTCTCCATTTGTAATAAATAAAATGCTCATCCTGTTCCACAACTTCCTCCAATGGCAGAATAAAAAATAATGCCATTATTCCATTATTTTTAAAATCTACCGGATTACCATCGCGATCAACCCAATATATTCCCTCAATGACGGTTTCCCATTGCTCACCTTCAGGAATTGGATGCATTTTAATTTTTTGGTGTTTAATAATTAGGGCTACGTTATCTGGCAGGACGATAAAATAGTCACCAAACAACTCAGATATTAAATTTCTCTTATGTGCAGTATTTAGATCGATTTTATAATTACCACCGGGCGTTTTTTGCTGAAAATCTTCCAGCTTAAAAATTGTCCAAGTTTCAAATTTGGTCCACTTCCAAGCGACCAAAACCGGGATTCCAGTTGCTTCTGAATAATTTTTAAACCCATTATAGTATTTTTCCGTCCAGCTTAAGGCGTGATCTTTACTCGTTTTAATTTCAATATAATAAGGCTTTTTACCTACATCTGTATTAGCGATTATTAAAATATCAGGGATTGAAAAATCAAGCTTGGAGCTAGGGGGAACATGAAACTGTTCAAGTTTGTGAATTAGATAAACGTTTTTAAGCCAGTTTAATAAATAAATTAACTCATCCTCCTGAACTAGCCCGTTATTTAAATCTAAAAGTCTTTTCCTAACCAGTTCAGGATCGGCATCCCAGCCCAAATCATTGAAAAGCTGCTGTAAAATTCTTGCTTGATTATCCGGTGTCCTAAGGAGTAGCATTGGAATATTTATTTAATCTAATGTAAGTGTTTATTTGACTTAACTGTCGCTCAATTCTGGTGAGTGTCGGGAGGGGCCAAAGGTAGTGGCGTACCTCGTGCCCCGCTGATATGTTGCAAACTATGCAGTTGGCCATGAACTAAAGTTACGCACTTTATTCCAGCCGGGCCACCCATAAACGGGGCTCCAGTCCACAGCCTTAAAGCCTCCTCGCTGCACACTCACGTCTGAAATGAGTTTACCTGAAATGAGCTTAATAATTGTGTTAAATTTGTAAGACAGGAGATTTTATGAGAACGTACAGGACCGTGTATAACTTTACCGCATTGCTTTCGTTATTGCCTACCGAAAACGGGGGCCGTAAAAGACCTGTTTATGACCATTATCGTCCATCCTTTTCATTTAGCACCGCTAATCAGTTCTCCGGTGAAATATCCATTACTGATACGAAAGAACTGAAACCTGGCGGTACAGCCAACGTTGAGGTGAAGTTGCTCCCGTCTCGGCATATTCCCCAAAAGCTAAAGAGAGGCGATTCTTTTACCATCCTCGAAGGTGACCGTGTTGTCGGCACTGGTGTGATTCAAAATATAATGGACGAGCATCGTATTTCCGTGAACTAAGCTGATTAGCCGGATATTTTAAATTCGATAATTGATTCCCAATCCAGGCTCGGGTCTGAGCGGCCGGCAAGTGCGCAAAGGCGATTCATGACATCCAACACAAAACGTCATCGCGAGGAACGAAGCCCCCCTGCTCCCGCAAGCAATTTTCGCTGCCGCTGGCCTCCCGGCTTGTGGCTGCGTGCCAAGTAATTATTAGATAGGTTAACCACACGGTATTTTTCCCAATTAAGCGCATAAGCACAGTTTACTACCTGTCAGTGGGCCTCAAGCCGGGAGGCTTACGGCAGCGACAGCATGTGTAGAGATGGCTTTCCCGACTTCGCGGGGACATGCTATTCCTCTCCGTGCCGCATACAAAGTAATTCATTCCTGCTGACCACATATTTTAAATGCAATAAAGTTGCAATAATGAAAATATTTTCCTATCTTGGACGCCGCAGCCTAATCTGTAGCAAGTTATGCAAAGCCCACAAACAGTTTTACTTTGTACCGTAATGGTTATTGTATCATTTGTTAATGGCAATTATCAAAACCCGCCGTCAACCGTTAATAACAAAGTTGATTATAACGAATTTAAAGAAAGCGTAAATAACAATAAAAGCCTGTTGATTGATCATCCAACAAAAGATATTCGTATTTACCTGTTCAAGCTGATAGATGAGGATATTTATAACTATTGGGTGGGTACGCCCTGGGACTTTTACGGCACAACACGGCAACCTAAAACAGGCAGTATTGCCTGCGGATATTTCGTAACCAATACTTTAACAGACCTTGGGTTTAAGATTGATCGGGTCGGGCTTGCTGAAGGTGTATCCGGAGACATGATCAAAAAGCTCTGCGTGGGGATTCATTCATTTTACAGTCTTAATAAATTGAATAGCTACTTAGCTAAACAGCCTGTTAATTCTGTTTTTATTATCGGCCTTGATTTTCATACCGGCTATGTTGTTAAAACCGCTGCCGGCTGCTATTTCTTTCATTCCAGCTATATCAAAAAGCAAGGCGTAATAAGAGAAAAAATTGATGCATCACAGGCGCTAAGCACCAATAAATTCTTCATGATCGGTAGCTTAACAGCAAACGAAGGCCTGTTGCGAAAATGGGTTGCGAATAAGCCCGTGATTTGAGTTTCCCGTATGCTACCCCCAATCCCCAATCTTGCGCAAGTATGCAGTGCAGGCCAAAAGCATTGTGTACCCCTGCGCCGCAGATAGGTAATAAACCATGCTGTGGCAGCGGACTCCTTGTCAACAGCGCACAACTACGCAACCGCACAACCCCAACGCCGCATATTCGCGCGAGGGGTGTGCGGGTAGGACATTTCCGGCAAAGCTCTTAAGCTACCGCCGCCTTTTTGCTCAAAAAGGAAAACAGGCCGATCAGGATGAGCGCGTTTATGGCAACGCTGGACCAGCCCATGGAATTCAGCACACCGTGCATGGTGTTGATGGTGGTAAAAAACAGTGACACCGTGTTAAAAAACACGCTGGCCCACATGGCAGCCCTGGCGGCAATGCTCGTTGGGTCCTGGTTTCTGACGATCCAGGCGCCTACTGATAGTCCCCCAAGTGCGGCGCCAAAAAGGCGTGCAATAAATACGCCGGCCGCGTCGAGGTTCGTGCCGTAGTGACTTGCTGTTTCTGCCGGTACAATTAAGAATGCCAGCGTGAAGAGAGCGCCCAAAATGGCGACAATGGTGAAGAAGGTTGAAAATTTCATAGCTTTAATTAATTAGGTGAATTGATTGAAAACTAAGGTAATACATTTGTTTCTATATATTAAAATATTATTGGCGGATATTCCGGCGAGTGATAAAATATTCCCGTTTGCTCAGTTCGCGGTTGCTCCGCCGTACTTCCCCGCAATGAAAGATCGTGCGCAAGGTGTCATGCTGAGGCACTGAGCCTGTCCTGAGTACAGCGAAGGAAAGCATGCGGGCAAAGGCCTTTCCGCGCTCCTTCGAGTGCCTTAGGATGACAGCGCTCTTTTGTCATTCCCCAAACAAAGTTTCGCGAAATTTTACAACTTGCAAGGACGGTCTGACGGGTTCGGGCTGTGCCCATCCGTCCGTCCCAACCCGCACGCTTCCCCAGGCCGGCCGGACACCCATTGCACCGCCGCAATTGCTATATTTACCCTTGTGTTTTACACTTAATATCGGTCGGAACCATTTATACCAGTAAATCATTTACCCACAGTGAAATATTTATTCCTCTTTATCACGGCAGTTTTTTTATCCGGCGTCCCTTTGGCCCGCCGGCCTATGGAGGCAAACGATAAAGATTCAGCGGCTTACCGCTGGCTTAATAAAAAAGTTATCGCTAAACGTACGCTGGATGATATGGAAAGCCTGGACAACTGGCGTCCGTTTACAACTTCGGGCACTGCAATAGTTGATGCCCGGAAAGTGATCAGGACGGTTGATTCAAGCAGTTCCGTTGCCACCCTTGAGCTATCAACGCAATATGTTCACCAGGGGCTTCAATCTTTGCTGATGACAACGCCTACCCGGCTGGCCGGCCCGGCGCCAAAAAACGGGCGCGGCTGGGGCAGGTCAGGCCTGAGGCGATTGTTTAACGGGGAGGACTGGACAGCCTATAACCGTATCTCCATCTGGATATATCCCGACCTGCCCGGGTTTTACACCACCGCGCTGGATTGCCAGTTGTATAATGATGGTACCATAAAACTACCCGCCATTTTTGGACAGGAAGGCCAAACCTCGCTCGTGCTAAAAAATCACCAGTGGAACCACGTGGTTTGGGAAATAAGCAACGTGGCGAGGGATGAAATAACCGCGTTTGAAATGTCGTACGGTTTGTCGGGCAGTTACCCGGGGGAGGCCGATCACATCCGTTTTTATTTTGATCAGATGGAGCTTGAAAAGGTTGATCCTGATAAAGTTGAGGGCTGGGACGTATGGGCCGGCCGTATCGCCTATGCGCATACTGGCTACCAAACGGGCGCAAGCAAAAGCGCGATTGCCAATAATATTAATGCAAAAGATTTCAAACTTATCGATCAGGGTAATGGGAGGGAAGCGCTTAACAAACCTATAGAAAAGGTTAGTTCGTATATCGGCAATTTCCAGGTGATGGATTTTTCTGAAGTCAGGAAGCCCGGCATCTATGTGCTAAAAGCCGGTAATGTGGCTTCAAAGCCTTTCAGGATTGGTGATGATGTTTACGAAAGGACGATATGGAAAGCCCTGAATTTTTTTTACGCGGAACGTTGCGGTATGGCCATCCCCGGCGTACATGGAAATGAGCACCAGGACTGGATTTGTGTGCATGGGGATAAACGCATAGTGATAAACGGAGGCTGGCACGACGCGGGCGACCTGTCGCAAAGTTTTGAAGGCACTGCAGAAATTACATATTCGTTATTGAGCATGGCGGAAAAACTTCATACCCGCGGTAATAACCCGGTTTTGTATAACCGCGTATTGGATGAAGCAAAATGGGGCCTGGATTGGGTATTAAAAACTAGCTTTGGCGATGGCTACCGCAACACCGGCTCGATAAACAGCCGCAGGACCGATAATATCATCGGCAATGATGACGACGTTGTCGCGACAGCACAAAACAACCCGGTGGCGAATTTTGAAGCAGCCACTGTTGAAGCTATCGGCTACCGCGTATTTAAGTATACAGACCCGGCGTTTGCAGCCAAGGCGCTTAAAATGGCAGAGGCCGACTGGAAGTTTGCTACTGAAGGCATGCCTTCGGTTAAACCATCAAAAGATATATGGCGGACTACCTTCGATTCAAACAATGTAGAGGACGAATTGCCGTCGCAGGCCATCTTGTCGTCAATAGCGATGTGGAAAGCAACCGGCGATAAAAAATATGCTGCTTTGGCGAAAGGTTTGGCGCCGCTTATTGTAAATGCCCAGCAGCGCAAACGCCCCGATTGGGATACGCCGCTAACAGGGTTCTTTTATACTTCAACAGCTAAAGACAGGATACTGCATTATTGCCACCGGGGGCGGGAGCAGGCGCCCACCATGGCGCTTACCGCGCTTTGCGATGCGTTTCCGGATAACCCGGATTGGATGCGCTGGTATTCATCGGTAACGCTTTACGCCGAATATCTTAAAACGCTGGCAAAATACACCGCGCCTTATAACATCATGCCGGCCTCTGTTTACGTCGACACGGAATACAGGCACGTACCCGAAAGCAGGAAAGAATCATTCCAAAAACAAGTGCTGAACGGCGTCCCTTTAGGCAAGGGCCATTACCTGCGCATATTCCCGGTGTGGATGGATTACCGGGGGAATTTCGGTACCATTTTACCACAGGCCCAGGCACTGGCATGTGCCGCCAATCTTCGCGGCGATCTGTCATCGGCGCAATTGGCCGGGCATCAGCTGGAGTGGATCATCGGCCGCAACCCGTTTGCGGAAAGTACGATGTATGGCGAAGGTTATGATTTTACACCGCTTTATACACCTTCTTCCGGGGATATCGTTGGCGCATTACCCGTAGGCATACAAACAAAGGGCGACGACGATGCTCCTTACTGGCCCGTGCAAAGCATGTGGACCTATAAAGAAATATGGGGCCATCCAGTAACCAATTGGATATGGCTGTTAAAAGATATTGAGGGCCCGGCGATGGTGGAGGGTAGGGCAGATAGCAAGGTGCTATTTAAAGCAGTTAACGCTAAAGAAGTGATAACGGTGTTTCCGGATAAATCGACCGGGCATTTCAAGACCACCGTACCTGAAGGGAAATATAGGATGATCAGTAATGTCGGGGAACAAACACAAACTTTTTTGCCGGGCGGTTCTTATCATATCGAATACCGCATGGGTTTTTTGCTGAATTACCAGGTTTCAAAGAAGGTTTCAGCAACAGGGGAAGTCACTATTAAATTAACTGTGCAGGGCAGCGGAAGTCATCAATTCAACATCCGAACCGATAATTTAACGATGACGGCTACTTCAAAAACGGTTAAGCTAACACCCGGTAGTTCTTTAAGTTTTGAATTGAGCGGTCACATTACTTCGCCGGATGAGCCCTGGGTGGCGGTGATCGTCCCGGATAATAATTTGTCGCAACGAAAAGAAACGAGGGGAGCGGTTTGGGAAAAATAAGAAATTATCCTATAAATAATTCTAAACAACTCACCCTGAACCTATTTCGTCCGCCTGCCGTTTAAATGGTATGGTGAGAACAATTTATGAGAAAGCTGCCGGTTTTACTTTTCCGGCGGTGTATGAAGGCAGCAATGTACTTTTAACCATCCTTCCGGCCGAAGACCGCTTTGCAGTATGGGCCGACGAACAATTGATGGGCCATATTAAAATCGGTTACGAACGGCACACATGGTTTGTTAACGCCAGTAAGTTTGTTGACAGAAACCTTGTAAACGAAATTGGCCAAAGGATATTAAACGAGTACTATTAATCGGCCGGCAGCGCAAAAAAAACCTCATTCCGGCACTTGTGATAGGGGTCGGTAAGCGCCCGATTGCCGGCCGGCCTACCATGTCCGCCCGTCCTAACGCTTCTTCAACAAAAAACCGGACGGATACCAACCAACACAAATAATCAAACCCTCAATCCGGCAAAACCAGCAACGGCACGTCCTTATGATCGAGCATTCTTCTGCTCCTGCTGCCGGTGAAGATTTTATCCAGGCTGATATGATGGTGATGGATCATCACAACTACGCTTGCGTTTACTTTGGCGGCGAAGCTGGTCAGTTGCTCACGGAAATTCTCCAGCGGCAGGAAATGCGATGATACATTCGCGTATTCGTCCGCGGCTTTGATCTCGTCGATGTATTTAAACGCCTCACTATCATAGGGCCCAAAATGGGTCAGTACGATGTGTGCGTTGTCCAAACGCGCCAGGTAAGTGATAAATTGAATGGCTTCACTATAGTCCTTTTTAAAATCATTGGCGAAAACGATGGTCCCGAGGCCCTCGTACTTAGAATCTTCCGGCACCAGTAATACCGGGCAGTGCACGTTATTAACCACTTCATAGGCATCGCTTCCGTAAAGCAGGTGCGATACGGTATTGTCGCCACGGGCGCCCATTACTATCAGATCAACCTTTTGGCTTTGTATCAATTCGTTGGTCGTGCTGGCCAGGTCGGGGCCTATGTCGTTAAACCAACTGATGGCGGGTTTAAAATTGGCCAGGTTATGCGCCAGCATGCGCTCTTTCAGGCGCAGCAGCCCGCGTGTGCTTTCTTTTTTAAAAGTATCATAATCCTCCAGCACCCATGAGCCTGCTTCGGGCACGTTGACCGCCGGAATCTCTTCGTAAAGATGAAAAAGGATGATATTGGCAAAAGTTTTTTCAGCCAGTTTAATTGCATATAAGGCAGCGTTTTCGGCTTTTTTTGAAAGATCGGTTAAAACAAGTATAGTTTTCATTTGATCGCGCTTTTAATACCTCAAAATTCGGTAAAGGCTAAGCGCAATAAAATGACCGATGTCATATAAATAGGTGATCAATCGCCGACCTGGCCATCCGTGTAGCAGGAGTCTTTTGAAATGAGCCGGTTAGTTAATCCGTGTCATCGACAGGTATTCCGTCCATCCCTGCGAAGTGTTATTCGGCCCTGCGGTGTACGTTTCATAGTTGAAGCTAAGTACCTGGGCATTTACCTGGCTTATGTCCAATACTTGAAAAAAGCCGTCGATGTTCACGCCGTTGACCACCTGCGGGGGTACTGTGATTTTGATGATGGGTTGATAGTAAGAAAGAGTTGAATCCCGGCTAAGTGTATAGGTAAAGTTAGTGATGCCGCCCGCCCCGGTGGTATCGCGCATAAAGGAGCCGCTGCCGTCGTTGTTGAACTGATACCAGGGGCTTTCCTTAATGTTTACGTTAACGTAAATTTCAGGTGGTGCAGTTATCCATTTTTCCATTATATCCGAAGTAACTTTCCATTTACCGGGCACGCCAGTGGGCGCAGCAGCCTTTTTACAGCCCCATAAAATGCAGGCAATTAAGATGAGGATAAGATACTTCTTCATAAAAAGAGGTTCAAACGGCACATCTTCATTTAGCCGGACGGCGCAGGGTTGACGTTTCGCGACAAACATTACCAGTTGCCACCCGGCATAAACAAAACAATAACATTAGGTGTTAAGGGCATTACGCATTAACACTGGTTAAAATTACAAGAGCATAATAAAAATTCGTAACCACCTGCCCGGGTTCAAATATGCCATGGGCGTTTTCATGCAAAATAATTTAAGACGCGCAAACAACCCCGGCATAGCGCGATATTTAATATTAAAAATATACGTAAAAATACTGGATTATAATGCGTAGTTTTACGTTGACTACCAGTTAGTTATTATATTTAACTTTAAACTAATTCTTCTCCCGTAAATATTTTATTTGCTATTTTTCTTAAACCGTTAAATAATTAGCATATGAGCTACGACGACCTTGCACCGCTTTACAAGATACTATGTTTGGCACTGATCTTCCTCGTTCCGCTGGCGCCCGCATGGGGGTTGTATAAAATCGCGCCGGCTGATAAATTCCTCGCGAAAGGAAATTTCAGCGGGTTCAGGATAAATGCTACAGGGTCGGCCGCGATTTACATCGTTTTATTTTCAGCCATTTATGTAAAGACAAACGCTATACTGGACGATATAGATAAATCCGTAACGTTATTTAGCCAGGTGAATGCATTAAAGCAAAACATCGCTTCGCTAAACGAAAAAAGGCCCTGGACGATTGAATATAAACTAAAATTGATAAAAGCCGATGGTTCACAGGAGATAGACCCGCTTGATTATAAACAATATGTGAACGATAGTTCAGTAGTTTGTACGCCGGCGGCATTGCATGTTGGGGACGATAGCAGAACACTTACGTTTTATTTGAATTCGGACCAGTTTAAAAGCGTCGACGACACGGTTGACGCGCAGATCATGGTACACGGCCATGGCACACAGCGGATACCCATTTCCCGAAATTCCGCCAACGTAGATACCACGAACCATAAGATTACGCTTAACCCTACTATTTATCTCGGTACTTCGGACAGTGCGCAGTTGATAGCCCTGAGAAATAACACTTTCCATGCGAAAGTTTTGACTTTAAGGGATGGAACCCTTAAACCACCAGCTATGCCAAGGTAAACTCACGATTAAAAAATGAAAAAGATAGTTGTCATCATCATGTTTTTTGCCGCTTTAGCTGCCGTCAAACCGACCGCAACTAACCTGCGCGGCCAAATCGTTCAAAACGTTAACGGGCATTACCAGCCGGCTGCCAATGTCAGGGTCGATTTGGTTACCTGGAACGGCGCCGCCTGGACGTCCTATTCGTACGCCCTTACCGGCGCGGACGGGTTTTACTACTTTTCGAATTTTCCACCGGGAATGAGATTTTTGTTGCTGGTTTCGGGCCATTATTTTCCGAAGGCGCCACAGACCATCAACGCAGAGCCACCTGGCACCTACCAGGACCTGCCCGTTATTTCCCTTTAATGATCCGGAAAAATACGCGAAGCGGACGGGAACTATACTTCAGATTGCTAAAGCCGGGCTGTTTGCCCTGCCCGGCGCGATTTAAACACAAACCTTGCACCGCTTTGTTGCGCAAATGACCTAAATTTGTTCATGGGGAAAATTCTGGCGCTGGCGCTTGTCATCATTAACCTGGGTGCGTTTGCGCAGGATTCGTTAAAGGTATTTAACAATACCCGGAACGAAACCACTGCCACCGGTATGAAGGTTTTGGGAGGCTGGGGGCTTGCAAACGTGGCGGCGGGTGCTACGGGCTGGTCAGTATCAAATGGCGGCCAAAACCGATATTTTTATGAAATGACCACCATTTGGGGCAGTATCAACTTTGCCATTGCCATTCCGGCCTATCTGAACGCCAAAAGGCAGATAGGTGTGGCATTCACGTCTTCCGGAAGCCTGGCCGCCCAGCAAAAGATCGAAAAAATATTCCTGGTCAACGGCGCATTGGATGTCGTTTACATCGGCGCCGGGTTTTACCTTGACAGTCGCGGCAGTAATAATAACAACGCACAACTTAAGGGGTATGGCTTATCCGTGGCGCTGCAAGGTGCATTTTTGCTGATGTTTGACGCCACCATGTACCGATCGCAACGAGGGCGCGGCAATAAACTAAGGCATTTTCTTGAGAAGAACCCGGTAACATTTACCGGCCGGAGTATTGGCATCGGACTACACATTTGAGCCGCCTACTTTTTTTTGATTTATTAATCTTTACTACATTTATACGGCTATTCCGGTTTTGTTTATAAACCTGTTTTAATTCTTTAGTCGTGAATTCAGCTTTCAAGAAACAACTTCTGTTGCTTCTGTGTACGTGTGGCGTAACCGCCGTTGTATTGGCACAAAGCAAAACCATTAAATTTCAAAGCATCCCATTCCCGATGACCTGGGAAAATACTCCCGTAACTTACAATATAAAAGGCCCGGTACTAACCGTCGAGGCAGGCGCCAAAACGGACATGTTCCGCGATCCGAATGTCACGTACAATACCGACAACGCACCCAAGCTTTTCTTTACGCCCGACGAAGATTTTGTGCTGACAGCACGCATTGAGCACGCATTTACCTGCAAGTGGGACGGCGGCGCCATTGTTTTAAAGGCCGATGCCCTGCACTGGATA
Organism: Mucilaginibacter sp.; assembly: GCA_035656115.1. Lineage (GTDB taxonomy): Bacteria > Bacteroidota > Bacteroidia > Sphingobacteriales > Sphingobacteriaceae > Mucilaginibacter. The sequence continues at coordinate 15,525 of DASRTD010000310.1, forward strand.
AAATTTTGTTTCGAGAAGGATTATACCGGCATACACCGCGTGGTGAGCGTGGTGACCAACGATATTTCCGACGATTGTAATTCGCTGCCCGTCACCGCAAATTTCGTTTATTACAAAATAGCAAAAGCAGCTAACGTGATTACGCTTTACTGCTCGGGCGACGGCAAAAAATGGTACCTGGTGCGCCACTTGCAATTTAACGCCAAAGGCCCGCTGCACCTGGGTTTTATGGCGCAATCGCCAACGGGAACACACAATACAGTCACCTTTTCTGGTGTTACTTACCAGCATAAAAAAATAAAAGATCCTTATACAGGGGAGTGAATTGAGTCGAAAGTCTTACGTATTGGTCAAATTGCGGAATGATCTTTTTAAATAATTTTAAAAAGTTGTTCTTCATAACAGATTTGATACAGAAAGCCGGGCTCCTTTTTCTACTGATAAGCTATATTTGGTTTCCTTTCCAATGATGATGAAACCTTTATTAATAACAATTGCAGTTAGCTGCAACGTTTTATTTGCCTTCGGGCAAAACGCACCGCTGGGCCAAACCACCGTTACCGAATGGCAATATGGTAAAAATGGTGCGCTTTCCATCACTTATGATGACGGATCGTACAACCAGTTTAAGGATGCGCTGCCCATTATGGAAAAGCTGCACCTGCCTGCAACGTTTTTTGTCATTACAGGCGGTATACCGGGTTCCAGGTATCATGGCAAATTTATCGGCCGGCCTGTAAAGGATATTATTGCCGAAACAGCCGCCATTCCAACCGGCGACCAGAATTTTTTGGAACGATGCTCGGCAGCGGGCTATTTGGGTTATAGGGGGACCATCACTTATGTTACTAAAGCTGCGGGCATGTACGATAACCCCAGGCGAAAGCAACAGGCTTATAAATTAATGGACAGCCTTTACCGCAAAGTGCGCAATGGTGATTTTCAACCCGGCTACCAGCCCTGCGACGAGGTGCTACAGGAAAAGGGTTCCACCTGGGACGATTTCAGGCGGGATGCAAAGCTTGGTTATGAGTTTGCCAGCCATTCCATTACGCACGCCAGCATGCCGGGTCTCGATTCGGTTAACATTGCTTACGAGCTTGAAAAAAGTAAAGAAGAAATGCGTAACCAGATGGGAGAGCAGTACACTTTTTCAACTGAAGTGCCCTATGGTTATGAGAACGAACGGGTGATGCAGATCGCCTACAAAATTTACCCCGCCTTGCGCAACCGTATGCCCGAGCCCTGGCTAACCGAGCTGGACCGTCCCAGTAAAAAAACACCGGCTGTTAACGATAAAGATTATGTACAATGGCAGCGTGAATGCAATACCCATGCACCGCTGCCGCTGATGAAATCATGGGTGGATACAACTATTGCCCGTAAAGATACCTGGCTGGTGCTGGTGATCCACGGCGTGGATAAATTGGGCTATGAGGCGCTATCGGATACATTACTGAACACTTACTTTCACTACATAAAAGCCCGGCAAAACGCCCTTTGGATAGCCACTTTTGGCGATGTGACCAAATATATGCGGGAAAGGGAAGCTGCTACGGTACAAAATAAGACGGTTGGTAACAAGATCGTTGTAACACTTAATCATTCGCTCGATAAGTCAATGTACTATATCCCGTTAACGCTTAAAACTTATGTTTCAAATAGCTGGAAAAAGGCAACTATCCGCCAGGGTAAGCACATTGAACATACGGATGTGATGCAGGATGATAAAGGATCGTATGTCACTTACAAAGCCGACCCCGGCAAAGAGCGCATTACTTTATCGCGGGGATGAAACTTACGAAGTTTAAAAAACTTCGTAAGTTTTTTTTGGAGACCTTAATTTAAACTGCTCAAAAAAGTCATAGTGTCCACCCCATCAGCATAATCCCATAATTTAGGCTGCTGGCTTTGGCCAAAATCAACCACCTGGCTTTTTATATTTAAGGTAGCACTGCTAACCACACATTGTATTTGGTCAGCATCGGTGTTTAGTTTAGATTCCACTGAAGCAATATCATCATAATATTCAAAATACATAACTGCAAGGGGAGAAGCCAGCCTGGCATCTTCCTTTAGCAGCAAAAAGTCATTGTCCAGATGCTTGTCGCTGTTTACCAGGTAGATGGATTTATTGTAAAAGTAATTATTGTTGTATTTGTGGTGATTGATGATATCGTTATAGCTTTCTATCGATTCAAAAAATAAATTAAAGTTATAATCCGGCGGCACCAGCAATTTTGAAACATTACGGCAGCCCAGGCCGAAGTAATCGAAAATATCGCGGCCGAGCCTATTTAATTGCTCCGTCGTCTCTCTACCCGTCAAAACCGCTAAGCTGCTACGGTTTTTGCGAATAATGTTAGGCACTTTGCCAAAGTAATATTCAAAATAGCGCGAAGTATTGTTGCTGCCGGTTGCGATCACCGCGTCGAAATTTTCCAGTCGTTCGGTAAAGTTGAAGCAGTTTTTAAACACTGGTTCTATCTCGCAAAGTAAATCAAGTACATGTTTAATTAGCCTTGCGTCCTGCGACGAAGCTTTTATCAGCGCAAAGTTACCCGTAATCAACACACTCAATGCATCATGAAAACCGACCAAAGGAATATTACCAGCAAGGATAAGGCCGATCTTTTTAGGCTGGCTTTGGTTTATTTTGTATTGATCGAGCCAGGTGGTCAGGTCTGCTTTATTCAGCATTTCGCCAATGCTTTTTACCGCCTTTAAGACGTTTTCAGGGGTAAACCACGCATTGTATTGTTTTTCAGTTTCGATTGTGGACAGTAATTGTGCATTCGGTTGGTTGAGTTGCAAACCTAATTCAGAAAATACGTTTACTAAATGCGCTTCATCAAATTTTGACATATATATGGTGCGTATTTCAAGCCCTGTTTGCTTTTTTTGTTATATTTGCGTGCCCGAAATGCGGGGCAAAGTTAATTGAGAATATAAGATTTAGATAAAAATGGCGATTAAAATCACCGACGAATGTATAAATTGCGGAGCTTGTGAACCGGAATGCCCTAATAATGCGATTTACGATGCAGGCGCTGCGTGGCGTTTTTCGGATGGCACGGGTTTGAAGGGTTTGATTGATTTTGGCGAGGGAAATACCCTTAATGCGGAGGAAACACAGGCTGCATTATCGGATGATATTTATTATATTGTGCCCGATAAGTGTACGGAGTGCGTAGGTTTTCATGATGAGCCGCAATGTGCGGCGGTTTGCCCGGTGGATTGCTGTGTGGATGATGAAGACGTGCGCGAAACAAAAGAGGAGCTTCTCGCAAAAAAAGAATGGCTCCACATGAATGAGTAACCAATTATAAAGATATTGAAGAGAGGGAGGGTATGGGTTCTGTGCCTTCCCTTTTTTGTATCTGCTTGAACCTAATATATTTGCCAAACCTGATTTGATATGGAATACGGTATCTGTAATCTTTCAATAATTCCCCTGCGCGCCGAAGATAACGAGCGCAGTGAGCAGGTATCGCAGGTATTGTTCGGCGAGATATTCGAGATAAAGGAATGGAAAGATAACTGGGTTAAGATTGTTACAACTTTTGATAATTATGCCGGCTGGATTGGACGCCTTCAGTTTATTATGCTTGGCCACCTTGCTTATAAAAGGTTCAAACAGACGCCGCCGCCACTTACGTACCGCCCGGTTACCCAGGCCTGGAAAATCACCAATAACAGCATTCTTTATTTACCCGCGGGCAGCTCATTGGCCTTTTTGGAAGGCACAACATGCCGGCTGGGAAACGAACAGTTTGAAATAATAGGGGAGATCGGCGAGACGGAAAACCTGGTGGTAACAGCTACCTCGTTCCTCAATGCGCCTTACCTGTGGGGCGGAAGGACGCATTTTGGTATCGACTGCTCAGGCTTCACACAGGCCGTTTTTAAATTGCAGGGTATCAACCTGCTTCGCGATGCCGGTATGCAGGCCGAACAGGGCTATGCCATTAACGCGATCCATGATACCCGGCTTGGCGACCTTGCCTTTTTTGATAACGCCGAAGGCAAGGTGGTTCACGTAGGGATCATGCTGAACAATGAAAATATTGTTCATGCCAGCGGCAAGGTAAAAATTGATACGATTGACGAAAAAGGCATTTACTCAGAGGAGTTGAAACGTTACACGCATAAGCTACACAGCATCCGGAGGCTGTTTTAGTCGTCAAATTTACAACCCCACACCATAATCTTTTTATCGTCGCCGGTTGAGATCAATTGATCGCCGTTCCAGGTAATTTTGTTGACCGAGAGCTGGTGGCTCTCATATCCTTTTTCGCGGCTGATGATCTTGTACAACTTAAAATCGTCGGCGCCCCAAAGTTTGATGTTTTTGTCCATACTTCCGGTTGCAAAATAAGGCTGGTTTGGATGAAAAGCGATAGTGTTTACAGCAAACAAGTGAGCCGGTATGTTTTGAATGAGCTCAAAGCTTTTCGTATCCCAAATTTTAACCTGTGCATCACGGCCGCCGGTTACCAGATAATCGCAGTTCGGCGAATACTGAACAGCGAAAACCGCCATGTTGTGACCTTCTAATACTTTTATTAGCGAGTAATCTGCAAGGTCATAAATATGGACCTGGTTATTACGCAGGCCAAAGGCTGCCTGTCGTTGATCGGGAGAGATGCTGATCGATCTTACCGTGTCGCGGGAAACTTTTATGGTATGCAGCAACTCCAGCTTTTCCAGGCTCCAAACTGAAACAGTTCCGTCTTCCGATGCAACCAGCAATTCATTTTTTTGCGGAACAGACTTTATGTCAAACACCGGGCTTTTGTGATGCCGTAAGGAGGGCAGTAGTTGCTGGTTAGTAAAATCAAACACCAGCACTTCCCCGCTACGTAAGCCCGTAAACAAATAAGGCACTTCTGCGGGGCCGTGTATGGCATAGACAGATGAGCCGACCGGGAACAATACCTTTATAAACGCGTTGTTTTTCAGGCTCCATTCCACCAAGCCTTTGTCATTACCTCCCGAAAACAAAATACCCGGCTTTTGCGACAACTCAAGCGTAAATACGGGATTGCCGTGCCCGGTTAGTTCTGCTATTTTTTGTACGGAAATCATTTTTTTAGTCGATAGACCATAGTCCATAGGCCATGGCCAAATTTGAAGATAAAGTAGTGCTTAAAGATAACTTAGCAAAATGAGCCATGGACTATGGACCATTGACTCATTTATGCCTCTCTTCTAAATTTTTTGCAATTGTTTCCAGCGTTAAACCCTTTTCGCGCAGTAGCACCAATAAATGGAAAACCAGGTCTGACGATTCGTTGATCAAATCAGTTTCGGTTTGATTAAGCGCGGCTATTACCGTTTCAACGGCCTCTTCGCCAACCTTTTGGGCAATCTTATTTAAGCCTTTCTCATGCAGTTTGTTGACGTAGGAACCTTCTTTTGGATTGGAGTACCTGTCCGCAACAATTGCCTCCAGTTCAAGAATGAAATTTTGATTGTATTCTGTTTTGAAACAACTCCGGGAGCCGGTATGGCAGGCAGGGCCGTCGGCTTTTACTTTTATCAGCAGGGTGTCATTATCGCAGTCGATGTGAATACTTCTTACGTGCAAGAAATTACCGCTGGTTTCCCCTTTTGTCCAAAACCTGTTTTTTGAGCGGGAGTAAAAGGTGACAATATGGTCGCGGACGGTTTTTTCGTACGCTTCCTGGTTCATGTAACCCAGCATCAGTACCTCCAGCGTTTGTTCGTCTTGTATAATAGCCGGTACCAGGCCGCTTGTTTTGTTAAAATCGATATCCATTTTTGTAATCTCTTTCTTTCTGGTTTTTTTATCCTCATTTTCCCTTGTCTGTATCCCCACAGACAATTTTTTGAAGGATGTTTGTGAGGACACAAACACCGGGTGTGAAGGGGGAAGGTGATTATTAAACCTGCCTAATCTCAATGTTATGCTCCCTTAACACCTTTTTCAAATCTGGGATCAATATTTCCCCGTAGTGAAATACCGAGGCTGCCAGAGCCGCATCTACGTTTGTCTTTTCAAAAACATCCACAAAATGCTGCAAATTGCCGGCGCCGCCTGATGCGATTACGGGGATCGTTACTGCGTCATTCACCCGCTTTAAAAAAATGTTGTCGAAACCCGCCTTTGTGCCGTCGTGATCCATCGAAGTAAGCAAAATTTCTCCGGCGCCGCGACTCTCGGCTTCGAGTATCCAGTCCATCGTATCTTTTTCAGTCGGGATACGTCCACCGTTCAGATACACGATGTTTTTACCCTCTGTATGCCTGGTATCTACCGCAACTATGACAAATTGGACGCCAAAAGCCTTCGCCAAGTCGTCAATAAAGGCCGGGTTACGCACCGCGGCGGAATTAATCGATATTTTGTCAGCGCCCGCATTTAATAACGCATCTGCGTCAGCGATTTCATTAATGCCACCGCCGATTGTAAACGGTATATTGATCTGTCTCGCGACGGATTTAACCAACTCGACCATGGTTTTACGACGCTCATGGGTTGCGGTAATGTCGAGGAAAACAAGTTCGTCCGCACCTTGCTGCGAATAATTCCAGGCCAGTTCAACAGGGTCACCAGCATCGCGCAGGTCGACGAAGTTGACGCCTTTTACGGTGCGGCCATCTTTAACATCAAGGCAGGGGATGATACGCTTCGTTAACCCCCCCCGCCCCCTAAAGGGCGGGCTTATGGACTGGGCAATTGTTTTCAGCACGTACTCTAATTGATTGAATATTTGGTTGTTTGTAAAGCGCAGAACTTTAATACCATTGCTTTCGATATCAAGCTGTCGCTGTGCGTCAGCCTCCGCAACTTCAGGGAGGTTGTGAATACTGCCGTCAACTTCAATTATGATTTTATGTTCATGACAGTAAAAGTCAGTAATATAAATTCCTAACGGATGCTGCCTTCTGAACTTTACGCCAAGCTGTTTCTCTTTTAAATGCCCCCAAAGTATCGTTTCAGCAGGCGTCATATTTCGTTTAAGCTGGGTAGCATTTTCAAATATCACGTTACTGGCTCCAAGAAACATCTTTTGTCTCATAGCAAATTTTTGTGTGATTTGGGCGGCCTTACGAACAATTGCGTATTCACTCTTCGCCCTAACAAACTATGGTTCCCCTTTAGGAGGTTAGGGGGTTTTAGATGCTTATTAACGATTCCAAATTCCAGTTTTTTATCTCTTCGATAGATATCCTTCCCTCATAGATTGCTTTTCCAACCACGCAGGCCTCTACTTTAATATTGCTAAGCTTTTCGATGTCGTCCATCGAACTGACGCCACCTGAAGCGATGAGCTTAATAAATGGAGAATGATCGAGCAGTTTTTCATATAGTTCAATCCCGGCGCCGCCAAGTTTACCATCCTTGCCAATATCGGTGCATAAAAACCTGAAGAATCCCAACTGGAGGCATTTGTCAACATAATCCATCAGCTTTATTGGTGAGCTTTCCATCCAGCCCGAATATTTGATCACCTCATCCAATACATCAATAGCGATAACCACCTGACTGGAGCATTTATCGCGGCCGCAAATTTCTTTGCTCAGATCTGGCAGGAAAGTTGGGTTAGTTAAGGCTTGGGTACCTACAATAACACGGTGTACACCAGCGCTGATAAGTTCCTTTACCTTGTCGATACTGCGGATACCGCCCCCATATTGTACCTGCATATCTGTTTTTTTGATCACATCAAACAAATACTCCTGGTTCGAAAAATCATTTTTTGCACCGTTCAAATCGATAATATGGATAAGGTTAGTGCCGTTCGACTGGTATTTTTCAATCATTTCCTCCAGGGAAACTGCGTACTCTGTTACCTGGTTATAGTCGCCCTCACGGAGCCGGACGACTTTCTTATCCAATATGTCAATTGCGGGGATGATGTACATGTTTGCTAAATTTTTGAAAAGTTTTTTAGTAATGTTTCACCATAGGCGCCTGATTTTTCGGGATGGAACTGTACTCCGTAGAAATTGCGCCGCCAAATTGATGCCGAAAATCGGTTACTGTAAGTTGTTGACGACAAAGTATAAGCTACATCATACTCAATAAAGTATGAATGTACAAAGTAAAAGTGTGAACCGTTAGGAATATTTTCAAAAAGTGGGTTTTCCTTTTCGGCGAATACCTGGTTCCAGCCGGTATGCGGTACCTTATGATCAGGGCTGTTTACAAATCGGAGCGTCTTTATAGGGAAGATATCTAACAGATTTGCACTACCTTCTTCCGAGTAAGCCGTCATCAATTGCATGCCTACACAGATGCCCAATGTAGGTTTAGTAAGGGCCTTTATTTTAGGCACGAAACCTGTTTTTGTAAGCTTATCCATCGCTGCGCCGGCGTGCCCTACACCGGGGATAATATAGCGGTCGTATTTTTCAAAATCTGTTTCGCTATTGATCATGCCATAGGTTATGCCCAGCCTGTCGAGGGCTGCAGTAAGGGAGAAAATGTTCCCGGCGCCGTAGGTGATGATCCCAATCATATTAGTGGCAGTAGCAGTAGCAATTTCGAATATTCGACCGCCACTGCCACTTGCTGCTGCTACTATAAAATTCCTTTAGTCGAGGGTAAAACCATATTGTTAACGTCTCTTTTAACCGCCATTTTTATCGCTTTAGCGAAAGCTTTAAAAATAGCCTCAATTTTGTGATGCTCATTTTCACCTTCGGCTTTGATATTCAGGTTGCATTTGGCTGCATCGCTGAAGGATTTAAAGAAGTGGAAGAACATCTCGGTGGGCATTTCGCCGATCTTTTCCCGCTTAAAGGCCGCATCCCAAACTATCCAGTTCCGTCCGCCAAAATCGATGGCCACCCGTGCCAGGCAATCGTCCATAGGGAGGCAAAAGCCGTAACGCTCAATCCCTTTCTTGTTGCCCAACGCCAGCGCAAATACTTCGCCTAATGCTATGCCTGTATCTTCGATGGTATGGTGCTCGTCGATGTGCAAATCGCCTTTCGCCGTTACTTCCAGGTCAATGCTGCCATGACGGGCAATTTGATCGAGCATGTGATCAAAAAAGTGCAGCCCGGTTGATACTTTTGCATCGCCTTTGCCGTCAAGATTTATTTTGATATAGATATCCGTCTCCTTTGTGGTGCGGCGGTGTTCAACTATGCGCTCCCCTAATTTCAAAAACTTGTATATCTCTTCCCAGTCGGTTGTCTCCAGCACCACCGTATTGCGGATGATGTGTTCCTCCCCAACCTTAAATTCATTGCCGCCCAGGTTGGAATGATTGTTCAGCCAGATAGCTTTTGCGCCGAGGTTATGCCCCAGCAGCACATCATTTTTCCGGTCGCCGATCGTGAAAGAGTTTTTTAGATCATATTTTTCCGTATCGAAGTACTGCGTTAACATACCTGTACCTGGTTTGCGGGTAGGGGCGTTATCTGCCGGGAATGTCCTGTCGACGCAAATATTTGAAAACACCACACCCTCATTCTTAAACGTTTGAAGAATGAAGTTTTGTACGGGCCAAAAAGTATTTTCAGGGTAGGATACGGTACCTAAGCCATCCTGGTTGGTTACCATTACCAGTTCGTAGTCCAGCTCGGCTGCTATTTTTGGCAGATATTGCAGCGCTTTTGGGTAAAACTCCAGCTTATCAAACGAATCGATCTGCTCATCGGCGGTTTCCATGATCATTGTGCCGTCGCGGTCGATAAATAATATTTTTTTTAATTTATTCATTTAACAAGTTTGCTATATTAAACTCCATGCTTCGGACTTTACCTTTTAAGTAAACGTCAGCAGCTACCGAGTTGCTCGATTTGACCTTAATTTGAGTATTGCTCAGCGTGACTTTTTGCAGCCAATAATATATTTGGGAATTATCTGCTTGCCCAATTTGTTTCTTTCTGGTTTTTTTTGACATCTTGTCGGTCAACTCCAAATAAATTGGGCATTGTTCTTCCATACTTCTTGATAGATATGAGATCACCAACCTGTAATTTTTATTTTCCGTTGACAAATATTCTAATTCAGTGTCAAGCCCTTTTTTCTTTATTTCTTCGATTGTGTTATTAACAACTGAAAAGTCAAGTGTATCTCGATTCGCGATATTCATTAAGCCCTCGACGATAATGTCAAATACGCTTTGCTCTTTTTCCTTGTCAGTTTGTTTTAAATAGCTATCATAATTTATAACCGAAACGCCATTTGTGTACCAAGGTTCAAATGCCACGGAATGCTTCAGACCCTCTTCCATCGTTTTTGCAACCTGGATATAAAGGTGATGATAGGTCGGGCACATTAGTCCATTTTTTCTTAAAAGATTTTTAAAAATCTCTACATACTGATAATCAAATGGATATAATGCCTTAACGGGCAAATGGACATAGTAGACCCGGAAGTCTTTGATGCGCTGGTTCATTTATATTCTGTCAAAGCTTTCAATAGAACGCTATTTTCTTCGGGCGTGCCTATCGTTATGCGCAGGCAACCTTCACAAAGCTCAACTTTCGAACGGTCGCGCACAATGATGCCTTTCTCAACTAAAAAATTATAAATAGCTTTTGGCGATGTTGTTTTTACCAGGATGAAATTAGCATCCGAGGGGTATATGTCCAGCACAAAATCAAAATCCTTCAGCCCCAATACCAGTTTATCGCGTTGCTGCAGGGTTTCCTTTATCCAACTGTTTACCTGGTCGATGTTAGACAGCGCCTGCAAAGCCAGTTGCTGTGAAGCCTCGTTAACATTGTAAGGGGGCTTAACTTTATTCATCACTTCGATGATCTCTTCACTTGCAAAAGCCATCCCCACGCGCAAACCGGCAAGACCCCAGGCTTTGGAGAGCGTTTGCAAAACCACCAGGTTGCCATATTCGGTTAGCTCCTGTATAAATGACCGCTGCCGACTGAAGTTGATATAAGCCTCGTCTACCACGATAATGCCGCCAAAATTTGTCAATAGCGTTTCCACATCGGCCCGGTCGATTGAATTGCCGGTAGGGTTGTTGGGCGAGCAAATAAAGATCATCTTGGTATGAGGATCGATCGCCTCGGCGATGCCTTCGAGATTTAGTTGGAAATCTTCAGTGAGCGGTACATTTTTAACGGCTATATCATTAATATTGGCCGATACCTGGTACATGCCGTAGGTAGGTGGAACCAGTATTACATTGTCAACGCCCGGGTTGCAGAAGCTGCGGAAGAGGATATCTATTGCTTCGTCGCTACCATTACCGAGGAATATGTTGCGAATAGGGACGCCTTTTATCTCGCTCAAACGCCTTTTTACCTGTACCTGTAATGGGTCTGGGTAGCGGTTAAACTGTTGCTCCAATGGCGAACCGAAAGCGTTTTCATTGGCATCCAGAAAAACGCTGGCTTCGCCCTGGAACTCATCGCGGGCGGAAGAATAGGGGACGAGCCTTTTTATGTTTTCGCGTAATATGTTGTTTATGTCGAACATTACTTTAGTCTTGACCCAGTTTATTATTCGTTTGCCAATCTTACGCTAACCGCATTCTTATGGGCATCCAACCCCTCCAGCTCCGCCAATATCTCCACCGACGGCCCAATATTTTCTAACCCTCGGGGTGTGATATGCTGAAAAGTAATTTTCTTTACAAATGAATCCACCGATACACCTGAATAAGCCCGCGCAAAAGCACTGGTGGGAAGCGTGTGGTTGGTACCTGAGGCATAATCCCCGGCACTCTCGGGCGTTAAATTTCCCAGGAATACGGAACCGGCGTTTAAAATGCCCGCTATTAGCGGTTCCCAGCCCAGGGTAGCCAGTATCAGGTGCTCGGGAGCGTAGGCATTGCTAAAGCTCATTGCCTCATCCAGCGAGTTTGTTATCACAATGTACGAGTTGCCTAATGCGGCCCTTACGATCTCAGCGCGCAGTAATGTGATTGTTTGTTTTTCAACCTCAGCCAATATATCATCAGCGATTTTAGATGACGTACAAACCAAAATCGCCTGGCTGTCGGGCCCGTGTTCGGCCTGGGCCAGCAAATCGGCAGCTACATACGCTGGCATGCAGGTTTCGTCAGCAATTACTAATACTTCCGACGGACCAGCGGGCATATCTATAGCCGTTGTGGTGGTAGATTGAACGATAGTTTTAGCCTTTGTAACGAATTGGTTTCCAGGGCCGAAAATCTTATCCACTTTCGCGATCGTGTCGGTACCGTAAGCCATCGCTGCAATGGCCTGGGCGCCACCGGCAAGATAAATTCGCTCAATTCCTAATTTCAAAGCCACAAAAGCAATAAAAGCGTTCACTTTTCCATCTTTTTGCGGTGGTGAGCAAACAACAATTTCGTCGCAGCCGGCAATGCGCGCTGGAATGCCGAGCATTAAAAATGTACTTGGTAATACTGCGGAGCCGCCTGGTATGTAAAGGCCTACTTTTTCAATTGGCCTTAATTCGCGCCAGCAGGTTACGCCTGACATGGTTTCAATTTTATCTTCGGCCTTAAACTGCGCTTCGTGGAATTTGTAGATATTAGCGTAAGCAAGCGCCAAAGCCGCCTTTTGTTTATCCGTAACAGAGGCAGCAATGGTTGTCAGCTCATCCTTGTCAAGGTATAGTTTCTCCAGTTCAACGTTATCAAACCTTGCACCAAAGCTGATCAGAGCCGTATCACCGTCTTTTTTTACTTCAGCAATCACCTCCTCTACAATAGCACGCACTTCATTCGCCGGATCAACATTGCGCTGAACCAGTTTTTGAATGTCAGATGCGGTTAAATCGCTGTATTTATATCGCTTCACGCTGTTCTGTTAAGTTTGCAGTTCTTAGTGTGCAGTTTGCAAAAGGCAAAAACTGCCAACTGCCAACTGCCAACTGCTTACCGCCAACTATAAAATTATCTTCTCAATCGGCATTACCACAATGCCTTGTGCGCCGGCCTGTTTCAGCTGGCTTATCCTGTCCCAAAAATCACGCTCCGGTATTACCGTATGAACCGCCACCCAGTCGTCCTCGGCTAAGGGCACTACCGACGGGCTTTTAACACCGGGTAGCAGTTTAGTAATGGCCGCTAAGTTATCTTTATGAACGTTAAGCACCACATACTTGGTCTCTTTAGCCCGTAAGACGGATTGTATGCGCTGGATCAGCTCTTTTACCATTTCCCCGTTTTCACTTCCTGCGCAGCCGATCAGGACGGCCTCTGACGACATTACATCAGCAAAAGGTACCAGACCATTGCTTTTTAGTGTGCCTCCGGTCGAAACCAGGTCACAAATGGCATCGCTTAAGCCCAGGCCGGGTGATATTTCAACCGAGCCTGAAATGGTCCTGATCTCGGCCTGTATATCATGTTTTTTAAGGAATTTACCTAAAATTACCGGGTAGGTAGTGGCGATGGATTTACCGCTCAATTGCTTTAAACTTTCAACGATGCTGTTATTAGGAATGGCGATTTTTAACGAGCACTTGCCGAAACCAAGCCGCTGCAAATAACTTACCGCCACTTCGGTTTCCTGGATTACGTTTTCACCGACAATGCCGAGGTCGGCAATGCCATCCTGCACATATTCGGGGATGTCATCATCACGAAGGAAAAGAATTTCTAACGGGAAATTGGATACAGGTGATATCAGCGAGCTCTTGTAATTTTCAAAGCTGAGCCCGCAATTTTTTAACAATTCAACGGATTTTTCGTTGAGCCGGCCAGATTTCTGGATGGCTATTTTTAATGTTTTCACTGATTGTTTTTATGGAACTATAAATAAAAGACTGAACCGGGGGCGTTATTTCGCGTAGAAACATACATTATCTGGTCACCACATGGTGGTGATGGCGCAGATGGAGGTGATGTAATGTAGTTGCGTTCATCTTTATTGTATAGTAAAACTATAGAATTTCAGGCGCAAATATAGGCAGATGTTTGGTAAATCAAAATATGACCGCTGATTTTTGATTGATTTTTGTGATTGCGCTGATTTTAAGTGAGTGGTGGAATTAGCGTTCATCACAATAATAAACCTCCCCTTGCTTAACTGCACCGATTTTTACCAGCTTTTTGTGCAGCATAATGTCCTGCAGGTTTAAAAGCTCCGGGTTGGCTAGGTTATCAAACCATATCAGGTAAAAATGCTTTGCATTGTAAAACTTTTGCACGTCAGCTTTGAAAAATTTATGAGGAATAAGGGTTGACGACATGCCAGTAAACAGATATACCGCCTCGTCGGCATCTGTGTAAATGGGCACCGTTGGTTTAAAGATATTTTTATGATGTTTCAGGTAGATGACAAATTCCGACTTATTCCAATCGTCATCGCTGTAACCAGGCACGCCATAGTCGTTTTCATCGTCATAGCGCTGCCAGTCTGCCTGGTAGGTGGCACATTCAAAGGCGAGCATCAAAACAATGGCTACGCCTGCCAGCACGTATCTTGCGTTCGATTTGAGCAGCTTCAGCACGTCAGGTACCCAACTGGTGCAGGCAATTAACAGCGGAATAAACATGGGCGCAAGCAGTCGGCTGTTGATGTGCTCGAAGCGCTGAATGCTAGCCCAAATGACGATAAAAAGCCCATAAACTATCGCAAAGGCAATCAAGATATTTTCGTAGCTATTGACCTTGCCCTTAAGTGCTTTCCATAATAAAACCGCAATAAGGGCGATCAAAACAATCGCAGCTATTAACGCCGCGTATGGGTAAGCCCCGCTGCCCAAAGCGCCCCAGTCGGATATTACGGTGCCAAAGAAGTGAAGATTTTCACCAAAAGGAGTAATGGAAGGTTCGCGTGTGCCGGTGCTCAAGCCGGTTGACCTGCTGTTTAATATCAAGTTTGCCACCAGGAGTGAAACAGATATGCCACTGTAAAAAAGGATATGGCCGATCTTCTTTTTCCACAGAAGCTGATTATCCAATAGCAGCATTAAGCCGCCCGTGCCAATAATGGTAATACCGACATAGCGGGTTATACAGGCAATTGCCGTAATGATAGCGACCCAAGCCAACGAATTTAAGGTGTGGCTTTGCAGATAGCGCCAATAGACCAGCACAAAAAACAATATCTCAAGAATGAAGAGGGTTTCTGACCACAAATAAGTATATATCTCCAGCAAGCCCGGGCTTAATATAATTGCTGCAAGTATAAGTCGCTTGTAACTTGACGTTCCGGCGACAATTATCGCCTCTACCCTGAAAAGTACTAAAAACCAGCAATAAGGCGAAGCGGGTACTGTGTTTACGAAAAATGATGAGCCGAGCCATTGCAGGTTGTCGGGTATCGCCGTATTTCGGCTTAACCCCAATGCTACAACATAGTCGGCAATCAAAATAACGGCGGCGGTAACCAATATCCACAATTTTAGTTTTGACTGTTTAACCTTGTTCCATACCCAAATTCGCGAATCATTGATAAACCTCGACATGATCCAGCCGGTGGTAAAAATAACGCCCGCAAACAGGGATGCATCGATCAGCGCTCCGGCTTTGATGGGGTCGGTTTTTGAAAAAAACTGGATAACCCCCAAAAAAAACGGGTAGAATACCGGGAAAAAAGTGATGGGATGCTTGTTAAAAGTAAGCAGCGAGCCGTGCGCCTGGATATTGGTTGCTGTGCTGGCATACATGATCGAGTCAGGCGAAAGGCCCACTCCGCTGTATTTTGTGTAAAGGTAAATGACATAAAACCCTATAAAGGCAGCAATTAATGAATCGAGGTTGTTTAAGTATCGCTTTGCTGTCATTGGCCGAATCCGGAAAGGTTGTGAATTACAATATTACAACTTATTAAAATTAGTCGATCAAACTTAATATTTCTTTTAGCCGTTGATCACTGTTTACTAAAATTCCGGTAACGCCTGCCGCAGCTGCAGCTTGCATGTCGCGTTCGCGGTCACCGATGAAATAAGATTTTAAAGGGTCAAGATTGTATTTTTCGATGCCACGCAATAACATACCCGGTTTTGGCTTGCGGCAGTCGCAGTCGCCGGTAAAATCAGGGTGATGCGGGCAATAAAATATGTCGGTAAACCGTACACCGTGTTCGGCATAAGCCATTTTCAAATGTTCGTGCATTTTGCCCAATTCTTCCTCGGTATACCATCCTTTTGCCAGGCCGCCCTGGTTGGTCGCAACAATTAACAGGTAGCCTTTGTCCTGAAGCGTTTTCAACGCCTCGAAATTGTCGAGGAGTTCGAAATCCTCAAATCGGCATACATAGTCGCCCATTTCGCGGTTAAGCACGCCATCACGGTCTAAAAAAACAGCTTTATTTTTTGCAGGCATTCAGTAAAAATTTGCGCAAAGGTAACAAATCCAAAAAAATACGTATTGCTCCCGGGGGGCGGGCGCTACACACAAAAATCCCGCCAAGTGTGCAAATGCAGCTTGAGCGGGACTTTTAAATATAATTATTAATCACTTTAATTACTGATAAACGTGTAAGGCAGGTTGTTAAATGCACCGTCCTGAACCTCATTTATAGTAACGGATATGAGGTTGCCGTTATTATCGTAGTTATTGTGTTTCGCGAGACAAGAAAATATGCCGGAGCATTTATGGGCGACTGAATCAACTGCAGTGAATGTAATGGAGCCCGAACCTGCGGCTACTGTTCCCTGTGGTATGTAAGTGCCAGAGCTGTTTGCTCTAAGATAGCCAAATGTAATTGTGCTACCGTCGTCATTAAAGGTTTGCAACGGGAAACTGGCCGTATTAGTAGTGTTGTTTGCTGTAATGTTGAAGGTTACTTCCTGGTTGGTGGCTGTTCCGGTGCAGGTAAAAACCTTCGTTTTAGTTGCCGAACTATAAGTTAAAGATGCCTGTATGTTGACAGCGCTCCAGGTGGTATCATTAATTACAGCAAAAAGCGTGTTGTTGGACGTGGCAGTCTCGGTGATGGTGTCTTTTTTACAATTTTGCAGTAGTAAAACCGCTAATAACAAAGTAATCAGGAGTGAAAGTTTCTTCATATTTGATTGTTTGGCAAAAGAACGACTTTTACCGGGAAAAAATATACCCGGTACCGGTTTTTTTACACAATTTAACAATTGGGCATAAATGCCGCCGATTCGCTGAAAGAACCTGGTTCGCTGCGAACGTTGTTTTTAAGTCGCCGGTTAACTAAATCGCCAATGCTTTAAGCTGATTATTTAAAATAGGATAGCGGTATATCTTTCCATGCCCCGCCTGCCAGCCCGCCATGCAGCAATTCAAATGAGGTATATGGGCCAAAATATCCATGTGAGCAATAGATATAAGAAGTTGTGATTATAATGCCAGTTAATCAATAAGGCATATATACCTAACACAAGGTAAAGGATGCTGCTGTCTCTGTTTTTCATTGTTTAGCTTATTAATTCGGTGAGGTTAAAGTAGCGCATATTATTGAGAACTGCAAATTTTTCATTTTTACACTTCATTAATGTCGTGTTAATAACAAATTAATAAACCTTGTTGTTTGTTAAACATTATTATATAACTTTCCGGCCAGTTTCGGCAGCTTAAATTAAAACAAGCAAAACAATTATTTAAAACAATTCGCCCGCATGACGGGTTAACACTCAAAACAAACTTATCATGGCAACATCAAATGGAATTACTGCTTATTCAGTAAAAACGAAACAAAAAAATGTACCTATGGTCAATCCGGTGATCGATGTAAAATCGGGCAGGTATATTGCTACCGGGATGGACAGTGCAGGGAACAAAATGTCGGCTATCATGAGCAAGGCAAGTGCCGAAGAACATGTAAAAAATGGTAACGCCAAAAAGGGCTCCGGCTGGTAGGTAATACCGAATACCGGCGCGAAGAGTAAAGCGCAGAATGCCTGCTTTTTCGCGGCAATCTTCCCCGGGCCGTGCAACGACATTAAAGTAGGATGCCGATGCAGGGTTCGGGATTTTTTGTGCCTTTAAACCACATCCAGGGCCTTAATACGCGTTTTATACACTTTTGGAAGCAATGCCTCTTTTAACAAACGATCTGCGGCGAACAGCCTCGAAAATTTGTATAGATTCAGCAACGGTGCCAGCCAAAAGCTTTTTTTTAGTTCCAGCAAATTTTTAACCGCAACAGGAACAAGCACAATTTGTACCTGCAATAACAGGGAGTAACGGATTAGCCCCAAATGTTTTTTGTATTGTCGATAAAGATCAACCGTAAATTCACTGCGGATAAGATTGCTATCCAGATGAGCTTCTCTAACTTTAAGCCACTCATTGAAATCACCCGGCAGGTCTTTGAGTTGCATCCGGTTGCCCACGCGCCAAAACACCTCAAAAACTTCCGCCTTTTCCTCGGTGGACAATTTTCTCTCCAGCAGTTCAAATGACCGCACTGAATAGTCGATCAGTAAAAATAAAACATCCAGGTAAGCCCAATCGGGAATATTTTTACCTCGATTTTTTTCCACATTCTTATGAATAGCGGTAATTTGATCGATTGCGTTTAGTGCTTCGTCCTTTTTTGAAAAAATGATTTGCCGCGCATAAGCTACCGTTGAAAATAACCTTTCCAACGGATCGGCGGGTAGGCGCCCGGTAAAATAGAGCCAATCCACAGCTTTGTTTAAAGCAAATTCAGCGGCTGCGCCGGCGAATATAAATAGCACCGTATCTGCTTTGCCCCAAATCTGCCTTACAATAGAATCCTTTGCAACAAATACGTCGTCCATTTCAAAAATTACTTAGACTCATCCTTAAATGTTCAATTACTAACACCGTTGCAATGCCTAAAGTGTACATCAGCAAGTCGATAAATGAAAACGATGTTCCCAGCAAAATTTTCGCCAGTGCGGAATTCCCTAAACCGAGTACGTCAACCATGTGGAAATATTGTGATACCTCAACTGCGTAAGCAAATAGCAACACTGCGATTGCTGTAGCGATAACAGGGGTATTAAGAAAGCTTTTGATAAAGCAGTAAATGAGGATCACCACGAGGAAATCACCGCCATATGGACGAAGGATCGCGTCATGCATATATAGGCCAATAAATATTTCAGTGATAAGCAGCAGTATAAACCAGACAAGGTAAAACACCGAAAATTTAAAACTCATAATAAAGTACTTTGAAACACAAAGTTATTAATTTTTAGCTGGTCTCGACTATTTTTTATAATTTTCGTCAAACTAACGTTATGTACAACCAATATCAGACCGTCAAACCGCAAAATTTTATCAAAATAGCCGTTATTATTCACCTGGCTTTATTTATGGGGCAGGCGCTGTTTGCTGCGCTGGTTTTATTTATCAGCAAGCAACCCGTATTAAACTTAAAACCCGGCAACGACCCTTTGTTTTATATCGCGCCTGTATTGGTGCTGTTTGGGGTATTTGCGGGCAGTTTTTTGTTTAAGCGGATAGTGATTAAACTTGGAGAAAAACCTTCGCTGACGGAAAAATTGAAAAGTTACCAGGTGGCGATGATTACCAGGTATGCGCTGAGCGAAGGGCCGTCGTTGTTCGGTATAGTATGCATGATGCTCACACAAAACGTATATTACCTTATTATTGTCAGCGTAAATGTGCTTTATTTTATCATCATCAGGCCCACAAAATTTAAAATATACAACGACCTTAATTTAGCCTATGAGGAACAGTCTGAAATGGATCCGAAATAAGCCTGCAAGGCGCTTATAAACTTCTTCCCGGCTGACTTTCCGCCATCGATTGGTATTTTGCGTCGAGCGCTTTTTTCGGTACAGTAATGCTTAAAGCATTTATCCCGAAATAGTTGACGGAAATATAATCGTACCCTTTGAACGGGGTAGGGCCGAGCGAATCTTTTAAAATAAAAAACAATTTACCGTTTTTGCTTTTGGCTATGCCGACAACGTGTATCAAATGATCGTCCTGTGTTTCCAGTGAT
>DASRTD010000311.1:0-9356 GCA_035656115.1 Mucilaginibacter sp.
GGATCAATGCTTTGAAAGGATACCCCGTTTCAACTCAAACTGAAGCAACCTCCAAATTGCAATGGACTGGCGAAGCTATTAACATAGTGGAATTAGCGTATGGGATTTGGCTTACAGGCCAACTCAATCATGGCAATGCGACTATAAGCGAAATTATAGCCTTTTTCGAAGAAAAGTTTACGATCAAGATCGGACGCCCCTACCGGCGATGGACAGAAATTTCGCAGCGGAAGCAGGTTAGTGCAACCAAATATATTGATCAGTTAAAATCGGCGATTGACAAAAGGATTGACGAGGAATTAACTTTGAAACGGAAAAAACGCAGGGATAATCAGGCAAATTCTTAAAATTACAATTCTTTCAAAATCGTTGGGGCCGACCTAAGAGGGTACCAATGACCCAGTGAAATCAATAGAACCTTTGTGCCATGATAGATGCAAACGGGCATCACACAAAGGTTCTTTGACATTGGGGAATGAAACATTATCCTGTTGACACCAGGAAATATTGCGAAGCTGAGATCATATCAAAATAGCGAAAACGCATAGGCAGGCGACGGCCCGGATTGTAGAATCCGACGCGAGTAGTTCCGAAATTTAAAATATCCTATAAGAAGGGAGCCATTGTGCTCCCTTTTTTTATGTGCTAATTATGACAAAAATTAAAGCCCGTGATGTAAAAGACAACATTTCGATTGTCGACCTGCTTGCAGGTTTAGGCTATGTGCCGGTTAAAAGAATAAGGAAAGAGCAGATTTATCTTAGTATGCTGCGGGATTCCGATACGACCCCTTCATTTTCCGTTGATGATAAACAGGGGACATGGTATGACCACGGCGAAGGCAAAGGCGGAAATATAATTGATTTCGGGCTTTTATATTGGAAGGGTTCGACTTTCCAGGAAGTGCTTGAAAAAATAGTATCGATAACAAATTCAGACTACCGCCTACAAATTCAGTCGCGGCAAGCGCGTCTGAAAACTAAAATTCCGGATGAGCCGAATTATCATATTATGAAAGTTCAAAGGCTCGGTCTAAATAATATTATAACAGACTATTTGCAAAGCCGGGGCGTTTGGCAACCAGCGCAGGGTTTATTAAAGGAAATTTACTATTACGTCGAAGACGAACAGAAAAGCCGGAAGAACTTTTTTGCAGCTGGCTGGCAAAATGAAAGTGGTTCCTGGGAAATACGGAGCACACTCGACTTTAAAGGCTGCTTAGGTCATAAGGGTATTAGCTTTCTCCCCGCAAATGATAAGACCCTTTCTGTATTTGAAGGTTTTTTTGATTATCTAAGCTGGCGCACCGATAACCCGTTCGCAGATGACAGCGTGCTCGTATTAAACTCACTCTCTTTGCTTCAGGCAGGAATAATTAAAGCCGCAGGCTTCGCCAAAATATCGACTTATTTTGACAACGATAAAAGCGGCCGGAAAGCGACAATTGATTTTAAAGCTTCACTTCCACAAGCAGTAGACCGCGCTGCGGTATATAAGGGGTATAACGATTATAATGATAAGATCGTTGCTGAATTAAACTGTGAAAGCTTACAACGCTAAGCGGCAAATTTCACGATCCGGTTAGCCGGTTCTCTTTTGGTTTTTATTCATGCAAGATGTGTTCGTGTCCGACAAAAACTCGTTCCTCGTAATTTGTCAGCCACTCACAATCTTGCCCAGGACGTCCCGCTCCTTTCAATCGGGCGCCGCTATCGCGACCGCCCTCATTCAATCTGCGGGACAACCTGGGAGTATCGAAAACTCGCAACTCGTTTTCTCCTATGACGTTTAGCCGTAAAGTAAAGGGCAGGCCCGCGAAAACTGCGGGCAAGCGGACAAAGAAAATAGATGCAAGATTTACGGAGGATGAATATAAGACTATTCTGGAGTTGGAAAAGACGCTTGGCGTTCGCAAGACAGACCTGGTACGTAATCGCTTATTAGAGAATGCCCGGCTTACTGTTGTGAATGCAAAGGAATTGATCGCATTGCTGGACGGAGTCGGTACTGAATTAGGCAGATGCGGGAATAACATAAACCAACTGGCCAAATATGGGAACGTTCTGAATAAACATGGCAGGCTTTCGCCGGTAGTGATGGAACGTTTCAATTTGCTTTTTGAAGCGTATATAGAAACTCAAAAAGCGTTGGAAGTTTCATTGCGAAAAATCATCCGTGCGTTGGGCTGACACTTTGAGAGCTGGTTCGCTAAGAACGCGTTCCATGAGAAATTATTCATAGCGAATTAGTTCCCAATGAACCTGTCCATTGGGAACGGGTTAAAAGTAAACTGGTTCCCGGAGAGCTGGCTAAAAAAGAACCTGTTCATATTTCCCCCCGAACTGATTCAGTGCGAATTTGGTTGCATGGAACAGGCTCCCAACGAACTTGCTTCTTAAGAGCGGGCTCAGTAAGAGCCGCGTTATTGCGAACGGGTTGGGTGATAGCTGGTTCTCAGGTAACCAGTTCCCAGCGAACCAGGTAACACTAAGCCTTATGATCGTAAAGATATTCCCGCAAACTGAAAAATCATCACAGTTTCCTGGAGTAAGCTACAATACCAATAAGATCGACAAATTTAAGGGTGAACTGATGAAGGTCGCGAACTTTGGGCCTTTACAAGGACTCCAACAGCTACGGCCGGAGGACTACAAGAATTACTTGAAAATGATTTCCGCTACCAACAAAGCGGTTAAGTATCCGCAGTTTCACGCGGTTATTTCTGCGAAAGGCAGGGAATATGACAAACAAACCCTTGCACTCATTGCAGAACAGTGGCTTGGCGCAATGGGTTACGGCGAACAACCTTATCTACTGGTTTACCATAAGGACACGGGCCATAACCACATTCATTTGGTAACTACCCGTGTCAACAAGCAGGGTAAAAAAATCAGTGACCGCTTCGAGCGGATCAGGGCAATGCAGCAGATGAATATGGTTTTAGGCATCGATGAAAAGCATAATGCAGTGACAGATTTAGCTAAAGCTATGGCTTATCATTTCAGCACGAAAGCACAGTTTATGATGATTTTGGAAAGTCTTGGTTATGTACTTCAACAGCAGAATGAAAAATTAGTAATTATCAAGTTTGGTAAAAGACAAGGCGAAGTTAGATTGCAAGCGATTGAAGATGGAATTAAAAATAACAATCCCAATGAACAAAGAAAATTTCAGCTAAAAGCCTTATTCCATAAATATGCCGCTGGATTTAACACTGAATTAGTTAAAAAGCATGGTGTTTACACCTCCGAATTTTCCGCCTGTCTGAAGCAAAAATTCGGTATTGATTTAATATTCCATGCATCGGGCGAAAAGCCGCCTTATGGATATACGATTATTGACCATGCAGAAAAGCATGTTTTTAAAGGGGGCGAAATTATCTCGTTAAAAGAACTGTTGGTACTTCAAAAAAGCGGGTCGTTCCGGAAAGAGGAAACACCGCTTGAAAATGACCGGCAGCCAAATAACGATGAAATCAGCAATGAACAGCGGGAATATTATGCTGCGATCCTAAGAGCCGCCTTGTATAATTATCCCGATTTGCAACAGGGCTTACATCACCAGGGGCTGACCATCAGCTTTCAGGGCGGCGATTTTTATTTGCATGATCCGGGTAACGCCGCATACTTCAATACCGAGGATATGCTTAACGCAAACGATCACCAGGCAATGGTAAGGCAATTCAGCCAGTATGCAGAAATAGACGAGGAAATCTTCCGGCAGCACGTCTATGTTCCGGAACCTTATATCGCCCCGGATGTCGACGATGAGGCCATCAATGGCAGGAACCGCCGGCGTAAAAAGATGGCAAGAACTAATCAGCGATGACTTAGCGAAGCGGTCTCTTGAGCGCAGCTGAAAACCAACCCTCGCGAATACTTAGCGTAGCGATCTCTTGAGCGCAGCGAAAAAACATCAAAAACAAATTACATCATGGTCATTATTGTAGGCAACCAAAAAGGCGGCGCAGGAAAAAGCACGCTTACACTTTTGCTGGCGAATTATTTAACCCGTTCAAAAAACTGCAAGGTTACGGTTTTGGACATGGACTACCAGCAGTCTATTTCGCAAAAATTTGAAAAAGCGAAAATATTAGAGAACGACGAGCCTTATGAAGTGCTAGCCTATGCGTTGGCAGACTTCCCGGAAATGGAAGATACCATCAAGGAAAACCCCAAAGACATTATACTAATTGACTTGCCGGGAAAGCTGGACGACGACGGCTTGATCCACGTATTTAAAGCGGCTGATATTGCCGTGTGCCCATTTTCATATGACGAGTTCAGTTTCGAGTCAACCGTGCCTTTTGCACTGGTGCTGAAAAAAATTAATCCGGTCGTTGAGGTACTGTTCGTACCTAACCGAATTAAAGCTAACGTAAAATACGAGATCAAAGCAGAGGTGAATGAGCAGCTTAACCAGATCGGAAAGGTAACGCAGGCCATTGCTGACCGGATAGATTTTCAGCGGGCGAATACATTCCAAACACCACTTGCGGTACATGCGGCTATTGTGCCAGTGTTCAGCCAGTTATTTCAAGAACACATCCAACCCAAATTATGAGTGAAATTAAAACCCTGGCGGACCAGCTTAGAAGCAGGATGGCCAAATCGGATACGCCGGAAAAATCCGCGCCGGCTGTAAAGAAAAAGCCCGCAAAACCACAGGAAATACCGCCTATTATCGAGCAGCTCCGCGCGTATGATTTAACAGGCCATAAAACATTGGTGCATGGCCGGTTTGATGTGCAGACCGCCCAATTGCTGCACCACTTAAAAATGGCAACAGGCATCGAAGTAACACGGGTTCTGTGCTATGCGGTAAAGGCTTTGCTTGACGCGCATCCGGAACTAAAGACCGCCATTAAACAACACTTAGAAAAATTTGAGCTATGAACTGGAAATTCTCAAACAAGACAAAAACTGAGCAAAAGCCGGTCATGGAACAGATCCGGGGATTTGAAGAACGCAGCCAGAAATCGATGGTGCACGTCCGGCTGGATAAGAATACCGCCCTACTCTTGAAACAATTGAAGCTGGCAACTGGCGTGGAAATTCAGCAGGTTATCGCTTTTTCTGTCAGCGAACTGATCCGGCAGCATCCGGAATTAAAAACAATCATTAAAGACTTCTTAAAAAAAATGAACGAATGAACTGGACACACTTTTTACTTTGGGTGGCCGGGCTGTACGCGTTGTATTACCTGGCCATTTTTTTAATTGATCTTGCCGGAAGCGGCCGTCTTCCGGCAGAGCAGCATAACACGCAGGAATTGACCTTTTCAGAAAGCGTCGCCCCGACTACACTTCAGCACGAGCCGGTAACGGAAAGCGCCAATAAGCCGGGTACTACCGTGCCGACTAAACGCAAGCCGGAACCGGAGGTCATTTCGTCCGGCGGCGTAGGCTTTAGCGAACTGTTTCGTCTCGCAAAGCAGGAAGCAATCATCTATACACAATCCGTAAGCTTCTAATCATGAGGAAGATATTAATTTTCAGTTGCTGCTGCCTGCTGGCATTGGGGGCAATCGCCCAACCCGGCATCGATGAAATGCAGCAGGCGCAGCAGCAACTGTCCTCCTCGTTTTTTTCGGCGCTGGACTTTGCGCTGGTAATATCAGCCATTTTCGGCATTGTCGGCGCAGTGCGCATTTACCATAACTGGCAAATGGGGCATCCGCGAATCGATGAAGCGGTAATGGCCTGGTTTTTTGCTGCCGTTTTCATGGTGCTGGCAGGCGCATTTCTTCGGGCTGTGTTCGGCTTATAAGTTGCTTTTTAATACCCCAATAACCGTGGCGGTTCTCCAAAATTGAGGAGGCCGCCTTTTTTATTTCAAAACAAATTAATACCCCTGTAAATGAACAAATTGAAAAAAATGTGGGCCACCGCCATTGTGCTGGCCCTGGGCTCGGCATCCGCCTTTGCCCAAAATGGTGTAACCGGTATCAATTCGGCCACTACTTCCCTTAAAACTTACGTTGACCCGGTGACAAACGTGGTGCTGGTGATCGGCGGGATTGTCGGCATCGTTGGCGCTATCCGCGTGTATTCCAAGTGGAATTCCGGCGACCAGGACTTACGGCAAAGACACAGCCGCAACGATCACCTCAGTGGTTGGCAATGTGCTTGCGGGCTCGGTGCGTAATAAAGAAACTTTAGACTGGCTGGAACGATTGTTTGGAAAGAACAAACAAATCGGCGAAAGCCTTTCCATTGACCGGAATAAAACATCCACTTCATTACAGGAGAAATTAGAACCGCTGATACCTGCGGGTAAAATGGCCTCGCTCAATACCGGTGAATTGGTCGGCCTTATCGCCGCCGATGTGCAGGAAAAATATACCGGTCAGTTCGCGACCTGCGCCGTTAATTGCAAAGTTAACCTGCCGAAGCGTGAACTGGAGCGGGAGGAAGCAGGTTACCGCGATTTGCCTGTTTATTATGACTTCGGAGGCAAAAAGGAAGAAATTTTGCGCCAAAACTTTATGCGTATCAACAACGAGGTAGAAGCAGTCGTAAATGCGTTCCGCAAACCCATCCCACAGGTGGAAGTCCGGCCAAAGGGCAGTATGAAAGCCCCCGGCGCTAAGAAACATTAAATCAAATACATATGAACAAACATGATGAGCTGACCGGCACCTTCGTGCTGGTCCATCCCGAATTAGTTTATGACCCTGCCGATAAAAGCAACAAGATCGGCATCATTTCAACGGCTTCGCTGGAAGACGATAATGTAGTGGTCAGTTTTGGCAAAGAAGGCCAGGCGCTGTTTTCAGCGGATGCGCTACTGGTATTGCGAAAACCAAATGATATTCACTTCGATGCTGTCCGGGATGCCCGGCAGCTGGAGGTAAACGATTTTAAGAATATTCTCCAGGTCAGTTTATTGGCGAATTCGCCCTGGACCAAAGAGCGCAGGCAGGCGGTTGAGCTATGCCGTGATAACCCCAAAGTGTTGGAATATAGCATGGCCTCGTTAGAGGAAGAATTGGACTTGAAGCACGATTACAGTATAGGCCGGTAAATCTATGAGCATTTTTAATACCCCTGAAATGTCTGCCGCTGATGACAAGCTACGTGGCGTTGTAGCGCTGGTACATCCCGGCCTGGAATGTGATCCTTTAAACAAGCGGAACCAGATTGGCGTGATTTGCGAAGCCGACATCGACCTGGATAATATTTACGTCGATTTCGTGGATAAGGTCGGCCTTTTTTCTGCTGATGCTTTATTGGTGCTTTTGCCGCCTGATGCGATACACCAAAACCTGGCGGATATCGCTTATGAAGCAGCTCTTCCCGACCTGAAGGCGCTTACCCAAATAGACCTTTTCCTGAAATATGGGGATGTCAATGCACGGTTCAAGGCAATGGCTATCGCCAGGGACAATCCTGCAGTCCAGCCTTTATGTGTCGAAATTCTGAACAAACAAATCTCTCGCGACATACCTAATCAATACGGCCGTGATTAAACTGATATGCTGCTGCCTGCTGGCTTTACCCTTGCGGCATTTGCAAGTGACTTCTGCTTACGGCTATCGTATACATCCGGTCACCGGGCGTTTTTCTTTTCATAGCGGCATCGATCTTCAGGCACGTTCAGATACGGTGTTCGCTGTCTTTCCCGGCGTTGTGAGCAGTGCTGGTTACGATCAGTTTTTGGGCTTGTATGTCCGTGTCCGGCAAGGAGATTTGGAGTCCTCATTTGGGCATTTATCACAAATTTTTGTGCTGCCAGGTGATTCCGTTTTTGCAGCCGGAGCCGTCGGTATAACCGGGGCGACCGGCCGGGTCACCGGGGAGCACCTGCACTTCAGCGTAGCTTTTCATCATCGTTCTATCGATCCGCTTAAATTTCTGCTGGATATTCAAAATCTTAATCAAAATAATAAGGAGACAAAACAATGAACAATTACAAATCAGTAAATGAAAAGGTCAGCGAAAAAATGGCCGCAGACCTCAAGCGGGGAATTTCGATCTTTCAAAAACCCGACAACAGCATGAACACCGCTTTGCCGTTTAACATTGAAAGCGGAAACCGCTATACGGGCGGTGCAGCGTTAACGCTGTTAATGCAGAGGCGGGACGACCCGCGTTGGGCGACCTTTAATCAGGCCAACCGTAACCGAACAGCCGTAAAACCGGAGATGACCGGCACTTTTATCAGCTTTCCATCAAGCTATGACATCAGGAAGGTCTTTGAAAACGGCCAGCCTGTGATGCGCAAGAACGGTTCGCAACGCACAGAAATGGTTCGGTTGAAGGAGCCAATAATTGTGGAAGCAAAAGTTTTCAATGGTGAACAGCTGCGGAAGCTACCGGAGTGGGAAAAGCAACCGCAGCAGCTTTCTCCCGCCGAACGTGCAGAAGCAATCTTAGACAACAGCAAGGTAGCTGTTGAATTCGGCGGCGATGATATGATGTATGACCAGTTGACCGACACTATTATCATCCCGGAAAAGGAGCAATTCGCAAACCCGGAACAGTATTTTGCCGAGGCCTTGCACCAGTTGGCGCACCGGACAGCAGCGATAGAATTGAACCAATCGCAGGAAGGTGCGGTTGACCAGACGGCAAACAGTAAGCTGGAACTTCGTACAAATCTCGCTTCGCTGTTCCTAAGCAAGGAACTGAATTTGCCTTATGACCTTAATTACCACGTAAGCTACGTAAATAGCTGGGCGCAAATCATGAAAGAAGACCCTGCGGAATTATTTAAAGCTGCCGATGATGCGCAAAAAATCACAGACCGCATTATGGGTTTTGAGCAAAAGGTAGAGGAAAAACAGGAGGTTCAACAGGAACATCAAAATGATGCTGTAGTAAATATTCAGCCCTCGTCCGAAACTGCCTTTAATCCCGACAAGCTGAATAAAGGCGAAATTATTCCCTATGATGGCAAGGATTTCAAAGTAGTGGCTGAACTTAAAAATAAGGTTTACCAGATGCAGGACTTAAGCGATAACCGGAAATTCAAAATGAGCTCAAAAGACGCATTGTTTACCAATTTACTGGAAGCACGCAATTATTCACAGGAAAATGTGGTTAGCCGTGAAAATGAATTTGAAGCGGAACACGAAAACTCCTTCGAGGAAGAACAGGATCACGGTTACAGCATGAGCATTTAAAAAACAATAAAAATGATAAAGCAAGTATTTAATTTACAAGATATTCCGGTGGAGAGCCTGGAACAAATTCATTTAGCGAAGGATGGTGAAATATTATTAGACCATGACGACCTGACTGCACTCTTGGCAGGCAGGCGCACAGAGATGCAGCGGATGGAAGATTTGGAGTTGGACGGTATGCACATAGATGTACTGGATGCTAAACTGTCGCTGCAATTGAAGCCGGATGG
>DASRTD010000312.1:0-8085 GCA_035656115.1 Mucilaginibacter sp.
AAATACTACCGCTCAAGGTTTTCTGTTTGGAACATACCCGGTTAGTAACTTATTAGGTTATGGTTCTGAATTGTACACACCGTACAACGGACCAAACTATGCTAACTCAAATCCTAACTCTACCACTACCTATTATAACGGAACACCTTCGGTAAACTATTCAAACACCTTAGCCAATCCGAAAATCAAACCTTATGATGTGCAATCATACGAGTTTGGCGCCGACCTTAAGTTTTTGGGCAACAGGCTGGGCTTAAATGCTACTTATTTTACAACAACCAACGGCCCTAATATCTTCCAGCTACCGGTTGCATCTTCAACTACGTATTCCGACCAAATCGTAAACGGTGTGACAACCAAAAAGAACGGTTACGAGATCGAGCTGGTTGGTTCGCCGTTAAGAAGCAAAGACGGGCTTAACTGGGATGTGAACGTAAACTATTCAACCTATAAAGAAACACTTGCTTCGGTTTATAACGGGCAAACTACTTTATATCAAAACAACCACTTATACCATATAGGCGACAGGCTTGATGCGATTTACGGTACCAAGTTTGTAAGGGATGGAAATGGCGATATTATTAACAGCGGCGGAGCCCCCATCCAGGCCCCGAGCCAACCTGATAACGCTCAATTAGGATTATTAGGTTACGCTGACCCTGATTTCTCTTTTGGTATCACTAACCATTTCAGCTATAAAAACTGGACTTTGAGCGTTCAGTTTGACGGCAGGATAGGTGGAAAGCTTTACGACTTTACCTACTACCATGCGATGAACGGTGGTACTGCCATTGAATCGGCTACAGGAGCTTATGGCGCTGCCCGTAACGCTGACTGGGTGTCTTATAATACTACCGGAAAAGTTGGCAATGGCGGTACAGGTTCGTACCTGGGCCCGGGTGTTACCATTTTAAGCGGTACGCCAACTTATGGACCCGGCGGCGTGATAACCAACCTAAGCCAGCTTACTTTCGGCCCGAATACCACTTATCAAACCGTTCAGGGTTATCTGTCAAGCGATCTGGGCGCAAATTTTGATGAGTATTACATGATCAGCCGTAGCTTTGCTAAACTAAGGGAAGCAACGATAGGGTACAATTTACCAGCCAAGTTATTACAAGGCAGCTTTATTAAAAAGGCCAGCTTTAATATTGTAGGCCGTAACCTGTTATATTTTGCCGCCCGTAAAGATATCGACCTTGACCAATATGCTTCCGGTTATGACGCTTCGACAAAAGGCCTGGTAGGTAACGATGGAAGTATCGACCTTTCCAGCCCGACGGCGCGCCGGTATGGATTGAATATTCATTTAACATTCTAAATTGTTTAATTGATTAAAAAGAACTTTATGAAAATAAAATCATTTATTCCATCAGCCTTATTGTTGACGATAGGCATGGTGTCAATAACCGGGTGCCAGAAAGGCGACCTTATTGACAACCCCAATGTTGCCCCGGCAAACGGTGTGGTGCCGCCGACACTGATATTAAACCACCTGACCGCAAAAATGATCAGGAATGATGAACAACCGCTCGGAACAGGTTCAAAGGCCGGTCAGGACGTGGTATCAACCTACGCCTATTATTTCGGTGTTAATACCTACGAGTTTGGGCCAACTGAAGATACATATGACATTTTAAAGTACGCCATAGCTTTACAGAAAAATGCGGGCGGCACGACAAACAAATACTATGCGCTTAGTCAATTTTTTAAGGCTTACGCTGCTATTTGGCTGTCTGAGCGTGTTGGCGATATTCCTTTTTCTCAAGCCGGCGACCCCACTATTTTGACGCCAAAATATGATACGCAGCACGACGTTTACAAAAGCGCCTTGGCTTTATTGGCCAGTGCCAATTCTATCATTGCCCCACTGGCAACAGGCGCCCCGAATACGGTGCTCGACCCCACCGGCGACGTATTTGGCTTGACTTTTTTGCAGTGGCAAAAATTAATTAATACCTATACATTAAGGGTATTGATTGATTTAAGCAAACGCGCAGGGGATACCCCCGATCTGAATATTGCTTCGACGTTTGCGAACATCGTGAATAACCCGTCCACCTATCCTATTATGACAGGCAATTCGGATAACCTGGTTTTCCACTATGTTTTCCCAACCAACCCTTATGCTACGCTGAGCCTGGGTTTGCAGCCATACAATCAATACAACGGGATTTCTGCCACTTACGTGAGCGCGACAGCAGCAAATGCTGACCCCCGCTTAATGGTGGTTAGCTGCCCGGCGATCAACACGGTGAATGGTGGTACGCCTGCAAATAGCTTTGCCGCCTATGTTGGATTGGATGTCAGCCAATCCATCGGCCAGTTACAGGCGCTGGACTTTAAAGCTTATTCACACTCAAATTATAACCGTTACTTTATTTTGCCCGCTGCTTATAACGGCACTAACGCGGAGCCATTTGTATATATCGGGTATCCCGAAATGTGTTTTAACATTGCTGAAGCCATCAACAGGGGTTGGTTGTCCGGTTCGAGCGCTACCTGGTACAACAACGGGATAACCGCTTCCATGGCGCTATATGGCATCACTAACGGCGAAACGCTTACCATTCAGGACTATACCGGCGCTAATTTAGGTACCGCGACCGTTAATTTACCTGCATTTATGAACAACGTTGCTTACGCCGGCGATAACGCTGCCGGTTTAGCGCAAATTTTTACGCAGCGTTATGTTGCCCTGCACATCAATTCAGGATTTCAATCGTTTATGAACTGGAGAAGGTCGGTAAGCGCCGCTAATCCAAACGGAATTCCTGCTTATAACCAGAATGGACCGGGCATAGGCACACCGAATAATTTAATTGTACGGAGATGGCAATATCCTGCCAGTGAAGCCAGCGCGAATACGGCCAACTATAACGGCGCCCTGCAATCGCAATTTGGTGGAAGTGATGACGAATCAAAAGACACCTGGCTTACAAAATAGGATTTAAATAAATTTTCAACGCAAGCAGGGGGTACTTCAGCCAGGTCCCCCTGCTTTTTGGTTTTACGAAGATGAAGAAGATAACACTATTATTGATTGCACTTTTTGCGGGAGCAGCAGCTTTTGCGCAAGTGGCCGACAGTGCACAGCGCCATGTAGTTTTAAAGGGCGCGGCAAATTTTCGAGACCTGGGCGGATACGAAACCGCAGATGGTCACCATGTAAAATGGGGAGAAATTTACCGCAGCGCGGATATCAGCAAACTTACTGATTCGGATCTTTCAGTGCTAAAACAACGGCATATAAACTACGATGTTGATCTGCGCGGTCACCAGGAGGCCCGCCAGGCGCCGGACAGGCTTAACCCGGGGATGGACTACATCCTGTTGCCGGCCGGAAGCGATGGTAATACCAACTGGATGAAAAGCCTAACCCATGCAAAAGGCAGCGCAGGCGACTCGCTGATGATTGTTTACTACAGCAATATTGATTCGCTGGCGCTGCGTTATAAGCCATTTTTTGACAAGCTGCTGGGCTTACCGGCGGGCCAAAGCCTGGTATTTCATTGCTCGGCCGGAAAAGACCGCACCGGCATAGGCTCAGCTTTGCTGTTGTATGCCCTGGGGGTGCCGTACAACACCATTGTAAACGACTACCTGGCATCGAACTATTACCGCAAGGATGTTAACGGCAAATTGCTTGGCCAGATGACCGCCATGCATATAGACCCTGAAGTGGCAAAAACGATGATGGGCGTTAAAAAGGAAGACCTGGACGCTACCTTTAATGCGATAACCAAACGCTACGGTTCGGTGGACGTTTACTTGAAGACGCAGATTGGGTTGGATGAAGGGAAGATTGCGATTTTGAAAAAGAAGTTTTTGGAATAGTAATAGTGCGACGACTTTAATCCAAAGTCGTGCCGAACTTGTTTCGGTATCCCACGCGATGGGTCTGCACGCGATAGGTAAACCTGGGATAGCTTACCGACATGCTGGTCACCTGTCAACGGGCTACCTGCATGATGGGGTGCCGAAACAAGTTCGGCATGACTTGAGTGGTTAAGATTTGAGTTATTTGAAGGATATTTGATGCTATCTATGCATTCAAGCGAACCTTTATACGATCATATCGGTGCCGGCTATAATTCAACCCGGCAGGCCGATCCATATTTAACCGCAAAGCTTTACCGCTTATTATCTGCGCGGACAGACGGCGCCTATATCGACATTGGTTGCGGGACAGGGAATTATACCATTGCACTTGCTGAAAAAGGATTGAATTTTTTTGGCATCGAACCGTCAGAAAAAATGCTTGCTGCCGCAATAAACCGGGATAGCAAAGTAAAATGGTTAAAAGGGGAAGCAGAGAACCTTCCGGTTGAGGATGATTGCTTTGACGGCGGCATAGCTACGCTTACTATTCATCATTGGACCGATCTGCATAAAGCTTTTGTTGAAATATACCGTGTATTAAAGCGAAATGCACTACTGGTGATCTTCACTGCCACATCCGAACAAATGCACGGTTATTGGCTTAATCACTATTTTCCAAAAATGCTCGAAGAATCTGTCCTGCAAATGCCTTCGTTCGAAACGGTGAGTAACGCAACGGCTGCCGCCGGATTTAAGATCGTCGGCACCGAAAAGTATTTTATTCAGGATGATCTGCGGGATCATTTTTTATATGTGGGTAAAAACAGGCCCGAACTTTATTTGGATGAAAAGATAAGGGCAGGAATATCTTCGTTTTCGGTACTGGCAAACGCTGTGGAAGTGCAAAACGGCCTGCAGCAGTTGCGCCTGGATTTGGACAATGGCCGGTGTGATGAAATCAAAGCCGGATATGAAAATGATTTGGGCGATTATTTATTCATCATCCTGCAAAAATGTTAGCAGAACAGGTAATTATAAGGGACGCGGTAGAAGATGACATCGAAGAACTGACCGCTTTGATGACTGACCTGGGTTATCCGGCAACGGTTGAGGAATTCCGAACCAGGTTTGAAAACATTTCCGCCCACCCGGATTACCGGACCATTGTTGCCATGTTGGGAAACGAAATGGTGGGCATGGCGGGCCTTTCAAAAAATATTTTTTACGAAATGAACGGCAATTATATGCGGATACTGGCCTTTGTGGTTAAAAAAAGCTGCAGGAAGCTGGGGATAGGTAAAATTTTGATCGAAGCCTCGGAAGACTGGGCGCGGGAGCAGGGATTGCATACGGTTGTGATCAGCAGCGGCAACCGTACCGAGCGGGACGCTGCACATGCGTTTTATAAAAAAATGGGTTATGCCATCAAATCATCAGGATTCGTCAAAAAACTTTAACGGGCTTTTTCATGTGAGCGAAGAAGCCGGAATTGAACTATTTGAGCCGCGGCCTTCGCCTTCATTTTTTGCCGAAATTACCGCCGATGTGGTTTTTGCGATTGAAGGGCGTTTGCTGCACAACTACCTGCTGCCGCGTGATTGTCCGCGGGTTACCTATTATCAAACAGATAACACAACAGCGGCTGACAAGGAAAAGTTTTTCGGCGAAAGCACAGCTGATTTTGTTGTTATTGTCGAGTCAGGATGGTACGAGCGAATGAAAAACACCACGCTTTATTGCTACGAATTGCCCGGCCACAGTTTTACTTTGCTGGACGAATGCGCGGGTTATCACATTTCGTACGATGCGGTAGCCCCAACCGCCATCCGACCGATTACCGACATCTTGGTTGAGTTGCTGGATCGAAATGTTGAGCTGCGGTTTACACCTTCGCTTACTAAAATCGCGGATGCGGTAAGCAAGTCAACGCTGAATTTTTCCATCATCAGGATGCGGAACGCGAAGCGTTAAACCCCTTTTTGGTGACAAAATCTTGTCAGTGTTGCAAACTGTTGCAGGTTTGTTTCATTAAATTGGCCTAAGTTCCTCATTATCATAGGGGTGTGTTGCAGGTGTTGCAGCTGATTCTTTTCGCACACCGTTTCAGTGCAACAGCACGCCCGTATCTCAGTCATCATCTTTTCCGCTCAGTTTTTCCGGGTAAGCCTTTTGGCCCCTGGCGGCATACCATAAAATGTGGTTCATGAGGTCGTCACGGCCGCCGTCAACATGATCGAAAACGGGTAATAGCGAAGCTTTTGCATAGTAAAGCGCTTGACCCTTTAAGGCAGCCAGTTTTGGGTTGATTTGGTCAATCTTAATGCGATTGGGTAAGGCCTGGTAGGTGAAATCCACAGGTTTATCGCTAAAGCAATTGAACATGGGCAATGCGGTGGCATCGATGATATTCATCGGCGGGATGCCGAGGATCTGCTCGATGGTGCGGACAATGCACGTTTGATTGTAGTTGGTCGACACTGTCTTTTGCAATTTGCTGTAAGGGCTGATGACAAAGGCAGTAGTGCGGTAGGCGGAGATATGGTCCCAACCCGCTTGCGAGTCGTCCTCGGTAACAAAGATCACCGTATTCTTCCAGAAGCGGCTTTTGCTCACCGCCTCGATGATGCGGCCAAGGGCCAGGTCGTTATCGGCTACCATGGCTTCTGGTTTGGGTAGGCCGGGCCGCGTGCCTTCGGTGTGGTCGTCGGACAGGGCCATCACCATCAGGTTGGGAAGGCCGTCGCCGGGTTTGGCCTCATAATCCTTCAACTCCTTGATGAATGCCGAAGCCCTGATCTGGTCGGTTATTTTCAATTCGTCCGACCCCGGGTAAGTGGGGCAAAGCATTGGCCGAACCCTTGATATAGTGCTGGTATTGTAAAAGGTAAATGGAAGGCCGGCGTTGTAGTTATTGTAAATGGTAGCCCAGTCGAGGCTCTTGTCGTAATGCGGCGCACAGGCTTCGCCGTAGATTCTTACGGTTTTGCCGTGATCGGCGGCGTTATTCCAGATAAAGCCGTTGGCATCATAAACCAGGGCATCTTCCTGCACATGCGGGTAGCTGCGGAACCACGACCGCACGTTTTTCTCGACATAGTCGGTCACCATGGCGGCGTCCGTCCATTGGTGCCCTTCGGCCGAGCACTTGCCGGAGGCGTAGTAGTTATCCAACAGCAAAAAGTCCTTTGCCAGCTGGTGCTGGTTGGGTGTGATACAATCGCCGTAAATGCACAATTGAGGCGCTCCTTTGCCCTGGGGCATATCGCCTAAAACCTGGTCGTACGTGCGGTTTTCCTTGATGATGTACAGCACGTGCTGAAATACAGATGGCTCGCCAATTCGCTCAGGTACCGGCTTTGGCGCGATGTCTTTACGCGGCAGGGATTGGGCAATTTCCTCGCGGAAGGTGAGGTTAAGATCTTTTACCTTTTCGGTGTATTGTTTTAAAAGTTGTTTACCGGGGATGGGTATGATCGATAGCGTAGCCTTTTGATGATGTGAATTATAGGCGGTTACGCCGGCAGGGACCTCCTTTGTTTTGACTTCATCGCTGCCACTGCGCGCGCCTTCGCCCTCAAGGTTGGTTACAAATAGGGTGCTGCCGTCAAGGAACAAGCCTCCCGGATAGGCTTCAGTAGGGATAAAGCCTTCGACGGCACTCTGCCCCCTGCCATTTGATGATGAACCCGATCCAAGTTTAACAACTGCAACCGCGTTATCCAATCCGTCGGCTACGTATAGCGTTGTTCCCGTATCGTCGATAGCCAGAGCATTCGGGGAGTCGCCGATATAGCCCTTTTTGTCCTGCATAAGCTGAACCGGTATGTTTTCAGCCACCTGCAGCCTGGATATATCGATCACCGATACATTATCACTATTGGCATTGGCTATGTACAAAAAGCGTTCGTCTTTGCTGGGAATGATCACATTTGGGTGCAGGCCAACAGGAATCTCCTTGACTACATCTCCGGTATTCGGGTCAAACACCTGCACTGTTCCGGTTGATGTTGCCCCGGTTTTGGGATTGATATAAGTTTTTCCATAAGGAATTCCGGCTGTTTCCCGGCTGGTGGTATCGGCACCCGGCGTCGGGCCGCCCCAGTTGGTGACAAAAAGCTTTTGCCCAGCCTGCGCTATGCCATAGGGGGCAACACCAGTGGGTTTCGTCCATACCGTCTGTTGCGTCGCCAGGTCTATCTTTACCAGTTGGTTGTTCCCGTTTAAAACAACGTACAGGTAATTCTTGTAGTTCTCAGTGCGGAT
>DASRTD010000313.1:0-22001 GCA_035656115.1 Mucilaginibacter sp.
TCGGTATGCGCATGCCCATGTGGGCGCATCGCTGCCCGGCTTTCTTTCCCTGGCACCGGGAATTGCTTTACCAGTTTGAAAAGGAATTGCAGCGGGTATCAGGTAGCCCCGACCTGGGCATCCCTTACTGGGACTGGTCCATGGACCAGAACAAGGCCGGCGTCCCGTGGTTAGATGACCTAATGGGCGGCGATGGCAATAACGGCCCGGTAACCACAGGGCCGTTTGCAGGAAATGCTAACTGGCCGCTCACCCTGAGCGAAGACGGCCAGGACCACCTCATCCGCGGCTTTGGCCTTGACGGTCCGTTCAACCGGTTACCGACCCCGGCGGAAGTAAACGCTACTTTAGGCGTAACGACTTACGATACCGCGCCCTGGAGTGACGCGCCATCGCTGGCAACTTTCCGTAACCAGATGGAGGGCTGGCATGTCCCGCCGGAAAGCACCTTGCCCATAGGTATGCATAACCTCGTGCATGTTTGGGTCGGAGGCCCGAACGGCACCATGCAGCCGAGCACCTCGCCGAATGACCCGGTATTTTTCCTGCACCATGCAAATGTCGACCGCCTATGGGCGGTTTGGCAGCAACGAAATCCTGCCGTGGCCCATTACCTTCCCGCTGCCGATTTACCCGGACAGCCGGGGCAGGGACTCAACTCCCCCATGACTTTCTATGATCCGGCATTATCCTCCACCCCGCCCTGGGCCGACCCGCCGGCTACCCCAGCCAAAGTAGTTGACCACCACGGGCTCGGCTACCAGTATGATTATGAAACCGCGTCACCAACTGAGTTTAGGCAGGCAGTGATGATGACCTCCGCCAAACATTTAAGAGCCATGAAGCCACACGATCATTTTAAAGTGCATCTGGAGGACCTGCTCGAAGGAGCACCGCTGACAGATGAATGGACAGGCAACTCCGCCAATTTTTCCATTGAGGAAGCTTTTAAAGACGCGATCGGCAAAGCGCCCACCGACCTGCCAACCGATTATTTCCGCTATACAATAACTGAAATCGGCTATGAAGAAGGAGGATTCACAGAGATAAAGAACCTGTTCGTCAAAATAAAAAGAGCCAATATTAAATCATAAATCAAGTCATAAACAAGCTTTACCAGCCCGATGCCCGACATGAACGAAGCGCCCAAGCTTCCACGGGGAGTTTATTGGACAGAAAAGGCATGATCTTAAAACCATGATTTCACCAACGAAACCAGCCACGCTAAAACGGCCCAGCCCGAAAGGATAAATTTCGGCCAGGTCGCCCACCGGGTCTCCAGGTAATAGCGACCATCAGCGACGTGGCTGAAATTGTGGAGCAGCATGGAGTTTTCGCAGATATCGAAAAAGCCGGCCAGGAAAGCCAGGAACAGGTTAAGTCTCAATAAAGCGTTTAAGAACATCCATTTCTCCCGCTGCATCTGGTTATAGGATTGGATCACGATCATGGTGACATAGCAAAGGATAAACAAAAAATCCCAGTAGGTATTGCTCCTCGCCACGTCCAGCACGGTCCCCTCCCCGTATGGCAGACTTTTCCATTCCTTAAGGATCGCCTGCCCCCTGCACTTATTTGCTGTTTCAAGTTGAACTATTGTGTATTCGCGGCAGGTTGCGAATTTCAACACATGCGCCTGGAAGCCCATATACAGCCCCAGCAGGATAAAAACGCCCCAGGTGATTTTTCTCGTCATGGCTAAGGGTGCATTTGGTTAACGACATAGACTTGCCCATTCTTAGACGGCACGCCATTGATACAATCTATAAATGTCATCCCGGTGTTTTTAAAATGCTCCGGCAGCAAATGCAGTTCATCCGTCCAGCCGTTCCTGCCTGCCGAACCCCGGGAATCTACATGAAATACAGATTTTTCCAAACCCTTCATCTCACAAAACAGGCTGCCGGTTTTGATCATCATCTCATTAAAAAGATAGATCATCGCGTAAACGATATTTTCTTGTGTGGCAGGGTCTAGTATGCCCCTCATTTGAAGCGGGGTCTTCAGCCAGGTACCGTTCCCAAGGAACATCCGGATAAAAGGCTTGAACCAGTGCAGCGGATTGAACCGCCATCCTCCATTATGCTGGGGAATCGCAAAATCATAACCCTGCGTGATGATTTTTATCCCCGGAAATTTACCACCATTCAGAATCCCATTCATCAGGAAGTAATATTGGAGATGGAAGAACATCAGCAAGGCATAAAAATCTTTGGACAGGTATTTCAGTCCGTCTTCAAATTTAGGTTCATCAAGTGGTACGACCGGATTGGTTCTAACTTTGACCATCAGTTGTTTGGCAAATTCATTATGGTCGAATTCACCCGAATGGCCCGACGGGTCAACGATAGCCCCGATGCGACTTTTGCCCACCAGGTCGTTACCACCGGCACTCATTAAAAAAAATTCAGGATGCAACACAGAAAGATCTTCCACATACTTCCTTTGATGCAGCATGTTCAGCAGCCAGTCACCGGCATTAGCCAGGCTATAGACGGCCATGTTTTTTTCCATGGCGATCCAGTCCACAACGTCGCTCAGGATAATTGGATAATTGAACCAGGAGTCGCCTTCCGCCAGGATGATTTTATTATTGCCGTTCCTGAAGTTATGGTTTATTTTATTGGTAAAGACAGCATTCCGACGGGTATTTTTGATGGTATCTGCAAAAGCCATGACGGAATCCAGAGCTGCCACATCAAGTACCTGTTTTTCGTTAAGATCGTATATTCTTTGAATGATGACGGCCAGATCCTTTTCATTGACGCAATGGCGCAACTCCGCCAATTGTTCCGCCGTGATCCGGTTTTCCAGGAAAAGTTTAATGTGTCCGGCTTTTTGTTCAGGCGAAAGAAGGCATCCTTCCATGGTCATTGCATAAGGCTTCGCTAATATATAGTTATTTCATCGGAAAATGTAACTATCGTTAACTATTTTTCTTCAGATAGTCAGGAACCGGTCAGGAAAAAACGAACAACACCGGCGGCAAAGGAAAGACGGTCCTGCAAACGGCAAACCCGGGCATAATCAAAAGTTTAAGCTATATTAAAGATAACATATTTATTTAAATAATTTTTCACTTATCTACCACCACCTAAGATTAGCCATTATTACTTTTGTTCCATTCAAAGCGGCAGCTCTGCCGCTATTTGTGATAAGGTTTAGGTTAAAAGTCCCCGGCGGCGAGCGCTTAGGGGACTTTATTATTTTTATCTTTGTCCAATATTCATCATCACCTATGACCAAACTCTTCGCCGTCGGCTTTCCGCGAACCCTGGACGAAATACAGCTCGCCCAGCTATTTGACCCCTCCGGTGATATAGAACTCATCACTATCCTGCGCGATAAAATCACCAATGAAAGCAAGGCCATTGCCTTCATCCACATGAAAACCGAAAACGGCGCGCTCGAAGCCATCAAAGCCCTCAACGGCAAAGCTTTCGGCGACCGACAAATGGAAGTGCGGTTGGCAGAAGAAAAGGAACCTGCGCCT
Organism: Mucilaginibacter sp.; assembly: GCA_035656115.1. GTDB lineage: Bacteria > Bacteroidota > Bacteroidia > Sphingobacteriales > Sphingobacteriaceae > Mucilaginibacter. Next base: position 3,494 of record DASRTD010000313.1, read on the forward strand.
AAAAAGCCCATATATAACCCGGCAGTCAAAACAAACACCACCCCACCAAAGAAAAAGCGCCCGCGCCTGCAACGATAGCAAATCCGCCCATATCCGTTTATAGTCGCTTCCTCGTACGTTTGCCCCGCCGCAGGTGCGTCTGGTACTGGCGCGAAAGAAGGGAATCCGGGAGATCAGTTCATGCGTGCCTACCTGCACAAAAAACGGATTTCGCTACTAATCTACCACCACGAGCTATATAGCTATATAACTTTGGTGCATGAAACATATCGCGATAGGCGACCTCCACGGCCGCGACAACTGGCAGCACATCAACACCAAAATATACGATAAGATCATCTTCCTTGGAGATTATGTGGACAGCCACACCCTGTCCGATCTCGCCATTCTTGAAAATCTTAAAAAAATCATCGCCCTGAAAAAACGCCAACCCGAAAAAGTTGATCTCCTGCTCGGTAACCATGACGCGCACTACTTCCATTATCCCCGCTTTCAATGTTCCGGCTTCCGCCCTACCATGCAGCGCGGCCTCACAGCGCTTTTTCGGAATAATGCCCACATCTTCCGGATCGCCTACCAAAAAGGCAACTATCTTTTTACCCACGCCGGCGTCACCAACAACTGGTATAACGAGATCCTGCGTTCACCGGTATTGCTGGAAATTTGTGAACAGGAAAAAACCCTCGCCGGCCAATTGAACAGGCTCGAAAGGACAAAACACAATGGTATCCTTTACGATGCCGGTATCGAGCGCGGCGGTTACGGCTATGGCGGGCCGCTTTGGGCCGACCTCAAGGAAACATTCACCGACATGCTTCATGGATATAATCAGGTGGTCGGCCACACCTGCGTCGAAGAGATTCGTACTGTTAGCTACACCGGCAGGTCGATGACCTATGCCGACGTCCTGTCCACAAGGCAACAATTCTATGAACTCGATATATAGCTATATAAAGCGAGACATGCAATGATGTCACAAATTGCGATATCAAAATAACGATGAGTCAAATGGATAAATCATTAATTCCGGACGAAACGATTCTTAATAAAATATACTATATCCGCGGCCATAAAGTAATGCTCGATAGTGACCTTGCTGAACTGTACGGCGTAGAAACCAGACGGCTCAAAGAACAAGTCAAACGCAACTTGAATAGATTTCCTGAACGTTTTATGTTTGAGTTGTCTTCTCAGGAAAACCAAATCTTAAGATCGCAAAATGCGACCTTAAGACACGGTGAGCACTCGAAATATCTTCCATTTGTGTTTACGGAACACGGCATTTTAATGCTTTCGAACGTACTAAAAAATCAAAGCGCCATAGACATCAGTATCCGAATAATAGACGTTTTCGTCAAACTACGTTCTGAGTATATGGAGCATACAGAAATTTGGCTCGCAATTGAACGTATCAAAGGCAAAGTCGATAATCAGGAGAAAAACATAGAAGTCGTATTCCTGTACCTCGACCAGTTGATCGATAAACAAACTGAACCTCAGCCCAGGAAACGAATCGGTTACAAACCAGACGAAAATTAAAATGCAGAACAAACGGTTTTACTAACAGGCATCTTAAGATCGCAAAATGCTGCCTTAAGAAAACTTGAGGCCACAAATTGTGACCTCAGGTCCATTATAAGACTATACACAATAGCCTATCACAACTTGTGATAAGCTGACAAGTTTCCTCGCTGTTCCTATTTCCTGCAGCTTCTATTACCAAATTCACAGGCAAATCATTGAACCACAGGCAACTCATTTTTTCAGAAAAATATCTTAGGTCTCCACCCTCCTTGCTACCCAAAGCCCCTCCCCGATCCGGCCACTTTTGTCCTGTCGCCGGCAACGACCATGTAAGCCCTGCGACGGAAAGTTGTTTGACATCCAGGGAGAAAACATTACTCTGCTAAACCCAGAGAATCCGGCGAAAGTGAGCGTAAAACCGCAAGACCCGAAAGCGCCGGGGCAGGCTGAAATGCCCGTATCGTAGGATATGACGGAAGTACTCCCGAACCAAAATATTTCAGAAGGGGGGCCGGTTTCGGTTCCCCTTTTGTTTTATATGAGCACCATCAACGCAACCGACATCAAAGAGCAAGTTTGCCTCGTCGATCTTTTGGCAAGGCTTGGCCACCATCCGCTGACGACTGCCGGCACGGAGTTATTGTACATCAGCATGTTCCATGATTCCGGCACCAGCCCCACCTTTTCCGTTTATGAGAAGCTCGGCGTCTGGTACGATCGCAGCCTTGCAAAAGGCGGCGACCTCATCGATTTCGGCATGGCGTATTGGAAACTGCCCTTCCAGGAAACCCTGGATAGAATTGTGAGTGTTATCAACCAGCCGGTCATCAAGGAAACCGAAACAAAACGAAGGCATGCACATAAGCTTCCCTACTATCAGGTTGAACAAATAAAAGAACTTGGCAACAATCCCACCATCACCGCTTACCTTAAAGAGCGCGGCATCTGGCGGACAGCACAGGGAAAACTTAAAGAAGTCTATTATTTTGTCGAAGACGAAAAGAAAACCTGCAAACGCTTCTTTGCCGCCGGCTCCCAAAACGAAACCGGATCCTGGGAAGTCCGCAGCAAAAATTTCAAAGGCTGCCTCGGGCACAAAGCCCTGACCATAGTCGGCGGGGCAAAAAATCAACTATCCGTCTTCGAAAGTTATTTCGACTACCTCAGCTGGCTAACCGAACACCAACCGGATCATACCGTCATCGTCACCAACAGCCTTGCGTTAATGCCCCAGGCTATAAGTAAAGCCAAAAACTTCACCAGTGTCCACCTCTATTTCAACAATCATACAAACGGACGGGAAGCCACGATGCAATTCAAACTGCAAGTCCAGCAAGCCATCGATAAGTCAAGTATCTATCAGCCCCATAACGACTACAATGAGAAGATCGCCGCCAACTTAATCCACAAACCGTCGAGCATTTTTCAACATGCCTTTGACCGCACCTGAAAAATACTAAATTTGAAAACCCAATGGAAATCATCGAGCAGGAATATATCGTACACCCTACCGACACCCCCGGCCAGTTCATCCACGAATACCCCGGCGGTCGCCGCGTGCTTGTAGCGGTCGACCCCGAAACTGGGAAGGAGCACTTTATCCGGGAGTTGTAAACAGTTTCAGTTATCTACCACCAACAATATTACCGGAGCGTAGCTTTGCTTTCGATGAACGATACAACACAAAAGTACGTTTGGGAGATGACACCAAAAGAACTAAAAGAACATCTCCGACCCATTGCAGATAAAGTCTTGCAAGAAACATAGGATAAAAATTGCTTTATCACTTACTGGGATGAAAAAGTCTGTCCCAGTTTAGATATGCTCGTTCACGAGTACAAGGACCGCAAGGAATTAGTACGCATCGACGATGAAGGCAATGTAACGTTTATCAAACGCTTAACTTGAAAAAGTTTAAGAAACAGTCTGGTTAATTCGAAAAATTTTCCAAAAACAAGCTCTTAGCAAGAAATATTTTCCATTTCGCCATTTTTAACCTATTTTAGTATGAAAAATTTTCCACTAAGAAACGAAATGGCTGACCTGTCTCATTTGTTACCAGAAATTGTATTTGCTTCAAAAGAAAGCGCCACAAGTAAGCAAATTAGCAAATGGGTAAAAGATGGCACGTTAAAGAAACTCGCACCAAGAGTATACACCTCCCGAACAAAAGAAGATCCGGAAGCAATCGTAAAACGAAACCTGTTTACAATTATCGGGCATCTTTACCCGGGCATTTTGTTGAGCCACCGGTCGGCTTTTGAGTTTGAACCTACCAAAACAGGAAAGCTTTTCTTAACCAATTCCCATAATCGAAAAATTCAATTACCCGGCGTAGTTCTGGAAGTTATGCGAGGCCCTGGTCCTACAGCCGGAGACAATCAGCTTGCCCCGGGTCTTTTCGTATCAAGCCACGCCCGCGCATACATGGAAAACCTGCAGCCATCAAGAAAACCCGGCCCAGACTCAAAGACATTGACGCTTCCTGAAATCGAGGAACGAATCGAAAAAGTAATCAGAATCAGGGAAGAGACAGGAATTAATCAAATTCGCGATGATGCTAAAATTATAGCCAAGCCTCTTGGGATGGAACAGGAACTTAGCAAATTCAACAAACTTGTTAGTGCGATTCTCAATACTAACCCATCGCACATCTTAAATTCGCCGGTTGCGTTAGCGCGAAAATTCGGCAAGCCATACGATCCCGGAAGAATTGATCTTTTTAATATATTGTTCAAAGCCCTGAATGAACCGTTTAATAGCTATCCGGATAGAAACACGGAGGTAAATGCATTTAGAAATTTTGCATTTTTTGAGGCTTATTTTTCGAATTATATTGAAGGTACCGAGTTTGAAGTTGATGAAGCGAAACAAATCATTTCAACGGGTAAACCTCTGGCGACACGTGACGGCGACTCGCATGACATACTCGGTTCATACAAAATAATGAGCGATCAACAAGGCATGCGACTCACGCCGACAAACCCCGATGAACTAATCCAGATTCTTCAATATCGTCATCGAGTGATGTTAATCTCCCGTGAGAAAGCGAATCCTGGACAATTTAAGGATAAAAACAATCGTGCTGGTACCACCGACTTCGTAGACAACGAACTGGTGAGAGGCACACTAATACAAGGATTTAATAACTATCAAAATTTACAAGACCCCTTTGCCAAGGCTCTTTATATGCATTTTATGATCAGTGAAGTACACCCTTTTCTTGACGGCAATGGCCGCGTATCAAGGGTAATGATGAACGCAGAACTTGTCAAAGCGAACCAAACCCGGATTATTATCCCAACTGTGTATCGCGACGACTATATCGGCGCGGTCAAAAAATTAACCAAACAACAGGACCCATCGGCTTATATCCGAATGATGGTCCGCGCCTGGCAATTCAGTGCCACTATAATAGGCCCTGAAATGGGTACCATGCAATCCCAGTTGGAAAGAAGTAATGCATTTCTCGAACCTGACCAGGGGAGACTGCAAATTATCGAGCCTCAAAGCGGTTGGACCCGGTAGTCGGCCATGCAGCTAGCGTATCCCGGACACCCGACAGCGCCCCCCGATAATATTGGGGATATATCCGCCCACCTCCAAAATACATTTATCCGGGAACTTTAATAAAGCAAAGCCCAAGCCCTCCCGCATAGCTACACAGCTACATTTTGGATTTTCTAGCGGCAAGATGTCTTTTTGTCTGCCAAAAACCTATGGAGGTTTCAGGCCAAAAAGAATCTTGCCGCCTTTACGCCTCCGGACGTCAAAGGGGTGCTGTCAAAACTTCGCAACTCGTTTTTCTCATGTCTAACCGTAAATTAAATGGCCGTCCCCCGTTACAGGAAGGGAAACGCAGTTTTCGGGTCACGGCGCGGTTTAACAAGGAGGAATATAAGATCGTTCAGGAACTGGAAAAGACGCTTGGGGTCAATAAAACGGAGATCGTCAGGTCAAGGCTTTTGCAAAACGGTACGGCGGTCCTGGTCAATGCCAAAGAAGTGATCCGGGAGCTTGACCTGATCGGCACGGAGCTGGGCAGGTCGGGCAATAACATCAACCAATTGGCGCATTACGCAAACGTCCTTAAATTAAAAAGTGTATTTTCTGAATCTGTTATTGTTCGTTTCAATGAAATATTCGAACTGCACCTGGAGCAACGAAAGGAATTGGATACCACGCTGCGAAAGATCATCCGTATCCTGGGACATGGATAGCGGGCTATATAACAGCATACACGTCTATGTATCCCTGTAGCCGGTTATATAACCGATTACAATGTTATCTACCACGATACCCTGCTATATAGCAGCATATTTGGCTATATAACTTCAGCATTTGCTATATGGTTGTCAAGATACTCAGCGCCTCAGCTACCTTCAATGGCATCAAATACAATTTTGAAAAACTTGCCGCCGGCGCGGCTGAATTGATGGCCGTTCGGAATTTCGGCCCCCTGCAGGGCATGGATCAGGCACGACAGGGAGATTATAAAAACTACCTGCAAATGCTCTCGGCACGGAATAAGCGCGTTAAGCAGCCGCAGTTCCATGCGGTTATATCCGCGAAAGGCAAAAGTTACAGCAATAAAGAGCTTACAGCCATCGCGGAGATATGGATGGCGGCGATGGGTTATGAAAAGCAGCCTTACATGATTTTCTTTCACAAGGACACCGATGATAACCACGTTCATATCGTTTCCACGCGAATAGACCGGGACGGCAAGAAAATTTCGAGCGAATTCGAGCATGTCCGTGCGGTTGGTGAGATGAATAGGATCATGGGCCTGGATGAAAAAGAGGCCATTGAAAAAGCGATGGCCTATAAATTCTCGACGGTCGCCCAGTTTAAAATGATCCTGGAAAGCCAGGGTTATATCTTGAAAGGTAATAATATCATCAAGTTTGGTAAAAAGTTAGCGGAGATCGATTATGAAAAGCTGAAGTTTTCCGAACCGGACAAGCATCGGATCGTCCAACTAAAAGCGATCTTTCATAAATATGCAAAGCAATATTCCACCGCTTTAAAGAAAGACCGGGACAAATTCAGTTCAGATTTTGCATGCTATTTACGCGATAAAATGGGCCTTACATTGGTCTTCCACGCAAAGGATGATAAGCCGGCTTACGGATATTCGATCATCGATCATGCCGGGAAAAATGTATTTAAAGGCAGCGAGATTATGTCCTTAAAAGAACTGCTTGCCATCGCAGCCACTGAAATCCCAGAAAAAGAAATCAATACGGACCCCGAAAAACAGGCCTATTATGCTGCCCTGGTCAATGCGGCCCAACATAATTATGGGGATTTTGAGCAAGGCCTCCATGAACAAGGACTGGAATTGGGCAAACAAGGCGAAACCTTTGTCGTTTACGACCGTGAAACAGACACCTATACCGCCATGCCGGGCATCCATATCACCAATGATGTCGACGACGAAAAGACATACGGGCGTAAGCGCGATAAGAAAGCAAAAGCCCGGTCCAGGTAAAAATAAACCAAATAGCTTATGATCATTATTATCGGCAACCAAAAGGGCGGCGCGGGGAAAAGCACGCTCACGCTTTTACTGGCCAATTACTTCACGCAAGCCAAAAAATGCGATGTCACCGTCATCGACCTGGATTACCAGCAATCCATCGCCCAGAAGTACGAAAGGGCAAAGCTGCTGGAGAACGCGGAACCGTATACAGTAGTAGCGGCCAGCCTGGATCATTTCCCGGGCATACGCCAGATCCTGTGCAGCAATGAAGAACAACTCGTTTTGATCGACCTGCCGGGCAAGCTGGATGATGACGGATTGATACCGGTATTTGAATCGGCCGCACTGGTCATCTGTCCTTTTTCCTACGACGAATTCAGCTTTGAATCAACGGTGCTATTTTCCGTGGTATTACGCAAGATTAACCCGGCAGTTCCGCTTGTCTATGTCCCTAACCGGGTAAAAGCGAACGTAAAATATGAAACCCGGGTGGACGTGGATGAACAGCTGGGCAGGCTGGGCATGGTCACCAGCCCCCTGCCCGACCGGGTCGACTTTCAGCGGGTGAACACTTTCGGGACGCCTTTGGCCATTTATCCTGTGGTGCTGAGTGCATTTGACACCATTTACAATAACTTTTTCAACCATGAGTGAAATCAAAACCCTGGCGGACCAGTTGCGTAACCGCATTACCCAGCAAGGGGCCCCGAACGAAGTACCCGCAAAGCTGAAAAGAGAAAAAAAGAAACCACCTGATTTGCCCCCGATCCTAGAAAGCATCCGCGCATATGACAACCGGGAGCATAAGAGCCTGGTGCACGTGCGTTTCGACGCCCAGCAGGTGCAAATGATGAACCATTTCAAAATGGCTACCGGCGTCGATGTCACCAAACTGGTCGCTTTCTCCGTGCAGCAGCTGTTCGACCAGCACCCCGAACTCAAAACAATCATCAAACAATTTATACAGCAAATAAACTTATGAACTGGTTACATTTTTTTTTATTAATCGCAGGTATCTACGGCCTCTATTACCTCGCGATGATCCTTTATGACGCGTCCTTCAGCGGCAAGCAAGGACCCATGGCCCTTAGCCACGAGCTTATTTTTTCTGAAACACATTTGCCGCAGCAGGTAGCGCATTTGCCCGAAAAACCCCCGGAACAAAAGCCAAAGCCGGAACCGGCGACCACCGCTACGGGCGGAGTGAGCCTCAAAAACCTATTCGGCCTGGCCCGCGAAGAGGCCATTATCTATACCCGCCCCGTAAGCTTTTAACCATGAAAAAAATCCTGGCATTTTGCTGCTGCCTGTTTGCATTAAGGGCATACGCCCAACCCGGCCTGAATGAAATGCAGCAGGCGCAGCAAAGCCTTTCTTCCTCGTTTTTTTCAGCTATGGATTGTGCGCTCGTGCTCGCCGCCATTTTCGGCATCATCGGCGCGGTGCGGATCTATCACAACTGGCAAATGGGCCATCCCCGGATAGACCAGCAAGTAGCGGGTTGGTTTTTTGCCGCGCTATTCATGATCCTCGCCGGCGCATTCCTGCAGGCACTCTTTGGCATCTAATTAATAACAAACCCAATAACAACAAATGAAAATCATCAAACGTCTATGGGCGACAGCAGTGCTGTTCGTCCTGGGCATGGCGACAGCCTTTGCCCAAAGCGGTGTAACCGGTATCAACACCGCCACTTCAACGCTCACTACTTATGTAAACCCGGTCACCAACATCGCCCTTGTTATCGGCGCCATTGTAGGCATCGTCGGCGCCATTCGCGTCTATTCCAAGTGGAACTCCGGCGACCAGGACATATGGCAAAGATACCGCAGCCACCATTACCGCGGTCGTCGGGAATGTGCTGGCAGGATCAGTTAGAAATAAGGAGACTTTGGATTGGCTGGAACGCCTCTTCGGCAAATCCAAACAGATCGGCGAAGGACTATCCATCGACCGGAACAAAACATCCACCTCGCTCAATGAAAAACTGGAAGCCCTGATTCCCGCAGGGAAAATGGCCTCATTAAATACGGGGGAAATGGTGGGCCTCGTTGCTGCCGATGTGCAGGAAAACTACACCGGTAAGTTTGAGACCTCGGCCATTAACTGCAAAATCAACCTCAATGCGCAGGAGCTTGAGCGCGAAGAAGCCAATTACAAAGCGCTGCCTGCTTACTATGACTTCCAGGGAAAAAAAGACGAAGCCCTCCGACAGAATTTTCTAAAAATCAACAAAGAAGTCGATGAACTGATCAACGGCTTTAAAAAGAAAGCAATCCATTAAATTTTATGAACATTTCAGATGAACTCACCGGCACCCAGGTGCTGGTACACCCTGAACTAAGCAAAAACCCAACCGCAAGGGCCGGGCAGATCGGGGTGATCAACGGCATCGACCGGGAGGGCGCCAATGCCTATGTAGGCTTTGGTAAAAACGGCCAGGCCATGTATGGCATGGATGCGGTGCTGGTTTTAAGACCAGCCGCAGAAATACAGCAGGCGCTCAAAGAACATGGCGCAAAACTGAGTGTACAGGACCATACCGCCTTGTTCCGCATGACCCTGCTACAGGAATGCAGCCCTTCCTCAGCCAATACAACGACCGCGCTGAACCTTGCGGGCACAAGCGAAAAGGTAAGGGAACTGGGTACAATTAGCGTGGGAGAAGCGCTTGGCATCAGCCAGGAGCAAATACTGGAACAATGGGCCAGGCGCTGACGCTGTGCTGCCTCTTTTGCCTGCCGCTAAAACACCTCTCCATAACATCAGATTTCGGCTATCGCATCCATCCGGTCACAAAACAATACGCATTTCATTATGGCGCCGACTTCCGCGCGCACGGAGATACCGCTTATGCGATCATTTCGGGGCGCGCGGTTGCCGGTTATGACCCATATTTAGGAATCAACATTAAGATCTTCAACGATAGTTTTCAAATCATTTACGGCCACTTGTCGCAAATTCTCGCGATCGATTCGGTGCAAGCCGGCGACCCTATCGGCATTACCGGGGCAACCGGTCGTGTTACCGGGGAACACTTGCATTTAAGTATCAAATACCATGACAACTATATCGACCCTTTAAAATTTCTGTATGCATTAACCATAAAATCAAAAAGCCATGAGTAACAATTTCAAACCGCTTTCAGAGCAGGTCGCTAATAAGCTGATTGCTCAACTTGAAGAAGTCAAATCCGTATTCCAACAGGGCAATAAGCCCCTGCAAATGCCCTTCAACCCTACCACCAATATCCATTACCGCGGCGCGGCCGCATTGGTACTGCTGATGAGCAACCGGGAAGACCCGCGCTGGATGTCGTTGGAAAACGCCAATTACAATAAAACCCCTGTTAACAAAGGCGAAAAAGGCACCCTGATCAGCTTTTACAAGACCAGCGAAATGAAGCCCGTCATGAAGGACGGCCAGCCCGTGTTAAAGGAAAACCAAAAACCACAAATGGAAAAAGTAAAGCTGGCCGAACCCGAGCTGGTCAATGTTTTCCTTTGGAACGGCGAGCAATTGAAGGAAATGCCGGTATTTGAGGCCAAACCGCAGGAGTTCTCCCCGGTGGAAAGGGCAAGGCAGATCATGGAGAACAGCAAGCTCGTCAACCCGCCGCAGGACTATAATATCCCTAATGAGGAAAGTTACTATTCCGCTATTTTGAAGGATATGGCAGGCCTGAAAGTTGCAGAAAAAGCCTCCGACAGCGGAATTAAAGATGCGCTGAAAACCAATATCGCCTCGCTCTTTATCAGCGCCAAGCTCAACCTCCCTTTTGATTTGGGCGACCATATCGGTTACACCGCCAGCTGGTCGCAACTGATCAAAGAACAACCCGCCGAACTGTTCAAAGCTGCCAACGACGCACAAAAGATCGCCGACCATATCCTCGGCTTCGAAAAAAAAAAGGAACAGGAGCTCAGCAAACCGGCCACGCTCAATAAAGGAGATATCATTGCTTACAAGGGCGATACCATTACTGTAAAAGCCATATTAAGAGGAAAAACCGCCCAGGTGGAAAATTCGGAAGGCAAAAACTTCAAGATCAGCCCCAAAGACGGCATTTACACCGGACTGATCGAGGCCAAAAACAACCCTGAGCGGGGCAAAGTGGTGGATATGCCTGCCCCGGAAAAACATGAAGAACAAACCCATGCCATGGCAAGATAATTAAACAAAAGATGAACCAGCAAATATTTGAAGAACAAGAAATCCCGCTTTCCCAAATGGAAAGCATCGGCCTGGGGAAAAACGGCCGGCTCAATTTAAAGGAAGAAGACCTCCGGGCGCTGCTGTCCGGAGGCCGCACCGGCATGCTCAGGCTCACGGACCTCGAAAGCGGCGATATCAAGATCGAGGCCATGGATGCCAAGCTGTCGCTGAAAAGAAACGAGAACGGCATGCTTGACCTCATGGTACACCCGATTTACAAAACGCCGCTTGCGCCCGGCTATTTGACAGATGACGAAGTACTGGCACTGGAAGGCGGTGAACTGCCCAACCTGGACAAAAGCTATGTCGACGATAAAGGCACCTTCCGGGAAGTCCTCGTGGAATTTGACAAGGAAACCAACGAGTTCGTCGTCACCGCTGCCGAACGCATTACGGCCCCCGAATTTGTCAATAGCCAAAAACTGACCGCCGAACAAAAAGAACGCTACCGTAAAGGCAAAGAAGTCGAACTTCAGGACGGAACAAAAATCCAGTTCTCCGGCACCGCGCCGGAGGGCATCCGCTCCAACAGACTCGCTCTTGTCGCCTCGATCCTGGTGGACGGCGGCCTGTCCTATATGGCCTATCATGCGCTAAAAGCCCTGTTTGGACAAAAGCACGACGAGGAAGTCGCCAAAGTCCACAGTGCCGGTTACGAGCAGGCCCTGAAAGATATGCAACAATCCAGGCAACGTGCAGCCGCTTTTACCAATTCCCGCTGATGCACCCTTACCTCCAAAGACTGGGCGTCCTGCCGGAAGTCCAGTCTTTTTTCCAACCCTTTTGGTTTCCCGGCCTCAGCGACCTGGTTTTTAACTACGGGAATACCTGCGAACACTACGGCATCGCCTTTCACCGGATACCCGTCACCGAAGAACTATGGATCGCGGGGAATCAGCCAACCGCCCGGCATGTTTTCATCTGCGGTTCAGCCATGGACGCGATCGCCTGGCTGCATTATCATCTTGCCAACTTTAACCAAACTGATAACCTGCTTTTTGTTTCCGTAGGCGCAAGCCCCTGCAAAACACAAATCATGTGGATCAATGAGCATTTAAATAACAAACAATTTCATTTGATCTTCAGCAGGGACAGCCTGGGCTGCTGCTGCGACCTGAAAATTGCCGCAGGACTCCGTAAAATGCCGCTAATCATTTCAGCAAGTGGACAACAGTTACTTGTCAATTTCGGAATGAAGGATTATTTATTCGATCACTTATCCCTCAGCGCATTAGAAAAAGCCGCCGGCTTCCACTTTAACATTCCCGCCCACAAAGCCAAAACCGCCAACACCTATTTTGAACATCTAAAACATGGACATTAAAATCAAACCCTCCACCCTATTTGCCTTTTTAAAGGTCTTCCCCCTCATCCTTTGCACCGCCGGTTTTATGTACCTCGCCAACCGTTATTTCCCCGGACTGATCTGGCCCAGCCTCGCCTGCATGCTTTTTGCCTTCTACCGCTTCCTGTATATCAGGAGCATCAGCTACCTGGTTACTACGCAATATATCCGTACAGCCAGAGGATTGTTTTTCCGGCGGATCGATACCGTTGAGTTATTCCGCATAAAGGACTACATCATCACAGAACCCCTGGTTTTGCAACTTTTACGCCTGATGGATGTCGAGCTCAGGACAACCGACTCTGAAAATCCGGTACTATGGATGCGCGGCATACCCCAATCCGACATCATCGACACCATCCGAGAACGCGTACTCGAAACCCGCCAGCACAACCGCATCTACGAACTCAATTGAAAACAACTAAGCGTAATGAGAACTGTTATCTTTTTCCTGTTTACCTGCTTCATTTCCACCGGGGCCTTTCTGGCCGCTTTAAATGCCAAATATCCGTTTCCCTTATATATTGTAGGGTTCAGTATATGGACACTGTTCATTTGGGGACAAACCAGGCGCAATAAAAGAAAAATGAACGGTTAAAAACGATTTGACAATGGCAGACTGGTGTAATAACCACATCGTGTTTAGCGGCGATGCAGCACGCGTGGAAAATGTCCGGGCCCTCTTCAGGGAAATACAGGAAAAACAAGACCGTGACGAAAAACTATGGCTCCCCCCTTTTGTGACCGCAGAACGCAGTTACATGATAGCTATAAACGTCACCGATGAAACGATCTATTTCCGTTCGCGCTGGGTTCCCAATATTGACGCGCTTGTGCAGATAGCTAACCAATACGGCCTTGATTTCGTCAATCGCTATGACGAAATCAATACAGGCGTATTCGGCGAAGCAAGCTACACAGGTGGCGTACTTTCCAATATCAACCTCGACGACAATGACCTAAAAGACAGCCATTTCGAAAATGATCGCTCTATTTTTGGGCAGCTGCTCGAACAAAAAAAGTCCAATGCCATCTATTTTCAAACAACCGGCTGCATTACGAAAGAACAGCTGAACCAATTATATGGGGAACTCCCCGAAGGCAACCTTTTACTTAAATTCGCCGAACACAAAAATTTTGCAAAAGCCTGTGAAGTTTTCCATGCAATGGATGACCGCACCATTATCGAAATCGACAACTTCCTCATAAATACCCATAAGGATAGCCCCGAACAGTTTACCACCCGCGAGAAATTCCTTGCCATGAGCTTTCTCCAACAGCTCGTTAACGAATGGAATGTGAAGCAACGAGACCGACAACACCAAACAGGCTATAGCCGTTAGTTAAAAAACACAACTATTGCCCTATCTGCTTCGGATCTTCCAACACGATCTCCGGCCTCCCCTTATAATCAACCAGTTTTCCGCTGACGCAAATCAGCTTCCCGTCTAATTGCAACGCCCTGGCGTCCCCACGCAAAACAATCGTAAATAACTGTTCGGGATACGCCCCGCCCATATTCACCAAAACCATACTCCCGAAGTCCTTTGTTCCGTAAACCTTTGAGCAGATTTTGACTGTTTCTCCGATATGTTTCGCCGCATCTTCAGCCTTGATGGTCATGACCGATTCCATTGGTTGGACCTTTCGCACAGCCGGAGCAATCGCAACGGATTTCGCAAATATCGCATTCAGCACGCCCGCCAACCGTATTCCTGCCCGTTCTATCCTGTCCTCAACAACCGGCATATGCGCCTGATAATACGAATCATCAATATTCGTTCCGTTCTTTTCGATCTCTCCATAAAGCTGCGAGCTGATCTGGTAGCTTTCCCATGCCCACATAATCTGCGGATCGTTTTGCCATTTTTTAATTTGTTCCGGCGTCACCTTGTCAAAGTTTTGCGCCAGCTGCGCCTCGCTCAAACCGGCATGCTCCAGCATTTTGGTATCCCAAAGACTATGAAGGTTGGTGCCCTGTCCATCATACTGCACCTGGATCGTATTGCCACCCTTATCTTCTGCACGGCTGACATGCATCGGCTGATGAATATCGCCGACAAAATGCACCACATATTTCAGTGCATTTACCCTATCCTCCCGGCTGGCATTTTCGTCAGCCAAAATCCCTTCTTCTTTTACCAAAGCGGTATAAACATCTTCTTTACTTTCTACTTCTCGTTTGAATTCGTCAAACGACAAACCCAGCTCCACATTGATAAAATGCCAGGATGCGGTCGACCTGTCGCGGGTATCGTCCGCCCAGCTGGCCACATCGGCTAAAGACTCATTCCCCAATAACGCGGATACGCCGGCTTTTGCCTTGTCCGTTAAATGGTTCGCAGCGATGCGCCCGATCACGTTATGTCCCGTGCGCCCCCAGGAAATTAATCCTATTGCAATACAAACGACAATAATGCCGCAAAAAAATTTCTTCATGCCGCGAAGTTAAATAGAATTGGCCATTTCCGCTGCCTCGAAAGCCCACCCGATCACCTGTGCAATCGTATTCAGCACCGAATCGAATTCCTTTTCATTTTTGATATCGATCCCCGCCATCGTGCCCAATCCGGCACTATCGTGCAGCACGCTATAATAGATCCCGCCCACCAGCAAACCCATCACCGCCTTCAAGCTGATCCCGCTCTTCCGGAAATGCCCCTCCGCCAGCTCCAGCAGACGCACACCCTCCCGCTCCCTCGCCTCGCAGGTCGCCCGCATCAGCGGGTTAAATTCGCTGATCTGCCAAAGCACCAGCTTTTGCATCTCCATATCCCCGTGAAAATAACGGAACTGGTCCTGCAGCATCCTGATAAAACAGTTCTTCAGTTCCTCCGTTGTCGGTTTTTCCGGCAATTCCAACGATTCAAAGTAAGCCAGCCAGGAGTCCTTCTGACCGATATAAGCCTTCAGCAGCCTGTTCTCGCTCCCAAAATACTCATAAACCATCGGCTTGCTGACACCCGCCCGCAGGGCAAGCTTGTTCACGCCCAAACCATGATAACCTTTTTCCTTTAGCGTATCCCCGACCGCGCCGATCAGCCTCGACACTTTATCTTCCGGGTTCCTTTTTCCTGGCATAACTGGTAAACTGCTTTTAAAAAATAAAGTTAAGCACCATAATATTACCAAGTGGTAGATAACTCAAAAATTCCTAAAATACCCCGGATCGCGATCGTGCTTCTGCCTCGAACTTAGCTCGTCCATTTGCTGCTGCAACTGTGCCAGGAACTTACGCGGTGGTATATATCGCATGCGAATTTCCTTTTTGAACCGCTCAACTTCGTGTTCAGGGGCGCCTCTCAATTGTTTTAAATTAATTACCTGGTTCATTTTCTCCGCGAAATAGGCGTACAACTTTTTCGTCCACCTTTTATCAATCTCCTCGCTAAATGCTTCAAAGGGGTTTGCAGGTTGGTCAGCAACTAAGGCAACACCATCAACTAAATGATGACCAGTAGCAGCTACATTCCGGCCATAGATCTGGATTTTGTCATACAACCCTTCAGATTGTACCAGGTAGAGCGTCGGGATCAATTTGGCGTACCGGTCATCGTGCACCTCTTTGCTGACAACCCTACCCGCCTCCTCTTTCGCCTTCATTTCTTCGAAGCGCACTTGCGTACCCAGCAAGCTTAAACGCGGATGAACAGCTAACAATTTGATCTCCACACGATAATCCCTATCTTTCATCTCCCGGATGATCCGGTTAATATCAGGACCCGAAGCGAAGGTCGTTTCCATGATGAAGTTTAAACGATTTGCAAGGCAGTAATTGATAAGTTCGTTTTTCCAGGCTTGTGCGTATTCTGTGGTGAGGTCAGGGTAATATTGCTCATGATATTGCT
Organism: Mucilaginibacter sp.; assembly: GCA_035656115.1. Taxonomy (GTDB): domain Bacteria; phylum Bacteroidota; class Bacteroidia; order Sphingobacteriales; family Sphingobacteriaceae; genus Mucilaginibacter. The sequence goes on from DASRTD010000313.1 coordinate 19,911, forward strand.
TTATAGTTTCTGCCTCAGGATGATAATCCCGTAAATTGTCGGGATTGCAGACCATCACGTTTTCGTTTAATTCTATCCTCGCGACTCTTTCCAGCTCGGTTTTACCGGCACCGGGTTGCGCACCTAATATGATTGCAATCGGTTTTTTGACTGGTTTTAAGATTTGGGTATATTCCGATATTATATCGGTGAAGACGTTTTTGTATTGTTGTTCAGACAACCCATAAAATTTCTTGAGTTCGTCTAAGTTTTTTTTTGGGAAATCCGATGATGGATTTTTTTTTTCTCCGCTAAAAGTATCGGGCTATATTTATTGATGATCTCTTCCATCCTTTCCAGGCTGGTAAAGTTTTCACTGTTATTATTAATGGCCCATACTTCCTCACTTAGACGCTTCAAATCATCGATCCGCAGTTGATCAGGATTTGCTTTTCCCATTTCCAGCCTGCGCTCCCTGGAGGACAGTGCAATTAACCCGTTCAATATAGAATTTGCGCTCTCTGTAAGCGAATACCAGTCCAGCGGGTTGCGTTCTTTTGCCATATTCGGGGGCGCCAATGGAAGATTCAATTGCTTTGCGATTTTCAGGTAATCCGGATAATCCATGACCGCCTTTATAGGTTCGCCGTGGTCATCCCTCACAAATTCTGTTTCCATAGCCTAACTCAAATTTACGATTTTTAATGATTTTGGCACAAAGTTATCTGCCCAAATCTTACCAAGTGGTAGATAACTCAAAAAATTATCACAAACTACAACTCATCAAACGGCACCAGACTTTCCTCCACGATCAAGCCACTCTTACAAAAGCCCAGCAAATACGGTCCCTCCAACCTTCGATATAACTCCTCCAAATCCCCATCACTCCCCGTTTTCGAAACCACAAAAGTCTTCTCGCCCATGCTACTCAAATGGGCGCCGTACTTCCCTATCAACTGCCAAAACGCACTATTCAAGGCGACACTATCTAAACGATAAAACCCTGTTTTCTTTAAGCTATCCGCATAAGTCGTGATCGCATAAACCTCAACGACCTTCTTCAGGCGTTCAGTGAAGGGCAATATATCTTTAGCAGGCACCACCGCTTCGACCGTCAACATCACCAGGTCGCTGATATCCGTCCTGGCCACGTTCAGGCTGATCACCTCATAACTTCTTTTATTAAAATGAACCAGGATCTGACCTAGGAGGCCTTTTTTGTCCTCCGCATAGATCGAAAAAATCGTCGGTTGCTTGGTTGCTCTTTTCATAATCCGTATAAATTAAAAAAGCCCCCCGGTTTATCCGGGAGGCTGCTATATGTTTTAAAATTTTAAGACAATATCAGGACGCTCCCGGAATTATAGGAATAATCAGGACCACCACAATAATTATTGCGCTCAGGATATTGCTATATATTTTGGTGGTACCCATTGATTTTTGCAAAGTAAGAAAAAAAATTAAAATAACATTATTCAACTCAATTTAACATATGGCGCCAATTGACCAGACGACTTAAACGAACGCAAACGGCTGATTTTATTCCCAACCGGGTCATAAAAAACCTCCACATAAAAACTACCCAGCCGGTACAGTTGCACTTTCAGCCCGCCCTCATCACGGTCATCCACATAAACCTCTTCTGTAAACACAGCATCCGCCTGTCCCTTCTCGTCCATCCCGTTAAAATCGTACAAAGTCAGCATCCCGCTAATTTAACGCAATTTTTCCAAAGCTTCCGAAGGAGCCAGCACCAAACTTTTCGGATAAAAATGCCTTACGTATCTCAGCCCGGAACATACCAGATTTATGTTCCCGGCCTAATATTTACTCGCTCCGCAAACTTTTGACCGGGTTCATCAATGCCGCTTTGATACTTTGAAAACTTACCGTTAACAGCGTGATGAGCAAAGCGCCGCCACCTGAAACCGCAAAAATCCACCACGATAGGTCCGCGCGGTACTGATAATTCTGCAGCCAGTTATGCATGAAGTAGTATGCTATCGGGGTAGCGATAAATAGCGAAATAACGATCAGCAATACGAAATCCTTAGACAGCAGTTGCCAAACGGTATAAACGGAAGCGCCAAGCACCTTGCGGATACCAATTTC
>DASRTD010000314.1:0-17963 GCA_035656115.1 Mucilaginibacter sp.
TTATAAAGTATTAAAAAACCTTGCCAAGGCAATCGGCTACAGCAACTCCTTCCTCGATCAGCCTTTCGATCTCGCTGTCGAAAACCGCATTTTGTTCGAGGCGATTTATAAGGAGTATATTAATTAGTCCGGAAGTCGGAAAAGTCCGGAAAGTCCGAAAGAAAATATCGTTGAACAGCTTAATAGCCACCCTACCCTAAAGGGTTTGCAATTTGTACATTTGCGCTGTGACGAAAACGCAACGCTACTTTATCCAACTCTCTTACAACGGCACTAATTACCACGGCTGGCAGATACAAAAAAATGCGGTCAGCGTGCAGGAGATTTTGAACGATCGTCTTTCTATCATTCTACGGCAACCCATCGAAACCACCGGCTGCGGCCGTACCGATACCGGCGTACATGCAAAACAATTTTTTGCGCATTTCGACATGGAAGAGTCCATGGACCATGGACCATGGACCATGGACAAAAGCATTCTACGGAGCTTAAATGCGGTGCTCCCAGATGACATCGCCGTAAAAGATATTTTCCCTGTGGCTGCCGATGCGCATGTCAGGTTTGATGCGAAACTGCGCACCTACGAATACCATGTCCATTTTGATAAAGATCCATTTAAACAAGGCTATTCCTGGGAGCTTAGGGACAAACCGGATATTGAATTAATGAATGCAGCTGCCAAAATAATGATGGAATACACCGATTTCAGCTGCTTCAGCAAATCAAACACCCAGGTAAAAACAAACAATTGCAAAATAAGCTCAGCAAAATGGGTAGAAACGGAAAACGGCATCGTTTTCCGCATCTCCGCCGATCGTTTTTTACGTAATATGGTCCGGTCAATCGTCGGCACACTGATGATGGTCGGCCGCAAAGAAATTGAACCAGAGGAAGTCCGCCACATCATCGAAAGCAAAAACCGAAGCAATGCGGGAACATCTGTGCCGGCCTGCGGGCTTTATTTGACACAAGTATTATATTGATTTCAGATTTACGAATCACGATTTTAGATTTAAAAGCGATATTCGCATGGCAGGTTAAAAAAAAAAATCGTAAATCGTAAATCGTAAATCGTAAATCGTAAATAAAAATGGCCGAAGGCATAACCGGTAAAGCGCTTGATTGGAAACTGCTCGGCAGGGTGATGCACTATGTCAGGCCCTTTCGCGGCACGTTTAATTTCGCCGTATTTCTAACTATTTTTTTGGCAGCAAACGCCGTTATGCAGCCCATCCTGATGCAGATGACGCTGGATAAATACATCATTAACAGTAACTACGATGGCCTGGTACTCATGGTCGAATTGATGATCATTCAGTTGGTCGTTCAGACGGCAGCGCAATACTATCAAACTTATAAAACAAACTGGCTCGGCGAATCTGTCATACGGGATTTGCGCGTCGATGTTTTTAACCACATCACCAGTCTGAGGCTCAAATATTTCGATCGTACCCCAATAGGCGTGCTCATTACCAGGACCGTCTCTGATTTGGAAACCATTGCAGACATTTTTTCGGAAGGTTTAATTTCTATAATGGGTGATATGTTGTTGGTAATAGCTGTAATCGGTGTAATGATATTTATGGATTGGAAACTTGCACTTATCACGTTAATTCCAATGCCATTGTTGTTGCTGTCAACATACGTATTCAAGGAGGCGATAAAATCGTCATTCCAGGAAGTCAGGACACAGGTGGCGCACTTAAATACCTTTTTGGCCGAGCATATTTCGGGCATCAGTATTATCCAATATTTCTCGCGTGAGGACCAGGAGATGCGCAAATTCAAAGCGGTAAACACTAAATATCGGGACGCTAATATCCGTTCCAACTGGTACTACTCTATCTTCTTTCCGGTTGTTGAAATATTGTTTGCCGGTTGTATGGGATTGTTGGTTTGGTACGGTTGCAAACGTATTTTATTTGACGAGCAAATTAGCGTAGCAAAAGCGGCGATTCACGGTACTAAATTGGGGCTATTCACAAGAGTTATTGAATTCCTAAAGCAAGCATTTGTCAAAAAGCCAATTACCCCCGGGGTTGTCACCGCATTTATAATGTTACTTAACATGCTCTTCCGCCCGATACGGCAGCTGGCGGATAAATTCAATACCCTGCAGATGGGCATGGTCGGCGCCGACAGGATATTCCGGGTACTGGATACCGACGAAGTAGCTATAGACGATGGAACCCTAAAGCCAGAAAAACTAAAAGGCGAAATTGAATTTAAGCACGTTTGGTTTGCCTATAACGATGAGAACTGGGTACTGAAGGACATCAGCTTCCATGTCAGCCCCGGCAAAACATTGGCATTGGTTGGCGCAACCGGCGCGGGAAAGTCCTCCACCATAAACATCCTGAACCGTTTTTACGAGATCGGCAAAGGCAGCGTAAAAATAGACGGCGTCGATATCCGCGATTACGATGTAAGCTACCTGCGTTCGCACATCGCAACGGTGATACAAGATGTGTTTTTGTTTACCGATACGATCGAGAATAACATTACGCTCAATAATCCTGAGATCACCCTTGACCAGGTTATCGCGGCAGCAAAAGACGTAGGCGCACATGAGTTTATTGAACGCTTGCCAGGTGGCTACAAATACAATGTAATGGAACGCGGCGCCACGCTGTCAGCCGGACAGGCGCAGTTGATCTCGTTTATCAGGGCCCTGGTTTATAACCCCACCATCCTCGTGCTGGACGAAGCCACTTCATCGGTTGATACCGAGACAGAGCAACTCATCCAAAATGCCATCAGCAAGCTGATGCAGGGCCGCACGGCGATTGTAATTGCTCACCGCTTATCCACCATCCAAAACGCCGATAAGATCATCGTGCTCGATCACGGCGAGATCAAGGAAATGGGCACCCATCAGCATTTGTTAAAGATTGAAAACGGCTATTACCGTAAATTGTATGATCTGCAGTTTAATTCTGCGGGAATAAACCGTGTCTGAACTAAGATTTTTTTGGCTTAGCAGGATGATAAGATTCAACCCGTTGTCAAAATCCTACAATCTTTTAAATCCTACAAATCCTAGTCCACCTTCTCAAACACGATATTCCTGATCCTTCCGCCCGAAAGCTTAAACCCAATTATCTTATTTTGGCTATCCCTGTAAAAGGCCATGCTTCCCCCTGCGGCGCTGCCAAATGTATCCGTAGTGATCATATCCGGGCTCAGGTTAAAATCGCCCAGGCGTATGTGATGGCCTACCAGCCGGCCATTCAACAATGTTATCCGGTATGTAACCTCAAGCTCCTTGCTATAATACGAACCCACAAACTGTCCAAGCTGCGAAACGTCAACCTTGAGCGGCGTAACTCTGTTTGAAACTTTGCCGTGGTAAACAATAGCATTCGCTATATCGGTAATTTGAACAAACTTAACCGACGAATTATAGGCAGGCACCCAAAGCGTCGTGTCGGATTTTAAATCGGTAGCGAATCTGTCCTCGCCCGTCGCTTGCGTCATAATCTTACCGTCTTCAAGCGTGAACGTAACAAACCATCCGGGGCCAAGCTGATAGGTGCCCAGGTATTTTTTTAAGATATCGCTGTCAACCTTAACCGTTGGTTGCTTGCTCAAATCCTCGCGTTTTTGCTCTGCGCCTGCATTTAAATTTAAAACCAACCGTGCCACCGCATCGGATTCACCATCCGCGTTAAAATTGCCTGAATTGCTCAGCAATATAATACCCACCTTTTGATCGGGGAAGTTGGAGATATTGGTGGCATAAGCCGCCCAGCCGCCATCGTGCGAAACTTCCCTGACGCCATTGTGGCTATCAATCACCAGTCCGTATGCATAATTATTAGGCTTGCCATCATTAAGCGTATCGGTTTGTATCATTCGCAGATATATCGGTTCTTTATCTGCCAGCCCCTTTTGAAACCGGATGACCCATTTGGCGAGGTCTTCAACCGTTGTATAAATTGAACTCGATCCGAATGCCGTGAGTTGATCGGTAGCTTTGTGGTAAGCGCCGCCGTCCTGGTAATAAGAAGTAGCCAAATGCGGAATAACCTTCGAGTAATCGTCCGAAACCATCGTGTTCTGCATCCCTAGTGGCGTAAAAATATTCTCCGCCGCCCATTCCGGGAACGACTTTCCACTGACCTTCGCCACTATCGCCGCCAGCAAATTATATCCTGTGTTTGAATATTGATATTTTGATCCCGGGTCAAAATCCAAATCGTGCTGTTTGCTTACCATGCGCATGATATCGTCATAGGTAAACGATTCATCCCAGCGCCAGCCCGCTGCATGCAGCCCTTCCGGCCAATCCCGCAGGCCGCTGGTGTGGTGGATCAGGTTATGAATGGTGATCTTCTTACCAAAATCCGGCACATCCGGCAAGTATTTATGGATATCATCATCCGGAGAAATTTTCCCCTCCTGTATAAGTGTCGAAATAGCGTAGCCCGTAAATTGCTTTGAAACCGATGCAATATCAAATACCGAGGTGGGCGTTACCGGCATACCATACTCCAGGTTTGCCAGTCCATACCCTTTTTCAAACGCCACTTTCCCATCCTTTACGATCAAAACCGCAACGCCCGGCGCGTCAGGCTTTGCGAAATCTTTAAAAATTGAATCGATACCGACCTGGTAACTTTGTGCGGATGCGGCTAATCCGGTGGTGATCAGCAGAAACGTATAAAGTTGTTTCATGGTTAATTGTTTGATTTGTGGAGACTAAAACTACACAAATGACCCAGAAATCATGAAAGATGTTGCTCCGATCAAAGAATTTTGTCATTTCAATCATAGGGAGAAATTTTCGGCGAGCGACCTTACTGCTTTCACGGTCCGGATGCAAGGTACATAAGGTTTTAATCGGTGCAATCAGTTCCTAATCGGTGTAATCCCAAAAAATAAAAAGGCCTCACAAATGTGAAGCCTTATACGCTTTTAAAGTTCCCCCCTTAGGGGAGATTTAGAGGGGTTTACTGCGCCGACAATGCCGCCGCGCCGCTCACAATTTCAGTAAGCTCAGTGGTGATGGCTGCCTGGCGGGCCTGGTTGTACGCAAGTTTCAGCGCCTTCAATAACTCGCCGGCATTATCAGTTGCCTTATCCATCGCCGTCATTCGTGCGCCATGCTCGGACGCGTTTGAATCCAGCACCGCTTTGTACACCTGTATCTTTATGTTTTTAGGGATCAGTTCCTCAACGATCTTTTGTTGCGATGGTTCCAAGATATAATCGATCAGCAAACCTTTCGGTTCTTTTTCTTTTTCCTTCTCCTTTTTCACTTCAGCTTTCGGAACCGGGATCAATTGCTCGGCCACCAAAATCTGAATGGCGGCATTTTTAAACTGGTTGTAAACCAGCTCTACGCGGTCAAAGTCACCTTTTAAAAAGCCTTCCATGATGCTTTCGGTGATCTTCGATGTATTTTCAAAATTCAAATCCAGGTACAGGTCGTTATTATTGCCAATCACATTGTATTTGCGGCGCTGGTAATATTCCTGGCTCTTCTTGCCAATAGCTATGATTGAAATATTGCCCGCTTTCAACTGGTTGCTGTATTTTTCAGCGATCAGGTTATTGGCGGTCTTGATGGCGTTCATATTAAATGCGCCGGCCAAACCGCGGTTTGATGTTACTACGATTACAAGCACCTTGTTCGGTTCACGCTCCGCCAAAAATGGTGAAGAACCGTCCTCAAGGCTTGCCGACAGGTTGGCCAGCAGTTCCTTTAGCTTGTGTGCATAAGGCCGTAATTGTACAATAGCGTTGGTAGCCCGCTTTAGCTTCGCCGCCGAAACCATTTTCATGGCCTTGGTGATCTGCTGCGTCGACGTAACCGACTTTATCCTGTTTCTTACTTCTTTTAAATTAGCCATTCTTTAGATGTGCAAATTTCAAATGTGCAGATGTGCAAATTATTTTGCTTCGAAAATTCATGTTCGGATGTGCAATCATCTGCACATTTGCGCATCCGCACATTTGCACATTCTTAATATTTCCCGGTCATTTCCTTAGCCATGGTTTCCAGCACCCCTGTTACCTGGTCGTCAAGCTTTCCGGCTTTCAGGGCCGACAATACTTCAGGGTGCCGCGCTTCCAGCTGGCTGGTAAATTCGCTTTCAAATTCCCTGATCTTATTCACAGGTACATTACGCATCAGGTTTTTGGTACCCAGGTAAATAATAGCCACCTGTTTTTCAACCGTTACCGGCGCATACTGGCCTTGTTTCAAAACTTCAACATTACGTGCGCCTTTGTCCAAAACGCTCTTGGTTGAAGCGTCCAGGTCTGAACCGAATTTGGAGAATGCTTCCAGCTCACGGTATTGCGCCTGGTCGAGTTTTAAGGTACCGGCAACTTTCCTCATCGATTTGACCTGCGCGTTACCCCCCACACGCGATACCGAGATACCTACGTTGATGGCCGGGCGTACGCCCGCGTTGAACAAGTTCGATTCAAGGAATATCTGCCCGTCGGTGATCGAGATCACGTTGGTTGGGATATAAGCGGATACGTCACCCGCCTGTGTTTCGATGATCGGCAATGCGGTTAATGAACCACCACCTTTTACGATACCTCTGATCGATTCAGGCAAATCGTTCATTGCCTGTGCAATTGCGTCGTTCTGGCTGATCTTCGCGGCACGTTCCAGCAAGCGGCTGTGCAGGTAAAATACGTCGCCAGGATAAGCCTCGCGGCCCGGTGGACGACGCAGCAGCAGCGACACTTCGCGGTAAGCAACCGCCTGTTTCGACAAGTCATCGTAGATGATCAAAGCAGGACGCCCGGTATCGCGGAAATACTCGCCGATGGCAGCGCCCGCAAACGGTGCAAAGAATTGCATAGTAGCAGAGTCGGATGCATTAGCGGCAACAACGATCGAGAACGGCATTGCGCCTTTTTCTTCAAGTGTGCGCACGATGTTAGCCACGGTAGAGGCTTTCTGCCCGCAGGCAACATATATACAAATTACCGGTTTACCGGCCTCGTAAAATTCTTTTTGGTTGATGATGGTATCGATACAAACCGCCGTTTTACCAGTCTGGCGGTCGCCGATCACCAGCTCACGCTGTCCGCGGCCGATAGGGATCATTGCGTCAATCGCTTTAATACCGGTTTGCAGCGGTTCCGTAACCGGCTGACGATAGATAACGCCGGGGGCTTTACGTTCCAGCGGCATTTCATAGGTTTTGCCTTTAATAGCCCCTTTACCGTCGATAGGGTTACCCAAGGTATCCACAACGCGGCCAAGCATGCCTTCGCCCACGTGGATAGAGGCAATCCTGTTGGTACGTTTAACGGTATCGCCTTCTTTAATATCATCAGATTTACCGAGCAATACCACACCAACGTTATCTTCCTCGAGGTTAAGCACGATACCCTGTAAGCCGGTACCAAACTCAACCAGCTCGCCTGATTGTACTTTTGTTAATCCGTAAACGCGCGCAATACCGTCGCCTACCTGAAGCACGGTACCCACTTCTTCTAATTCAGATTCTGACTTGAAGCCTGCTAATTGCTGGCGCAATATGGCTGATACTTCGTCGGGTCTAACCTCTACCATTTTTTATTTTATTTAGCGTTTTTATTTTAATTAGCTGAAACTACCCTGCGGGCAAATTCTTTCTTTATTTTTTTCAGATCATTGGCAATGCTGGTATCCACCTGGCGGTCGCCAACAGTTAATACAAAGCCGCCGATCAATGATGGATCCACTTTGGTTTCCAATTTCACACTGCCGCCAGTGGCTTTTTCAATATCCGCAATTAACTTTTGTTTATTGGTCACTGATAATGGCGTAGCCGTAACCACGTTTGCTTTGATGATATGATTTTTAACATCATACATGTTCACAAATTCCTGGGCGGTAACATATAAAACCTCACCACGGCTTTTATTGATCATCAGCTTAAAAAAAGCGATGCTTAACGCGTCAACCTTCTTTGAAAAAACTTCGTCGAGTATTTTTATTTTTTTCTGGTGCGACACGATGGGGTTTGCCAGCACTGCCTTCAATTCAGGGTTTGCCTTTAACGTATGATAAAAAAGGTCCATGTCCCCTTTAATCACTTCCACCTTCTTTTGCTCCTGGGCAAGATCGATGAACGATTTGGCGTACCTTGCTGCTACTGTTAATTCAGACATTCTTCTTTATTTACGGTTTACGGTTTACGATTTACGATTTACGATTTGAAATTAACCAATGTCAACAATCTAAAATCGTAATTCGTAAATCTTAAATTAAATTACTTAGCTAAGCTTTACTTCCTTTAGCAATTCCTTAACCATCTCATCCTGTTTCTTGCTGTCTTCAAACTGCTTGCGCAATACCTTTTCAGCAATTTCGATTGATAAGCTTGCTACCTGGTTTTTCACATCAGCCATCGCAATAGCCTTCTGGCTGTTGATCTCTATGCGGGCAATCTCTATCTGGCGTGCGCCTTCTTTTTGTGCTGCTTCTTTTGCATCGTAGATGATCTGGTTTTTAACCTTTGTGGCTTCTGCCAGGATAGAATCACGCTCCGCACGGGCCTGTTTTAACAGTGCCTCGTTCTCGCTGGTTAAGCGGGCCATTTCCTCTCTAACGGCATCCGCTTTTAACAATGCTGATTCGATTGAATTTTCGCGATCAGAAACGGCCTTCAATATAGGTTTCCAGGCGTATTTTCCCAAAATAAACAGCAGGATCAAAAAAGATATTGCGGTCCAAAGGATTAAACCTGGGTTGGGGCTTACTAAGTCCATTATTATTACTCGTTATGTTTCTTATTTTTTAACTCACATTTTAAAACAAGCCCGGGGCCAACCGCTCCGGGCTGTTTTTTTTTCTCTAACCTGCAATTACAGCAGGGCAACTACCACGGCAAACAAAGCAACACCTTCAACAAGGGCCGCAGCGATGATCATGTTAGTTTGAATTTTTGAGATTGCTTCGGGCTGGCGCGCAATAGCTTCAACAGCTTTGCCACCGATCTGGCCGATGCCGATACCAGCACCAATTGCGGCTAAACCTGCGCCCATAGGGCCATACTGACTAGTCATTGTTTATTAATTTAAAGTGTATATAGATATAATTAAATTACTTCTGTGTGAGGTTCGTGATGTTCTTCAACGGCCATACCGATAAACAGGGCCGACAGGATAGTAAATACATACGCCTGCAGGAAAACCACCAGCACCTCTATCACATCGATGAATACCGCAAAGACAACCGAAACCGGCGCTATCCATAATGTATTAAAAATAAATATGAGCGAAATTAAGCTAATGATCACGATGTGGCCTGCCAGCATATTTGCAAACAAACGAATCATCAATGCGATTGGCTTCGAAAATATACCCACAATTTCCACGGGGATCATAATCGGGAACAGCCACCATGGATTTGGCGAAAAAATATGCTTCCAGTAGTATTTATTAGCGTTGAGGTTAATCACCAGGAAGATAATAAATGCCAGTGTAAATGTTACCGCGATATTGCCGGTAAGGTTATAACCGCCCGGAAAAAACGGGATCATCCCGAAAAAGTTGTTGATCAGAATAAAGAAGAAAACGGTAAGCAGCAGCGGCATAAAACGCTCATACTTTAAACCGATATTAGGCCTGGCCACATCGTCTCTTATAAACAGTATAATCGGCTCAACAAAAGATTGCAAACCTTTTGGGGCCTTCCCCCCGCGTTTTTTATAGCCCGATGATGCGCTGAGGAATACAAATATTAAAACAAGACCTGAAAGCCACATACCCGCAATATTTTGGGTGATGGAAAAGTCCCATACTTTTTTAGTGGCAGCGTCGTCAACTTTGCCGGCCTGGTCAACCACTTTCACCCGATCATGCACCAGGCTATAGTTATAGTATTTACCTTTATAAACAGCCCCTTCCGGATTAAAACTACCCGATAGAAAGAATTCGAAACCTTTGTCGGTATAAAGGATGATGGGAAGGGGTACAACAACCTTTTCGCCAAACAAATGCCATTCGTGCTTATCGGCGATATGCTCCATCGCGGTTTTACCGGCATCGAACTTTTCGGCCTTTGCTTCCTGCGAAAAAACCTTAACCGGAAATGCGCCCAATGTTAAAAAAAAGGCACAAATTGTAAATTTTGTAAAAACTTTTGAATGCAAAATCGCGCTAATATTCATCTAAATGACGTTTTCTACCTTGAAATTTTGTGCCGCAAGGTACGTAACAAAATATAAACTTCAAAGGCTGTATTTAAGAAATATACATAAAAAAAATCGCCTACAAAAACGTGTTTTTCTACCTTATTTTTCGACAAAAAAACCAGCACAAAAATGACGCAGGCAAGGATTTTAAACACTGTAGCGCCCATAAATGCTTCGGTGAACATGGTGGGATACATTTGCCTGACAACGAGTATTCCGGCCACTACCAGCAACGAAAGGCCGGAAAGAAAACCAAAAACCAGCCAAAAATCGGGGATGATCAGGTCCGCATGGCCATAGGCATTCAGCGCATAGGGGGGAATAGCGATAATAACGGTAAACCAAAGGTAGAAAAGAAGGGCCTGGTAAATTTTCATGAGCGGATTGCCTGGGGCAGATTTATTGCATTAATTACTTATAAAATAATATTATTCAGCGAAAAAATCTGCCGGTAAACCGCGATTCGGATTACCGGATGTCGTGTCAACCATAAATTGAAACTTTGTCCTCTAATGAAAATCTCAAACCTTAGGTGCTCAAAACATTCCTTTTCCCTCTTTCCCGCTTGCGGAAGAGAGGGATGCCGGGCGCAGCGATGGCAGGGTGAGTCGACCCGGCGGACATTACCGCCGACGCCAGCACCACGCATCGACTCACACGAACGGCCCGCCTAAAGGCGGGCGTTCACCCTCTCTTCGCCTGCGGCGGAAAGAGGGTAGCTGCGACTGTTTTTAACGTTTCGGATACTCAAATCTCAAACCCTGAATCCGAAGCGCACAATATTGACTTAAGACTTTCGACTAAAGACTTTCGACTTAGCTTTGCACTATTCTTTTATCGCCCTTATAACAAGGTACAAAGATATAAAAACCCCGATAAGTGAAAGCGCCGCCGTTGCCCATTTTACCGAATGATGCCCGGCCTCATCAATTTTAAAACCGATATAGGTGAATATGCCGATAACCGCTATCATCTGGAAACCCATCCCGGTAAACTTTAAATAGTTATTTACTTCTTTTTTGTCACCGTTCTCCGGTTTTTGCTCATCTTTGGCCATATACAAATTTATTGATCCTGTTCGTTATTTGTTATTAAATTAGCAAGGCATTTGTTTTCCCGAAATAAGTTGACGCAAACCAATAAATCTTCTGTTAAACCGACCTGCTTCCTGCTGCTCGTCCTTGCTATTATGGCAACGGGTTGCACTTTCCAAAAACAAAGCGGCTTTAACCGTACCATGCAAAACCTTACAGCGCATTACAACATTTTATTTAACGCCAAAGAGATACTTCGCCAAAAACAGGATGCTTACACAACCGCTTTTGTCGACAATTACAACGAAATACTTGCCGTTTACCAGGATACCACACCCCATAGCGCCACCGTTGATAAGGACCTTGATTTAGCCACAGTTAAAGCCAATTACCTCATCAACATGAAGGACCAAAGCAAGTACATCGGCGATGCGTATCTTGTTTTGGGCCAGGCTAATTACCTGGAGGGTAATTATTTTAATGCGGTTGAGTATTTCAGCTATGTGATACGGTCGTTCCCAAAAAGAAAAGACCTTGTGCAGCAATCCTACGTGTGGAAGGCAAGGACCCTCATTTACTTAGATAAGCTGCCGGATGCCAAGGCAGCCATCGACAGCGCGATAGCCAACATCGACCCAAAAAAAAACAAGCCGTTTGCGGATATTTTTGCCACCAAATTAGAATATGACGTAGTTGTAATGGACTATGCCGATGGCGAAGAGATGGCCAAACAAGCGATTCACCTTTGTCACGATCAAACACAGCGCCTCAGGTGGACGTTTATCTTATCGCAACTGGAAGAGTTGAATGGCAAAATGGGCGACGCCTTAAAAAACTATGCGCAAATAGCAAAAAGTAATGCTTTGTTCGAAATGGCCTTTAATGCCAGTTTGAATATTATACGCATCCAGGACAATCAAAACGGCATAAAGGTCGACCGCCTGCAACGACTAAAGGAATTGCTTAAAAATCCAAATAATATCGATTTTAAGGATCAGATATACTACAACATAGCACAACTGGAGCATGCTGATAAGCATATCGACCCTGCCATAAAGGATTATAATCTTTCGCTGCGTGTCAGCACTAAAAACCAAACCCAAAAAGGCCTCTCCTATCTTCGCCTTGCTGAAATATATTTTGATGATAAAGCCGACTACCTGAAATCGAAAAAATACTACGACAGTACTTTAACCAGTCTGCCGGTGACCTATCCGGGCTACCAGGCCATCCAAAAGAAAGGCTCGAACCTTGCCTACCTGGCCGAGCGGCTGCAGGTCATCACACGCGAGGACACTTTGCAGGCGCTGGCAAAAATGAGCAAAGGAAGGCGCGACTCGGTGATTGATAAGATGGTTAGCGACTATACGCTGCAACAACAGCAGGCCGCAAATGCCGCCAAGGCAAATGCGGCGGCGGCCATCACGAGCACATCGGCCAACTCGTTTGCGGGCGGCTCTTTCTATTTTGACAATGCCGGGGCGGTTAGCCAGGGATATACCGATTTTAAACGTGTTTGGGGCAATCGCAAGCTTGAAGATGATTGGCGGCGAAGTTCAAGATCAAGCGGCAATATAACCAATAACCAGTCGGGTTCCATCCAGGCAAACGATCCTGATGCACCCATAACGGGCAGCGGGCCCACCGGAAACGGCTCCTCCGGCGCTTCCGGGTACCGGCAAAATTTAGTTAAGGCGCTCCCGCTGACCGCCGATTTGCTTGCCCAATCAAACACCCGCATTTATAACGCTTATTACGATATCGCCAATTTTTACCGCGATGTGTTAGATGACAAAAAAGAGGCAATTGCTTATTTTGAACAAATGCTGGCCCGTTTCCCGAACGATCCAAATCGGCCGGCCATTTATTATAGCCTGTACCGGCTTTACAGCGATGCCGGCGATAATGCTAAGGCCGGCCTGTATAAAAATAAGGTGATAAAGGAATTCCCCGAAACGCCTTTCGCCAAAATACTGACCGATCCGGAGTATTTCAAAAAGATAGAGGACAAGGACGCGGAACTTACCAACGCGTACAACGTAATTTTCGACCTTTACGATCATAAGGCATATAAAGACGTAATTGCCTGTGTGCCCGAACTGATGAAGCAATTCCCGGATAACAAATTTTCGGCACAGCTTTATTACCTGCAAACCATTGCCCAGGGGCATTTTGAAAAGCTTGGCCCTTTTAAGGATAGCCTGCAGCAATTGGTGAAGACATATCCGGGCGACAGGCTGGCGACCCCGCTTGCAAAGCAGCATTTAACCTATATTGCCGCAAACGATGCCGAAATGCAAAGCCGCAACACCGTTTTGGCTGATGTTGATCCAAAAGAAGTGCCGTTTACGCTTGCGGAGGAAAATCAAAAGAAAGCCGCCTACCGACCCAAGCCGAGGGCCCCATTGCCTTATGACCAGGCAGTGGCCGAAAAAAAGAAAGAGTTACAGGCAGCAGCTGCTAAAACACCTGACAAGCAACAACAGGCCGTTGTTGCTCCAATAGTCCTGCCGGCGCAGCCAGGCAAAAAAGATTCGGTGAGCCTGCCGGTAACAAAACATCCTTATATATCGGCTGTATTTAATATGGCCGATAGCGCCAACTACTATTTTGTTATAAATGTCGCCACGGGTACAACTAATATGTCCTCCTCGCGTTTTGGAATAGGGCAGTTTAACCGCGCCAATTTTACCGGCCAGCAACTCAGGCACCAGTTATTGGCGGTTGGAGATAACAACCAGTTGGTCTATGTGGGGATGTTTAGCTCGCTAAATGCGGTAAAAAAATACGCGCAGCAAATCGTTCCGCTCCTGGGCGATATTATGAAGGTGCCGGTTGATAAGTACAGCTATTTTATCATAACAAAGCAAAACCTTGATAAATTAGCCGACAAGAAAACGCTGGATAGTTACATCGACTATTACCAGAACAACTACTGAGAAAAATGATCATAAAACTTTCGCCGACTGACATAAGAAGGTATAACTGGATGATGTGGAGGACAGTGATCAGCCTGTTCGCGCTTTTTGTTTTGCTGATCCTGGTGACCAATTTCGGGCTTTTTGGCGCGCTCCCATCGTTTCGCGACCTGGAAAACCCAAAAAGCAACCAGGCAACTGAAGTGCTTGGCGATGACGGGACGACCGTTTTGGGCACCTATTTTGTTGAAAACCGTTCAAACGTAACCTTTACACAGTTGTCGCCAAACGTAATAAATGCGCTCATCGCTACCGAGGACTCCCGCTTTTATGAACACTCCGGCATCGATTTCAGGCGTATGCTTACCATCCCATTGCTGAATTTGATCGGCAAAAAACAGGGCGGCAGTACCATCACACAACAACTGGCTAAAAATCGTTTCTCGGGCGAGGGGGCCCATAACCCTTTCGTGCGTTTTACCCAAAAACTAAAAGAATGGATCATCGCTGTACGGCTTGAACGCGACTACACCAAACAGGAGATCATTACAATGTACCTGAATACCGTCGATTTTGGCGCTTATAATACCTATGGCATTAAGTCGGCGGCGCATACCTATTTTAACGAAACGCCGGATAAACTTACGCCCGATCAGGCCGCAGTATTGATCGGGATGGTAAAAGGCCCCGGCATTTATTCGCCCATCAGGCATCCGCAAAGGGCGCTGGCCAGGCGTAACCTTATTTTAGGTTTGATGGAAGAACGTGGATTTTTAAGCGAAGGGCAGCTTGATGAATTAAAAAACAAACCGCTGGGGATTGATTTTAACCCCATGAGCCACGTCGACGGCCCCGCTCCGTACTTCAGGGCGGTGCTGAAACAGGAGCTGCAAAGAATATTTAAAGCGCAAAACATTAACAGAGCCGATGGAACGCCTTATGATTTCGATCGTGACGGGTTAAAGATATATACCACCCTCGACCCCACCATGCAGCAATATGCGGAAGAAGCGCAAGCGGAATACATGCCGAAGCTGCAGGCCCAGTTCAACGAGCAATGGCATGGCGTAAGCCGCTATAAAAACGTGAAGAATTTTAAGCTGCTGCTTGATCAGGGCATGTACCGGTCGGACCGGTATAAGGAACTGGAACTGGAGGGGAAATCGGAGGAAGAGATCAGGCGAAATTTTGATACGCCCGACAGCATTCAGCTGTTTACCTGGAAAGGCGAGATCGATACGCTGATGAAACCGATCGACTCTATCGTCTTCACCAAAATGATGCTCCGCAACGCCATGATGAGCATGGACCCCACAACCGGTTATATTAAAGCCTGGGTGGGCGGCACCAATTTCGAACATTTTAAATACGACCAGGTAAAAGAGGGCACCCGGCAGGTGGGTTCAACCGCAAAACCGTTTACCTATGCTGTTGCCATCGAAAACGGTTTTTCGCCATGCCAGGAAGTAGACAATGTGCCCGTAACCATTTACGGCTATGGCACACCATGGACGCCCGGCTCCTCGCCTACCGAAACGTTACCGGGCGCTATCACGCTTCGCCAGGCGCTGGCACACTCACAAAACTGGGTAACCGCCTACGTGATGAACGAGGTGAAACCCGTGCCGGTAGTTGAGCTGATCAAAAAGATGGGCATCAACAGCGACGTACCGGCGTACCCGTCCATCTGCCTGGGCGTATTTAATGCCTCTGTTTTCGACATGACCGGCGCTTACTGCGTTTTTGCCAATCATGGTATATGGACCGAGCCAACCTTTATATTAAGAGTGGAAGATAGAAATGGCAACGTTGTTTATACCCATACCCCGAAAGTTGTACAGGCGATGGACGCCCAAAGCGCCTACGTAATGACCTATATGCTTAAAGGTGTGATCGAGGACGGCACCGGCTCCAGGCTGCAGCGTGCCCCTTATAGCTTAACCAACCCCATCGGCGGCAAAACAGGCACCACCCAGGAAAACTCCGACGGCTGGTTTATGGGCATCACCCCCCAACTGGTTACCGGCGTATGGACCGGCTGTGAAGACCGCGACATACACTTCCGCTCAACACGCCTCGGCGAGGGCGCCAATTCGGCGTTGCCGATATTCGCGTTGTTTATGAAAAGAGTTTATGCAAATCCGGCACTGGGCATCAAAAAGAACGTGGATTTTGATGCACCGAAGAATGGCACAAGTGTCATTTTAGATTGCGATCAGTATAAACAGCAGCAACAAGGGACAGGAGAGGTCGACAAGAAATTAGGATTTTAGTTTAGATTTGACAACTTTTGAAAGTTGCCAATCTAAAGGTTAAAAATGACCAAATTTGATTATCGGGAAGCGCTAAAAAATATTCCACACAAACCCGGAGTCTACCAGTTTTGGGATGACGACAAGGAACTCATCTACATTGGCAAGGCCAAAGACCTACGCAACCGCGTGGGTAGCTATTTTGTAAAAGATTATAACGTAAATGCTAAAACCCGGGTGCTGGTATCCAAAATCCGGAACATCACCTTTACCATTGTCGACACCGAGGTGGACGCCTGGCTGCTGGAGAACAGCCTGATAAAAAAACACCAGCCGCGATATAATGTGATGCTGAAGGATGATAAAACCTATCCCTGGATCATCATCAAAAATGAAAACTATCCCCGCATTTTCTGGACCAGGCGCATCATCCGCGACGGCTCCAAATACCTGGGGCCTTATGCTTCGGTAAGCATGATGCACAATATCCTCGAGCTGATCAAAGAAACCTATCCCCTCCGTACCTGCAATTTACCGCTTACCCGCGCCAATATTGAAAAAGGGAAATTCAAAGTATGCCTGGAGTACCAGTTGGGCAATTGCAAGGGTCCGTGCCAGGATTTCCAGACCGAGGATGACTACAATAACAATATCGAAGAAATAACAGATATCCTGACTGGAAAAATTGGCGGCGTGCTTCGTAACCTTAAAGCGGATATGGAAAGGGCGGTGAAGGAAATGAATTTCGAGTACGCCCACCGCCTGAAACGAAAATTCGAGCTGCTGGAAAATTACCAGAGCAAATCGACGGTGGTGAACTCCTCCATTACCGACATAGATGTATTCAGCATCGCCTCCGATGAAAAATATGCCTTTGTCAACTACTTGAAAGTAATGAATGGAACGATCATCCAAACACAGACTATCGAGTTGAAAAAGCGGCTCGACGAAAACGACGAGGATTTGCTGACCCTTGCCATCACTGAGTTCCGCAGCCGGTACGAAAGTCATTCCAAAGAGATCATCGTACCATTTGATATCGACCTGGATGATGCGGCCATCAAATTTACGGTGCCCAAACTCGGCGAAAAACGAAAACTGCTCGACCTCTCACAAAAAAATGTACAGTTTTTCCGGAAAGAGAAAATAGACCAGTATGAAAAACTCAACCCTGAAATAAGAACGGAACGCCTGCTTTCGCAGATGATGAAGGATTTGCGGATGAACGTTTTGCCGCGGCATATCGAATGTTTCGATAACTCCAATTTCCAGGGGAAATACCCGGTATCGGCAATTGTGGTGTTCAGGGATGGGAAGCCCTCCAAAAAAGACTACAGGCATTTTAACGTAAAAACAGTGGAAGGCCCGGATGATTTCGCCACTATGGAGGAAGCCGTTCAACGCCGTTACCGGCGCATGCTGGATGAAGGCGCTGAGTTGCCCCAGCTCATCATTATCGACGGCGGCAAGGGCCAGCTGTCGTCAGCGATGAAAAGCCTCCGGTTGTTAGGTATCGACAAACAGGTAACCGTTATCGGTATTGCCAAAAGGCTGGAAGAATTGTTCTATCCCGGCGACCAATACCCCATGTACCTCGATAAAAAATCC
>DASRTD010000315.1:0-8560 GCA_035656115.1 Mucilaginibacter sp.
AATCCAAACTTGACTCAAAACCCAGGTTATTAATTTTTAGATTTGTTTTTTAGTTAAAAAATGCCGCTCCGAAAGAGGCGGCATTTTTTTTGTCCTATTTACCAATCATTAACAATACCTTTTTCGTTTCCTGCGGGTAGATGGCAATATGATGAGTATGAACCGATATGGCGGCGCCGTATGTTTTATTCATATTTGGAGATACAATTGCTTTTGAAGTAAAGGCAGGCATATGACATTGGATGCAGTTTGATTTGATAATCCCTGAATTTGACACGGTTGCCATTTTGCAATAATTGTGACTAAGCGTACTGTGGCAGCTAAGGCATTTTTGCGTGTATAAAGTAATACTGCCACGTTGGTTCTGATGCACGTTATGGCAGGTTGCGCAATCCATTTTACTATAGATAAAACATTTACTGGCTTGCAATAACTGCACCTGGTTGCCGTGTACATCCAGGTTGCCGGTATCGCTAACGAGGCTATAAAAACCGGCTATTTTAAATTTGGCCAGCGTATCACCTGGTTTAAAGAAGAAGGTTGAACGGATCATTTCGCCCTTGTTACCGGAATGGCAAACGGCGCATATCTCTATTTTCCGGGCCCTTGGTAAGGATGCATAAGTCGTTATAAAACGCGCGGTTTTTACTGTGGGATTATTTGTTTGAAAAGCTGCATGCTGTGCGCCGGGGCCATGGCAGCGCTCACAGTCCACCGTATACACCAGCGAACTTTTATCAAACCGTTCAACACCGTTTAACCCCTCCGGTTCATCGGGCCGGTCACCAATATAAGACGCATGACACTCCAGGCAGCGGCTGGTAATTACGCGGCCAAAGTCAACAACTCCGGGAGTATACCGCGGGCTCATTAACCACTTATCCTGCGCGGTAAAATACGAAATGGGCAGCTGGTTAAGCCCATCGCCCTTCCAATACAGGTAACTCTCCCCCTTTACGCCGCCAAAAACAATGTCAAAGCGATGGCCTTCCTTAATCTTTCCGTCGATGTAATACGTTTGAAACATTCCGCTACCGCGTTTTTCCATAACGATCTTTCGCGAAGGGTCAAATTCAAACGTGTTTGATCCGGCCGAAAAACTTCCGTGAACAGTTTTTGACGTTGCAACCGACGACGCCAAATAATGCGCGGTGTGCAAATAGGAATGGTAAATATCACTGTGGCACCTCACACAAGTTGCCGAGCCGGTGTACATTGGCCCCCGGGGATCGGCCGAAACGCTTCCGCTGAATTTAAAGTAAACGATAACTGACAGGGCCGACACGATAACAATTACAACTAAAAATTTCTTCATTGACGGGGAACAGTTTTTTTATGATCTCGCTCAAACAAAAATTTCGGATTATCAAAAAAGCCCGCTTTTACATGGCGCGCAATTGTTAAATATACCCAAAAACAACGGAATATGCACCAGTTCAGCCGGTGAAACATGCTGCTGCAGCGAGAAATAATTGAGAAAAAGCCTGGATCAAAGCCCGCGCGGATGAACATTGACCTAACTGGTACGGCGGGCATTTGTATTTTCAAATTTTTGGTTAAACATTAGTGTTAGTCGGTTTATGGAAACCTATTCAATCGAAAATTCGCTCTTTGCTTAGTGTTCATTTTTGTCACCGGCATTTTTACCTGCATACAAAACTGTTATCCGCTAAACATTTGTTGCATCCTATTGTACATTTCTGTTATCCGGGCTTATTCAAAACCCTTATTTTTACCAAATGTGTTGCCGTACTATCGAATATCGGTATCACGCGAACCAATTAACTAATTAAACCGGGCAAAAATTTTTTAAAAACATGCGGCCAACATTTAGCCGGCGCTTTTTTTTAAGATTTTATTAATGTTATATTTACAATTATTCCTGCATAATAAAACCGGCCCGAAACGGCGTTAACCCCGATCTCCTTTTTAGCCGGCTAACCGTTATAAATTTGAAACAATATGGGCTTCAAGATTCGGGCATCTTTTATATTGCTTTTATGCGCTCACTCCGCACTGTTGGCGCAAAATAGCCAATACAAGTTCTCGCACCTGGATATTACCAACGGTCTTTCGGATAATCATATCAATTGCATGTTCAAAGATCAGCAGGGCTATATGTGGTTTGGCACCACATCGGGCGGGTTGAGCAGGTATGATGGTTATCAATTCAGGATATTCAGGCACGATGCGCGGGATAGTTCTTCGTTGGGTGAAAACTACGTAATGAACATCAACCAGGGCCCCGAGGGCATGCTATGGATATTTACAAAAAGTGGCATAAGTGTATATAACCCGGCCACCGAAAGGTTTTCAAACAACATAACCGCCTTTTTGGCCAGGTATAAAATATTGGCTGGTCAAATAAGCGAAATTAAAAAGGACAAAGCAGGTAATTTTTGGTTCCTGGCCAAAAACCAGGGCCTGTATTTTTATGATCCGGCCAAACATTTTACCGAGTTCTGTTGCGGCCAGCCGGGTTCACGGGTGCAGCTGCATTCAAATTATATTACAGATATCGCCCCGGACCAACGCAATAATGTTTGGCTGATATATGACGACGGCACCATTGATGAGTTAAATGCCGCTACCGGCTGGCTGATTTCACGGTATGACGCTGTGGCAAAAGCGAACTCATTTAAGCAGCAAACCTACAACTTGCTGGTCGACGATCAGCAAACCCTGTGGGTATATTCTTCGGCAAGGCCCATGGGCGTTTATTGCTACAACGTGGCAAAAAACACCTGCGCGTTCTACAACAAAGATACCCAGGGCAGCAAGCTCACTTCCAACATCATAAACACCATCGTACAGGCCGACGGCAATAAAATGTGGTTTGGGACCGATCACGGCGGAATAGATGTTTTTGACCGGGTTACGCACAAGATGACCTACCTGGAAACTAAAGCCGACGACGCCACCTCGCTCAGTGGCGATTGCGTTAATTTGTATAAGGACGACGCCGACATTATTTGGGTAGGCACTTTTAAACAGGGGATAAACTATTATCACAGCAGTATTATCCAGTTTCCGCTGATGAAGCACTTTATAACTGACAAAAACAGCCTGCCTTACGACGACGTAAACTCGTTTGCCGAAGACGAGCGGCATAATTTGTGGATAGGCACCAACGGCGGCGGTTTGCTTTATTACGACAGAGCTAAAAATACCTATAAGCAATTCCGTCATGATGCGAACGACCCCAACAGTCTGTCGAACGATGTCATCATCCACTTGTTTATCGATCATGAGCATAAGCTTTGGATAGGCACTTATTTTGGCGGGATGGATTGTTTTGACGGCAAAAAATTTATCCATTACCGGCATAATGACTATGTGCCCGGAAGTATATCCGACGACCGTGTTTACACCATCACCGAAGATGCTCAAAAAAATTTGTGGGTCGGCACTTTCGCAGGCGGGCTGAATATTTATGACCGTGCAACCAATACTTTCCGCCACCCGAAATATCCCATGAGTTCGGAGTATACATCGATCATATGCCAGGACAAGCAAGGCAATATGTGGATAGGAAGAGATAAAGGCATTGATGTGATATTGAAAAAAACAAATACCCTAAGGCACTACTCGTACATTTCGGGTAACCCGAACAGCCTCGCCGATAACGATGTGAATATTATTATGCAGGACAGCCGGGGCCTGATGTGGATTGGCACCAAAGATGGGTTGAGCATTATCGATGGCCAAACCGGAAAATTTATCAATGTCGAGAAGAACATCGGCCTGCCGGCGACTAACGTGTCCAATATTATCGAGGATAACGGCGGCGTGATGTGGCTGAGCACCACCAACGGCCTGGCAAGCATCCGCTTAACGGGTTCCGCAAATGGTTATACCTGCCAGGTAAACAGGTACAACGAATTTGATGGCCTGCAGGGCAGGGAGTTTAACATTTACGCATCATTTAAAACCAGGGAAGGTGAACTCGCTTTTGGCGGCCCGCACGGCTTTAACCTCTTCGAGCCGGAAAAGGTGAGTGTATTCAAGCCAAAACAAAATCTGCTTTTCACCGACTTTCAGTTGTTTAATAAAAGCGTGGCCGCCGGCGATACGATGGACGGGCGGGTGATCCTTACTAAATCCATATCGCAAACCCATGCCATTACGCTCAAACACCAGGAAAACGTTTTTGCCATTGAATTTGCCGCCTGCAATTATTTTAACCCCGACAAGGTAGACTACCAGTACATGCTGCAGGGGTTCGACAAAAACTGGATAACGGCCGCTGCTAATAACCGGAAAGTAACATACACC
This sequence comes from Mucilaginibacter sp., assembly GCA_035656115.1. Lineage (GTDB taxonomy): Bacteria > Bacteroidota > Bacteroidia > Sphingobacteriales > Sphingobacteriaceae > Mucilaginibacter. The sequence continues at coordinate 4,276 of DASRTD010000315.1, forward strand.
AACCTGGATGCAAGCGACTATGTATTTAAGGTAAGGGCAAAAAATATCAACAACCCTCAAAGCGCCAGCATGATCACGCTTAAAATAACGGTGCTGCCGCCGTTTTGGGCAACAGGATTGGCCTATTTTATTTATTTCGTGTTGGTGGCAGGCGCTTTATTGTTTATTCGCAATCGCGGTATATTGAAGCTGAAAAGACAATTTGAAGCCACCCAGGCAAAACTGGAGGCGGAGCGGAAAATTGCCGGTGAACGCGAAGAAGCCCGCCGCGTGCACCGCCTCGACCTGATGAAGATCAAATTTTTTACCAACATCAGCCATGAGTTCCGCACGCCGCTTACATTGATCCTATCGCCGATCGACAATTTGATAAAAATGGCCGAAAAGCCAGAGGAACGGCAACATTTGCAAACTATAAAGCGCAACGGCCGGCGTTTGCTCAACCTGGTCAACCAACTACTGGATTTCCGCAAGATGGAATACAATGAACTGAAACTGTCGATGAGCAACGGCGACCTGGTACAATTCATCCGGGACGTATTTTCGTCGTTTAACGATATCGCCAACCAAAAGCAAATACAATATCACTTTGAAAGCGAGGTTTACGCGCTGGTCACCACTTTCGACCAGGATAAAATAGAGCGGATATTTTTCAACCTGTTGTCCAACGCCTTTAAGTTTACGCCGCCCGGCGGCCACATCAGCGTTATCATAAGCCTTGCCGGCCCCGAAAAACATATTGGTGGTAAAAAATCGATTGAAATTAAGGTAGTCGACACGGGCATAGGCGTTTCAAAGGAAAACCAGGAGCGCATTTTCGAACGTTTCTTCCAGGACGACCTGCCCGAAAACCTGCTTAACCAGGGCAGCGGTATCGGATTGTCCATAACCAGGGAATTTGTTAAAATGCATAAAGGCACCATTGAAATTGATAGCGAAACGGATTATGGCACCTGCTTTACCATCACACTGCCGGTTGCTGAACAGTATGACAAGCATCCTGCAGATGAGCCGCTGCTGGAATTGCCGGCCCTGCCCGCGCCGAAAACTTTAGAGGAACTGCCCGGCACCATACGGAAACCCACTATTTTATTGATCGAGGATAACGACGATCTGCGATTTTATTTGAAAGACAACCTAAAGAACAGTTTTCATATCATTGAGGCCGCTAACGGAAAAGACGGCTGGCAAAAAGCGCTTTCACATCATCCAAAACTAATTGTAAGCGACGTCAATATGCCGGGGATGAACGGCGTGGAGCTTTGCCGAAAAATAAAAGCTGACAGTCGCACTTCTCATCTACCTGTCATCCTGTTAACGGCACTTACCGCCGAACAAGACCAAATGGCAGGCCTTGAAAGCGGCGCCAGCGACTATGTAGTTAAACCGTTCAATTTTGAAATATTGTTGTCGCGTATCCATAACTTGCTAAAAATGCAGCAGGTACTTAAGGATACTTATCAAAAACAGGTAGAGATACAGGCGCAAGATATCGCCGTAGTTTCGGAAGATGAAAAGTTCCTGAAAAATGCACTGGAATACATCGAACAGAATATGGCAAATCCAAATTTGTCTGTTGAAAGCCTCAGCAGCCATTTGAACGTAAGCAGGGGTTCGCTGTACAAAAAGCTATTGGCCCTCACGGGTAAAACGCCGGTTGATTGCATACGCACCATCCGGTTGAAACGCGCTACCCAATTATTGGCAAAAAGCCAGCGCTGTATTGCGAATGTAGCCTATGACGTGGGGTTTAATAACCCGGCCTACTTTGCCAAGGTTTTCCGCGAGGAATATGGTATGCTTCCATCGGAATATATCAACGAGGTGCGCAGCAAAGAGCAGGAGGGTGTGCTGGTTTAATGCTTTGCATGCGTCTCCCAGGTCATGGCCTTTTTAAATCATCGCCAATTGTTATCGCAATTATTTTTCCTGTCCTCTTGCAGTTTAAATGGGGTTGCAACATGCTTTTTGCCTGTCGCAAACTGCCATTCCGGTCAACAAATCCCTTCACAACATCTATGATTAACATTTTTTATATATTAAACACCAATTTTGCTATCGGATTATAAAAAACGAAAGTAGTTTTATCCCGCCTCACCGCTTTAGCAATTCGAAAACAGAAAAATGAAAAAAAGCTCCTTAAAGCCCTTTGTAGCAAAAATAGCGGCTTATGTATTTATCTGTCTTTTATCCGCCAATCTTTCAAAAGCAGCAGTTGTTTCTTACAAAAAGGCCCCCGATGGCGTCACCTTTAAGCTTGATAAGGGTTTGATGTATATCAGGATATGCAAGGCCGATATCGTCGAAGTAAAATATACCATTTTCGATGCGCTGCCCGGTAAAAATTCGCTGGTGGTAAATAATCCTTTCATGGTTAAAACGCCTTACACGGTTAACGAAAAGGGCGGGATCATCCTTATAAAAACTTCAAAGCTGATCATCACTGTTAACAAAGTTACTAACGCGGTTACTTATAACGATTTGCAGGGAAATACCATCGCTGCGGAAAGCGAAGGCAACAAGACGATGAAACCCGCCACCATTGTAGGCATTGACACTTACAACTGCAATACGCAATTCTACTCCCCGGCCGATGAAGCGCTTTTCGGCCTGGGCTGCCACCCGGAAGATTCGCTTTCCATCAATTATAAAGGCCGGGACCAAAAGCTGGAGATCAAATACATGACCGGCGCCATCCCGGTATTGCTGTCGACAAAAGGGTATGGCCTGATGTGGGATAATTATGCAGCATCAAACTTTTACGGCGCGCAGGATGGCAATACCAAGTTTGAATACAGCTCGGAAAGCGGCAAAATGGTGGATTATTACTTTTTTTACGGTCCCGACTTTGACCAAATTATCAACCTTTACCGCATTACCACCGGCAAAGCGCCGATGTTTGGCAAGTGGGCCTTCGGTTTGTTCCAGTCGCAGGACAGGTACAAAACCCGGGCGGAGTTATTGGGCGCTAAAGATGGTTATCGCAACAACCACATACCGGTTGATGCCGTGGTACTGGATTGGTACTGGTGGTCGCCGCAGCCTATCGGCTCGCATATCATGAATCAGCAAAATTACCCTGACCCGAAGGGCATGATCGATGAATTGCACAAAGCAAACATGCATGCGATGATCTCCATCTGGCCGCTCTATGGCAAAGGGTCGAACAATTACAACGCGATGAACAGTAAGGGCTACCTAACCAGCGTTACCTGGGATAATTTTGTTACCCATACTTTTGACAATTACTACGATGCCCATAACCCCAAAGCCAGGGAACTATATTGGGACCAGGCCCGGGACAGCATTGTGAAACGTTATGGTTGGGACGCGTGGTGGGTTGACCAATGCGAGCCTGACAATGGTTCCCTGCTGGATGAACGCCGCAAGGCTGTTTTTTCGGTGGGCAAAGGCATCGACTATTTTAATTCGTACTCCCTTGAGCATTCCAAAGGCATCTACCAGGGCTGGCGCAGGGATATTCCAAACAAACGGGTTTTCTGCCTTATCCGGCAGTCCTTTGCCGGCGAGCAGCGCAATGCGGCGGTGTTATGGTCGTCGGATATCAGCAGCACATTCTATTCCCTGCGCAACCAGGTAACGCAGGGGATTAACGCCTGCGCATCGGGTATACCATACTGGACATCCGACATCGGCGGCTATATGTCGCATGTATCAAAAGACGGCATTCCCGACTGGACGCTGCCCCAATACCGCGAATTGTTTACCCGCTGGTTCCAGTTCGGTACGTTTTGCCCCATCATGCGCATCCACGGCAAAGGCGAACGGGCATTATTCTCCAAAAACTGGGATGACAACACAAAAGCCATCCTGTTGAAGTACGACAAGCTGCGCTACCGCCTGCTACCCTATATTTATTCGCTAGCCGGCAAAACCACGCTCGACAATTATACTATGATGCGCAGCATGGCTTTTGATTTCAGGAATGACCCGAATGTTTACAATATCCCCGATCAATATATGTTCGGCCCCGCGTTTTTAATAAATCCAGTAACCAAACAACTCTACAGCGGCGCTAACGCACTTGCAGGTGAAACCACCCGGAAAGTTTACCTGCCGGCAAACACCAAATGGTTTGATTTCTGGACGGGCGAGACACTCAACGGCGGCCAAACCATCGATGCAAAAGCGCCCATCGACGTAATGCCGCTCTACGTTAAAGCAGGCTCCATTATACCCATGGGACCAAATGTGGAATATGCCACACAAAATCCATCCGTCCCGATTGAGCTGCGCATTTATCCCGGTGCAGACGGCTCATTTA